>JBCBQD010000074.1:0-21754 GCA_039820425.1 Cyanobacteria bacterium J06635_1
CGCAAACTTTGACATTACCTGTTCTGGATTTTGCCGACGGGAGGCCTCTAGAACCCTAAAACTCGGTGAAATTTTGCAACTGCGGAATATGGTAACCCCAGAACAGTTGCAGACAGCTCTCAACATTCAGCGATTAAGCCACCGCAAATTTAAACTGGGTGAAATTTTGGTTGCTCAAAATCTAATTACCCAGCTTGATCTCCAGAAGGGATTGATGGAACAAGCCTGGCGCAAGCATGGATTTTGGGTGATTGACTAGGGAACCTCTGCTCAAGTTGAGAGCGGCTGTTTGGGACAGGAGTTAGGAGACAGGAGGCGAAATAATTTCTCTGAATTCTGGCTCGTACTAAATCCGAATTGAGTAACCCCGATTCAAAATGGATAACCTCTTGGGGGCGGTACCTTGTGCGGCTCGGCTGAGCGCTCAACGTCGAAGCCCCGCCCTGCGGCATTGAGACCCTTACTAGTGCCTGACCTCTAGCTACTGGATGCTTAAACTGTCTGGATTTCCCGGCTTAAATTGAACCCGAAGCTGACTTCTTTGAGTAAAAAATAATGAAGTTTGAAGCTAGTAAAACGCAACTTTGACCAAAGTAAATTCTGGGAAGGTTAAGATTTTTAAATTCTGGCTTTCCCCGAAGAATTACCCACATCAAAAACGTCCATTTACCGATATATTGAGGTTACCTTTTCTTCTATATATAGGCCCCGGCAGCTGACCGTCGGGGCTCTTTTATTAGGCAATCAGTTTAGGGGCTATCAACTTAAAGCGGGACATTTTCCCAGGGACAGAATTCAGGAGCCAGGAGTCAGAATCCAGTCCCCCAATGACTCCTGAATTCTGACTCCTGGATGCTTACACCACCTGGGTTTCCCGGCTTAAATTGAACGCCGTTTAGGCAATCAGTTTAGGCAATCAGTTTAGCTAAACAAAAACCTCGACGATTGCCTCAGCTACGACTGCGGAGTAAGTGCTTGACGGTTTCTACCATTTCAGTCGGCCGAAAGGGTTTGGCAATATAGGCATCAGCCCCTTGCTTCATGCCCCAATAGCGATCAAATTCTTCGTTTTTAGAGGAGCAAATCACGACCGGGACCGTCTCAGAACCGGGATTATTTTTGATCCAGCGGCAGAGCTCATAGCCATTCATATTGGGCATGACAATGTCTAATACAATCAAGTCGGGGGGGCTGGCGAGCACTTTCTCTTTGGCTTCCATACCGTCTTTAGCTTCTAGCACAGTCATACCGGCTTTGAGCAGAAGGCCTGAGATCATCTCCCGCAGGACTGAGCTATCATCCACAATCAAAACAGTGGTCATAGGGCAAACAGATAACAGGAAAGCTAGGTGGCGATACGCTAGGTGGCGATACTATTTGAGGATACCCGACTTGCTGCTGTATCAAGCGTCAGTCCTAAGGTTTATCCTGGAATCTACTTAGCTCAGAATAGCTCAGATTTACGGATTAGATTGATGTAAACCTTGTCCATATCCAAACCTGTTGTTTGCTCGACGGGAAAAACTTAAGGTTTCAAACTGGATGTGGGCTAGCTGAGCCGTCTTCTAACACAGTGAGCACTGCCTTGGGTTGGAGCTTATCTTTGAACCAAACCACCTGGGCGGGCACCTGATCTATATTGACGCCAGCTTTTGCTAAATTGAGCCGTTCAGAAATGGCCAAAATCAGATGATCGCATCCCGATTGCCTCACCTGGGAAAACTTTTTGCGCAGGTACTCGGGTCGCCAGTAGCCCACGATTTCTAATAAGTAGACGCGCCCATCGGGGTGCACCAGGCGAAAATCAGGAATCATGACGCTGCCAGGGATCGGGATCAGATCGACCTCACGCTCTAGCTGCCAGTCGGTTTTGAGTTTGTGCCAGCGTTCGGCAAAGGCGGCCTCCATCATACTGTCGTAGGGTTTGCCAGGGGGGTAATGGCTGACCAGGTCGCAGGTGTTAGCCAGGGTAAATTGTTTTTCGAAGGTTTGGTCGCGGTAGGTATCTTTCCACTGGAGGGTGGCGGTGAGGTGCCACCGGGTGACGTGCAAAATAGCTGGAACGAGCTTGGCAATATCCAAACCGTAACGGGTGCTGGGCTTAAACAGGCTGGCGGGACCATCAATGGTGACGGTAAACCCCTGGTCGGCTTCGCCCTCGATGTAGGTCATTAGCCGAAATAGCTTAAGGTAGCGAAACATGAGTTTGTATTCGCCGGGGTCGTTGCGATGCACATTTAGGATGACGTGGCTGGCGCGGTAAAAAATCCCCTGCACCTGGGACAGGTTATAGCGATGGAGCAACGCCTCGGGGTCGAGGGTCTCAAAATGGGTCAAAATTCGGTTTTCTTGTAGGTCGGCATACAGCCCCTGCTGGATATGATGCGACTCTACGGGGCGATCAAGTTCTTGGGTGAGCTGCTGGGCCAGAGTAGCGAGGTGGGTCCTGGCAGCAGCTGGGCTATGGGCACCCGCAGAGGCTAGTTCAAAAACTCGCTGCCTCAGCGCCGGGGGCTCTAGCGGGCTGACGATTTCAAAGGTGCTCAACCCCCGCAGTATGTGGGCTAAGCCCCGCTTGATGCGATAGTCGGTGGCTTCACCTTCAATTTCTTGTAATCGCTGGTTGAGATATCCTTGGGTTTCACCGACACAGTTTTGAAATAGGGCAATCAGGTTAGCTGCGATCGCAAGCCAATGCTTGCTCTGGGGCAAATGCTTGGGCACCAGGGAGTCCCCTTGGGGACGGTGGATGAGGAGATCGGAGGGGAGCATATTGGGTGGAGGGTGGAGGGTGGAGGGTAGTGAGTAGTTTAAAGCGCTTTACCCACTACCCACTACCCACTACCCACTACCCACTACCCACTACCCACTACCTACTTCACCGCTTTAAACGGCACATACGCATCCTCAGGATGATAGATGTGGCAATGGTCTACAATGCTTTTTATCAACTGCCAGGAAAACCGACGTTCCTGAACATGGGGCCCCCAGGCTTGCTTGAGACTCTGATGGGCCAGACGCAGGTTGTAAGACGGAATCGCCACCGAAATATGGTGAGGCACATGGACATTGATGTCGTGGCAGAGCACTTCAACCCATCGGGGATAGCTACAATGCACGGTCCCAGCTAGCTGAGCCTCTGCGGCACTCCAGGTTTCGATGGGTTGAAACTGGATGTCAGGGGCGGTGTGGTGTACCAGGGTAAAGGTACTCATCCAGAAGTGATAGCCCAGCCAGGGCATCAGCCAAAACTTGACGAAGCCCCACAGCCCAGTGGTAGCAATCAGCGTAGGGAAAAAGATTGCGGCAAAAATCACCACGGCAGCAATGGAGATCTTGGCCTTGCCACGATTACGGGGTGAAAAGTTTTTAAGGTCGAAATGAATCCCGGCCCAGTGAGCAATGGAGGCAATCCACCAAAAGCGACCGCGCAGGGCTCGATAGCCCCCTTGGATAACCCCATTTGCACTTTTGTAGTCTTCTGGATACCAGGGATGCCAGGCATTATCGACCCCTTGCTTGTTGGTGTGGATGTGGTGATGGTCGTGCAGCAACCGCCAGCAATGAAAGGGATAGATCAGCGGCAGCATCAAAATGTGACCGACCCAGTCGTTAACCCAACGACGTTTGGCAAAGGACCGATGGCCACAGTCATGGGCAATCACAAAAAAGCCGGTAAGCGCAGTGCCGGTCAAAAACCAGGTTACAGGTAGCAAAAACCAGGGGGACAGTGCGATCGCAGCGTAGCCAAGGATAACTGCAATGACGCTCAACACAACTGATTTCCAGGCTTTACGCCGATTTTTTTGAAAACATTCTGGGGGTAGCGTTTTGATCACATCCTTAAGCTGTCGTGCGGCTAGCCCGCCAATGTCAGATCCGGCCTTTGCCCTTTCTATCGTTGCAGTCATAGATTTATGGAAGTCTCCAGGTAGGTGTCAGACAAAACAAAAGCGCACAGCAAAAATTGCCAGCATCACAAAAGCGCTGGCAATTAGGCGTTACGCTCACGTGCAAAATTGATATGCCTTGGAGCAGGTGCCCCCGTAGCCCCCTGATTATATGAGAGGACTTAACAAATCTTTTAGATTCTACTACGGTAGGGTTCCCGTTGTGGCTGAGAAGCTGCCAGTGACGGGTAAAAATCCGAGGAATGGCTTAGCTAATCCAGGGCAGTATAAGCTACCGTACCCGAGCTATTAGTCTGTCAGCCCTAAAATTTCGGCTAGATGAAGACGTGGGGATAGGGAGACGCGGAGAACATCCATCAATCGTGGATCTCCGTGTCTCCCTATCCCCGCATCCCCGCGTCTGTCTTACCTGAGTAGTTATTTTTGACGCCGTCCTATTCTCTACACCAAACTTTGTGGACAATACCCTAGACCTTCGATAAACCGCTGACGAAAGGCTTCTAGCTCAACGATATTGGGCACCCCGTGGGAGACGATCACAACCTGGCGACGATTCATCACCTCGGTGGGAGAACACCCATTATCCAGATCGCGCAGGGCAGTTCTGATTGCCTTTGAGGGTTGGTAAGGGATACCATTCTCGTTTAAAAATGCTTTTAGGTCTCCTGTTCGCTGTGGATCCAAACCACTTTTCAGATTGATGGCCAAAATCCAACGGTCGATCAAATAGATAACGGTGACGGCATTGGTGAGACCACTGAACTTGGCCAGCAAGTGATCGATCACCCGCGAGGCCAACGTTGCATTCATAAAACAGTAAGTGGCTTTCATCGTTACTCTCCTAGCTGCTGGGGGCGCTGATTGACAGGGAGGTTGCCAATCGCTGAAAAGCAGCGTTCACAACAGACCTGGTGCTTCACATTCATTTATACAGAAACAATCTGAAGAAAATGTGAAGATTTCAGAGTCATTGTCGTTGAGTCCTTATACATCAATGTGCTGAGCGGATATCTGAGAAAACCAGAATGCTCTATTTTACGAACACTTATCCCAAAAAAACTCTGGCCTTCGAATAGCTTGATATTTTTATATCGGCAAAATTTGAGGATTTTGTGAGCAGTGCATTTTGAGGGGCAATAGGGCAGTGCAAAGTGCATTGCCCCCCAAAATGGAACTGGTGCGCTCCTATTCCACGGCTGCCTCATCTCACAGCTGTGCTATTTTGCGAAGTAACGACAGATCAGCTCCCTAGCGGCTGCTTTGGTAGAGGGTATTGTATTTTGCTGGGGCTGAGTTGGCTGGCGACAGTCATAAACAGCCGGGGATTGCTTTTTGCCATCAAAGCTGACCTCCGCCCGATATTCCCAATAGTTTTTGGCGCTGCGGGTAATTTTAGTGATGCAGATGCGATGGCCTTTAATCTGGTGACATAGAGCAGCTGCACGGGCGGGTTGGGCTAGGTTTGGCAGGCTCAGGATAATTAGTAGTCCAAACAGTAGCCCTGCGGCCATGGAGTAGAGTCTTTGGGCTTGCGGCATAGACATGATTATGGACAACGCAGTACGGACGCAGTGCGGCCAATGTGGCAGGCAGCAACTCAACGGTATGATGTCTAAGTTCTAATATTAAAGTCTGAATTTTGACGGTGCTGAGCGGACTGTGCGAGGTGCTGATTGTGCAAAATGCTGATTGTGCAAATTTTAAGGAGGCCGATATATGGTCAGGCTGCAAAACAAATTTGGACAGGTGGGGGCAATCGCAGCACTGCTAATGGCCTCTGCTTGCAACCAGGTCGCGGTTAACCAAGCGGGCACGAATCAGTACGACGCCACCGCTACCGTTACCTACACCTGGCAAGTTGCCTATACCCCCGCTGGCCCCTCCCCCGACCGGCCTAATGATACCCGGCTTGAAAAGTTTGAGACCGTTTCCCTGATTAACCATAATGGCACCCGCCCCAGCGAAGCGATCACCGGCCCCGACGACAAAGGGCTATGGTGGCCAGCACTCCCCCCTAAACCCACCGTCGATGATCTGGAAGGGCGGGCGGCCAAAGACGAGCGGGCCGGCCAACCCGAGCTGATCAAATCCGTAGACTATGCCATCGCCTTTGATAAAGCAGGAGAGTCGGTTAACCTGCCCACCAACTATCAGGTCTACCGCCAGGCGGTCAAAGCGTATCCTGATCAGCTATCGCTGTCCCTGACACTGGGGCCGAATGATGCGTCGGTGATTAATGCGACCATTCAGTAAGGGGGAATGGGCAATGGGGAATAGGGAAAGTCACCCCCATAGTGCAGCAAAAGTATCGTAGGGTGGGTTCAACACGGCCCGTACCTCAGTCGCTGCAGGGATAGGTTTTAACAACCCACCAAAGGCAGAATATTTGCTTTCTGCCAGTATAATTTTCATTTTAAGAGCTAAAACTATGATTTTTGGCTTTAGGTCGCGCTCACCCAGGAAAACACCATGAGCAGTCAAATCATTGATAGACAACTGCAAGCCTATCGCGATCAGCTCGATGCGCTGCTCAGTAAGGTTTATCAGCTCGCGGCTAATATTAGCGACGCTAACCTGCAGGAGACCACCGACAATCTCAGAAAAAATATCAACGAACCCTTTCTATTTGTGATTGTGGGCGAGGTCAAAGCTGGAAAGAGCAGTTTTATTAATGCCCTGCTGGGGGCGGAGGTGTGTGCCACCGATGTGGAGCCATGTACTGACATGGTGCAGCAAATTGTCTACGCAGATGCCCCCTTTGAGCAGCAGGTTGAACCCAGCCTCAAAAAGATCGGTCGCCCGATCGAGATTCTCAAAGAGATTTCGATTGTGGATACACCGGGCACTAACACGATTATCCAAAACCACCAAATTATTACTGAAAGATATATCCCCAACAGCGACCTCACCTTTTTTGTCCTGTTTGCCAAAAATCCTTACCAAAAAAGCGCCTGGGATTTTTTGGGTTACGTCAGCGACCAGTGGCGCAAAAAAGTGATTTTTATTTTGCAACAGGCCGATCTGTTGAGAAAGGCAGAGGACTTAGAAACCAATATCACCCGAGTGCAGGAGCTGGCAAATCAGCATCAAATTGCGTCACCGGTGATCTTTGCCACCTCCGCTGAGCTAGAGCAGGAGGGGGATTTTAACCACAGCGGATTTCCAGTCGTGCGGCAGTATATCAAAGATATTGTTGCCACCGGAGAAACCTACCGGATTAAATTGCGGTCCGTCAGTGAAACCACTCGGATCTTGATCACTGACCTGACGGAGCATGTTGAGGCTCTGGAGCAGCGGTTAAAGACCGATCAGCTGGCGGTCACCCGAATCAAGCGTCGGTTTAAGACTGGACAGTCGCGATCGCAACTCGAAGTTGACGGTTTGGTGCGGCAGCTGCTCGATCGCTACGACACGATCACCACCCGGATCAAGCGAGAGTTTCGCGAACGGTTGTCGTTCTTAAATGTGGTGGGTCGTTCTTTTCGCGGCATGTTTGGCCGTGAATCCTCCCTCAAACAGTGGATCAACGCATTTGTTGAACGCTGCCAGGAAGAACTCAGGGTTGAGCTGCAAGACTTTGCCAATGATGGCACCTTACACCTCGTAGACGGCATTCGTCAGTTTGGTGAAGACCTCACCCTGGAGCTAGAGGGTATCCCCACTGGCCAGGTTAAAAGTGGCCGCATCCCGGTCAAGATTTTAGAGCGTCGTCAGGAAGTCATCGAAGGCATCAAAGCCAAAGTTGAGAATCTGCTGGAGGACGACGGACTCATCAAAACCCTCAACCCAGGTTTTGAAGGCGAAGCAGCAGGCATTGGTGGAGCCTTCGCCGCTGTAGCCGTGGCGATTATCCAGGTGATTGAGCTACTGACGGCACAGCTGATTTTAAGCACTCTGGAGGTCGCCTTTGCGGGTATCGGGGTCCTGGTGTTTGCGGTGGGCTTTACCTGGCGACGCAATCGCATCATTCAAGAATTTGAGCGTTCGTTAGACAGTGCCAAGGTCACTTTCGCCCAAGATGCGACCGATCGGCTTAATCAAAAGCTCGGCCTCATTTACACTGACCTGGAGCGAGAGTGCTCACAGTTTTATGCCGATGTCGACCAGGAGGAACGCGAAATCAAACCCATCCTAGAAAAATTTGCCATCATCCAGTCAGAATCGAAACAGGTCTTTAACCAGCTGCAGCCAAGCTTAAAACAGAGCGTTGAGTGACCTCCTTGAGGGTATCCATTGGATTTCCCCCATTAAAAACTCTGACGTATCAATATTGACAAATTCCGAAAGGCGCTCTTTAATATAGAAGACGAGTGCATACTAGCTTCATGAGCGACAAAGAACGATGAAGTTAGTGACCGACTGGGGCAAGCTACCGCTAAGAGTATTCCCTGTCAATTTTTGCATGGTGCAGGTTTCTACCCGATTACTGATCACAGGTTCCTGATTTCAAGGGCGTCCGTTGAGTTATGTCGCATACATAGCTAACTGTTTAGGTAATCCCAAGATGTTTGGGTAATGCCGGGGCGCTAAGGCGATGTTCCCTTCTAACGGTATCCTTTGCAGAGATATTGTGTAATCTCTAGGATGCGCGGGTCTCGAGTGATAGACCTGAACGCCTGTCTCCTGTAGAAACGCAAATGCAGCACAATTCTTGTGTGTAATACAAACTTGAATGCAATGCCTCCGACTGAAAGCTGGAGCTTGTTAGGAATGCGTTGCACCTGGGTTAAAGTCACATAGCGCAAACATCATTATCTTTTGCTTTGTTCCATGGCCGTCTCAGGCTGTGCGAACCGATTTGTTTGCTGCGAAATATTCTCCTGACCCATGTTTGGAATGCAACATGGCTTCTTTTCTGTTGAAAAGAGGCAGCATTTGCGCGTCGCTACTGTCACGTTTTCACCACATGCACACCTTGTAAGAGACGCAAATAATTGATTATGGCACCTAACATGAAAGCCTCTGGTTTTGAGATGACCCCTTTAAACTTAGATGACACCCCGGGCAACAATACGCTGAATGGGCGAAATGGCAACGATGTCCTATCTGCCCGTAATGGCAATGACCGGATGCGCGGCAAGGCCGGGGATGATTTGCTGATTTCCTATAGTGATGCGGGTGAGCCGCCTGTGCTGGGTAAGCAGGTGGTTAACCAAAATGAGCCGTTAAAGGCCAGCAGAGACATGATGACCGGGGGGGCTGGGGCAGATACCTTTATGTGGGCGCTTGAGATCGACGCCAAGGAAAAGTTTCTCGAAAAGCACACCCAGTCCGATGGCCGCATCAACGGTGCCAACAATGCCTTAGCGGGTGAGAATAACAACAGCCATGACCACTGGCTGGAGAGCATTGGCAACGATGTTGTTACCGACTTTAATATCGAGCAAGGTGATAAGCTTGTGGTTCGGGGGCATACGGTCGAAAACTACAAGATCGAAAAGAAGGGCATGGACTATGTCTTGCACTTGCGCTCCAACCAGGGTAATGCCGACCAAAACAACCCCAACGGAGCCCACGATGGTGATCTCGTCGGCACTATCCGGTTGCAGAAGGCGGCAGCTAAATATAGCGAGCAGCAAATTCGCGATGCCCTCACCGTAGATAACATGGTGAACTACGTTGCCGATGGTCGTGGCATTGAGGTGGTCAAGGAAGACACCACCGGCAATCAAAACGGCATCGCCAATGCCAAGGAAGATTACCGGACCATGGCGATGAGCTTAGCCGATACCGCTGGCAATGATGTTGTCAGAGGAGGGGCTGGGGACGATGTGCTGTCTGCCCGCAATGGCAATGATCGGATACGAGGCAACGCCGGGGATGATGTGCTGATTTCCTATAGTGATGCGGGTGAGCCGCCGGTGCTGGGTAAACAGGTGGTTAACCAAAATGAGCCACTCAAGAACAGTAGAGACGTGATGACCGGAGGTGCCGGGGCCGACACCTTTATGTTTATCGGCGAGATCGACGCTAAGGAAAAGTTTCTCGAAAAGCACACCCAGTCCGATGGTCGCATCAACGGGGCCAACAATGCCCTGGCGGGTGAGAATAACAACAGTCATGACCACTGGCTGGAAAGCATCGGCAACGATGTGATCACTGACCTCAACCTCGACGAAGGTGACAAGATTGTAATCCAGGGCCACACGGCTGAAAATTACAAAATCGAGAAGAAGGGCATGGACTATGTCCTACATCTGCGCTCTAACCAGGGCAATGCCGACCAAAATAATCCCAACGGGGCCCATGATGGCGATCTGGTTGGGAAGATTCGGTTGAAAAAGGCCGCTGCTAAATACAGTGAGCAGCAAATTCGCGACGCGATCACCGTAGATAACATGGTGAACTACGTCGCTGATGGTCGCGGTATTGAGGTGGTCGAGGAAGATACCACCGCGAACCAAAGCGGTATCGCCAATGGGGAGATGCGAATCCAGGCCGAAGATATGCGCTTAACGGGCGCTTATCGGACTGAAGGGGTTAAATTTGCCTCTGGGAAAGAAGTGATCGGGTTCAGGGGCGGTGCCAGGGACGAGATCGGGACAGCGGCCTTTAAATTTAAGGGAACAACCGGCAAGTACGACGTCAAAATCGGCTACTACGACGAAAATGACGGTACTGGGATGTTGAAAGTTGAGAAAGGCAATAAACAAATTGATGCCTTTGAGCTCGATCAGCAACTTCCTAGCAATCTGCCAAACGAGAAAACATTCACAACCCGAACCATCTCTGGTGTTGATATCAAGCGGGGTGAGCTGTTCAAAATCCATGGGTTTGAAAACGCTAATGAGCACGCCCGCGTTGACTACGTTGAGTTTGTCAAGAGCGGCAATGGCGCGCCCGCCCCGACCCCAGAGCCAACCCCAACCCCAGCGCCGACCCCAGAACCGATCATGGACGCGCCTTTGACGTCCCTGAGTCTGGCAGACACCAAAGGCAACGACACCATGATGGGTGGCGCTAAAGATGACGTGCTATCTGCCCGCAATGGTAACGACACCATGATGGGTGGCGGCGGCGATGATCTGCTGATTGCTTACTCTGACGCGGGTGAGCCCCCTGTGTTGGGTAAACAGGTGGTCAACCAAAATGAGCCACTCAAGGCCAGCAATGATGTCATGACTGGGGGGGCCGGGGCTGACACCTTTATGTTCGCCGGTGAGATTGACGCCAAAGAAAAGTTCCTTAAGAAACATACCCAAAAAGATGGTCGCATCAATGGGGCCAACAATGCCCTGGCCGGTGAAAACAACAACAGCCATGATCACTGGCTGGAGAGCATCGGCAATGATGTGATCACCGACTTTAGCCTGGAGCAGGGCGACAAGATTGTGATTCAAGGTCACACTGCTGAGAATTACAAGATTGAGAAGAAAGGCAACAGCTTTATGCTGCACCTGCGCTCAAACCAAGGCAACGCTGATCAAAACAACCCCAACGGGGCCCACGATGGTGACCTGGTTGGGACGATTAACCTGCGAGGGGCCGCCGCTAAATACAGCGAATCTCAAATCCGCAAGGCAATCACTGTCGATAACATGGTGAACTACGTCGCCGATGGTCGCGGCATTGAGGTGGTCAACGAAGATAGCACCGCTAACCAAAGCGGCATTGCCATGGGCAGCATGCGCATCCAGGGTGAGGCCATGCAGCTATCGGGGGCGTACAAGGTTAAGTCTAATAAAGTTGCCTCAGGCGGTGAGATTATCAGCCTGCTGGGTGGCCCCAACGATGAGACCGGTATGGCGTCCTTTAAGTTTGGCGGCAAGACCGGCAGATATAACATCAAAGTGGCCTACTTTGATGAGAATGATGGCGAAGGCAAGCTGGATCTGATGCAGGGCAATAAGCAGTTGGTCGGCATCAACCTGGATCAAAATCTAGGCAGCCGCTTTGCCGATGAGAAAACCCTCACCAGCAAGATGCTGACGGGCGTTAGCGTGAAGTCTGGTGACATCTTTAGCATCAAGGGTTACGAAGATGGTTCTCCCTCTACCGCCGAGCATGGTCGGGTTGACTACATCGAATTTATGCCCATGGGGTCGATGTCTAAGTCGATGGATGATAAGCCCAAGTCCATGGGCATGGACACCATGATGGCGACGACGCCCTATGAGAGTGAGCCAGCGATGGCGGGTATGATGGGTTAATTACAGGCCCACGCTTCTCGAAGAGTAGAGCCCACTCTTCGAGAAGCCGCTTAGGCGTCTACATCCCCCAGCCCCATTCTCCCTTTCTTGAATGCCCCTTGGGCTATAATCTGAGAGAAGGGGAGTAAATTCTCTGACTGGGAAAGGCTTCTACTCGTTATAAATGCTGTTAGAGGCGGTTGGTGTCCTATTGTGCCAATCGCCTTTTTTGTTAGGCAGTGAAAATATCTTTGCCCAGCACTGTCGATACCCATAGATTTGAATCAAACTTTACTAAGCTTCATGGGACGCGCCTGCTGCTAAACGAGGTCACTATAATTGAAAGAAAGCTGGCGTTCACCGCAGGCGAGCTTTCTGAGGTTGCTGTGTGACGATCGTTGTTTTGCGATCGCAGCCTCACACTGTTTTGCAGAGGACAGGATCATGGCGGATCCGCTCGAGTGTCATAACTATATTGACGGGCAGTGGCTGGTTGCCCAAACCGATGAGACTTTTGAAAGTCGCAACCCGGCTGACTGGCGGGTGGTGGTGGCCACTGTGCCACAGTCGGGGGTAGAGGATGTTGGTGCAGCTGTCAGGGCGGCGCAAAGGGCTTATGCAGATTGGCGTCTGGTACCCGCCCCAACCCGTTCTGAAATTGTTCATCGCATTGGCGAGTTGTTACTGACCCACAAGGAGACCCTGGCCCAGCTGATGAGTCAGGAAATGGGAAAGCCGCTGTTGGAGACCCGAGGCGATGTACAAGAAGGCATTGACTGTGCCTTTTACTATGCGGGGGAAGGGCGTCGCCTGTTTGGACAAACCACCCCGTCTGAGCTCAACAACAAGTTTGCGATGACCCTGCGGGTTCCGATGGGCGTCTGTGCGCTGATCACCCCGTGGAATTTTCCGGTGGCGATTCCCTGTTGGAAAGCGCTGCCTGCTCTGGTGTGTGGCAACACGATTATCTTCAAACCCGCCAAGGATGTGCCGGCCTGTGCCACCAAGCTCACGGAAATCTTTACGGAGGCAGGGGTACCAGCGGGGGTATTTAACCTGGTACATGGCACCGGTGAGACCGTCGGTCGAGCGTTAACAGAGCACCCAGATGTGAATCTGGTGTCGTTTACGGGGTCGTCTCAGACGGGGGCTGAGGTAGCGGCGATTTGTGGACGGACCCATAAGCGGGTTGCGTTGGAAATGGGTGGTAAAAATGCCCAGATTGTGATGGCGGATGCTGATCTGGATCTGGCGCTGGAAGGGGCCCTGTGGGGAGCGTTTGGCACTGCCGGGCAGCGCTGCACGGCCACCAGTCGATTGATTGTACACCGGGATATTAAGGCGGCCTTTACAGAACGGTTGGTGACCCAAACCCAACAGCTGCGTCTGGGGGTAGGCAGTGACCCGGTTACCGATGTGGGACCTTTGATCAATGCGGCTCAGATGGATCGGGTGAAATATTATCTTGAGGTCGCCCGATCCGAGGGGGCTAAGGTGCTGGTGGGCGGTCAGGTGGCCCAAGGGCCAGGCTTAGAGAATGGATACTTCTTTGAGCCCACTATTCTCGATGGGGTTACCCCAGACATGCGGGTGGCCCAGGAAGAGATTTTTGGACCGGTGGTGTCTTTAATTGAAGTTGAGTCGTTTGAAAGTGCGATCGCAATCCTCAACGATACCCCCTATGGTCTCTCCTCGTCGGTCTACACCCGTGATATCAACCGCGCCTTTCAAGCCATGCGCGATATCGAAGCCGGGATTACCTATATCAACGGCCCCACTATTGGGGCTGAGGTCCACCTGCCGTTTGGCGGTGTTAAAGCCACCGGCAACGGCCATCGTGAAGCGGGCAATACTGCCCTCGATATTTTCTCAGAGTGGAAAACAGTTTACGTTGATTTTTCAGGCCAGCTCCAGCGTGCCCAAATTGATAACCGGTAAGGCTTATGTTGACCCTGAATACAGTGCTGCCAAATACAGTGCCGCCAAATACAGTGCCGCCAAATACAGTGCCGCTAAATACAGTGCCGTCGGCCCTGTCTGGGCCTAAACTCATTACCCCACTGCCGGGGCCCAAGGCTCAAGCCCTGATTGCCCGAGATCGGTTAGTGATGTCGCCCTCCTACACGCGGGACTATCCGCTGGTGGCCCATCGCGGTGAGGGCTGCCTAATCGAAGATGTGGATGGAAATCTCTTTTTAGACATGACCGCGGGCATTGCAGTGGCGGCAACCGGCCATGCCCATCCCCAAGTGGTCGCCGCCATTCAAGCACAGTCTTCGCGACTGTTGCACATGTGCGGAGCCGATTTTTATTACGAACCGATGATCCAACTGGCGGAAACCCTGGCAAAGCATTCACCCTTTCCACCGTTTGATGCGCGGGCGCGGGTGTTGTTTACTAACTCCGGGGCTGAGTCAGTGGAGGGAGCGATCAAGCTGGCTCGCTATGCGACGGGTCGCTGGCAGATTGTGGCGTGCCTGGGCGGTTTCCACGGACGCACCTGTGGGGCGCTGTCGCTCACCGGGTCTAAGGTAGTGCAGCGACAGGGGTTTGGGCCGCTGTTGCCGGGGGTGACCCACATTCCCTACGGCACTCAGGCCGGTTTGGATCATCTAGAAACTCTTTTCCAGTCAGTGTTGCCCGCCTCGGAAGTGGCCGCTGTGGTGATTGAACCCATCCAGGGAGAGGGGGGCTATATTGTGCCGGAGGAGGGGTATTTGGCGAGACTGCGGGAGATCTGCGATCGTAACGAGATTTTGCTGATCGCGGACGAAGTGCAATCTGGCATGGGCCGTACCGGCAAGTTGTTTGCTATTGAACACTGGGAGGTGATGCCCGATATGATTACCCTGGCGAAGGGCATCGCCAGCGGCCTCCCTCTGGGGGGCATCCTGGCGCGACCTCATCTGATGACCTGGCCCCCCGGTGCCCACGCCAGCACCTTTGGCGGCAATCCGGTGGCTTGCGCAGCGGCCAATGTGACGTTGGAACTGTTGCAATCAGGGCTGATGGACAATGCCCAGGCCAGGGGGCAGCAGCTTCAGACCGGCTTGGCTTTGCTGGCCCAGCGGTTTGCTGACCTGTCACCCCCTCGGGGTAAGGGGCTGATGGTGGCGGTCGATGTGATAGACCGGCAGGGGCAGCTTGATCGGGGTGGTCGCGATCGCATTCTCCAGGCTGCCTTCAGGAAAGGACTTATTTTGTTAGGTTGCGGCCAGGCTGCCATTCGGTTTTGCCCCCCTCTAGTGATTACAGCAGAGCAAATCGAGATCGCGCTAAGTTTGTTGACAGAGATCTTGGCAGGGCAGGAGGAGAAAATTAAAGGTTAGGGAGCAGCAAAATTAAGCCCACAAAATTGATGTCCTTATCGATCGATCAATCTACATTTCAATCTGGCCACCTTGCTAGGGCGCTTTGGTTACAGCTCTGGCAACACTATCGTCAGCGGGTAGAATACGCCCGCACCTATGAAGCCATGATCCAGTCGGCGGGAGGGACGGTGGCCAATGACCATATCGCCTTTCGCTCCCTTAAGCTGACGGTGCAGAGGGCTCATGGATCGATTGATCTGGGCATTGCCTATCTGGCCAAGATTGTCGAAGCCTTGGGCTATCAAATGGCAGGCGACTATCACTTCCCTGACCGTCACCTCTATGCCCGGCACTATCATCACCCGGCCCAAGCCGAGCTTGAGCTCCCCAAACTGTTCATAAGTGAACTGTTGGTAGACGAGTTGCCAACCCCCCTTGCCACCCAAATCTATGACACTGTAAAAATGGGGCAATTTTTCTCCTTGTCGTGCTGGCAAGAACAGTGCCAAGTCATTGAGGATAAATGCGTACAGCAGTTGGCGAGTGCCTTTACCCGGCCCTGGGTGCCCCCCAACCGCACAGTTGTCGAGGCGGTGAATGCGGTCAGTCAGTATGGGGCTTGGGTCCTGCTGTACGGGTATGCTGTGAACCACTTCACCGCCTGTATCAATCGGCAGCAGGTCTACGGAGAAATTGCCCTGGCGGCAAAGGCCCTGGCGGCTCAAGGCGTGCCGATGAAACCCAGTTTAGAAGGAAGCCCCGCCAGTGGCTTGCAACAAACGGCTACCCAGGCTGTTGTAGAATCGGTGCCCGTCCTTAACGACGCGGGGCAACTTGAGCAAATGCCCTGGCGATATGCCTATTATGAGCTGGCCCAACGACACCGGGTTGAAAATGCAGCCGGAGAGGATGCACTCTTTCAAGGATTTATTGGGCCTCAGGCCCAGCATTTGTTTGAGATGACCCGCACAGAACCGAGCCCAGGCAAATGACCAGATTACACAGCCCCCAGCTCTTTCAACATGAGCTTTTGGGCAGGCGTTACCCCGATAATGCCTGAGATTTGCATTTGTTCATAGGGGCGTTTTATCGTGAGTGTCTTCAAAAGTTGACCAGACTTTATCTTCCAAAGCTTCAAGTGGCCATCGTCACTGGCACTGACAAGGGTGCTGCCGTCTGGGCTGATGTCTATTGCACGCACTAGTTTATGATGCCCCTCTAACGTCTGCCAACACGTTTGAGCCTCTTGTGACTCACCCCTATCGCTGTCTGAATGGGTTTCTACCTTGCCCCAATCCCATAGTTTCACACAGCAGTCTGCGCCGCCGCTGGCCAGCCACTGACCATCGGGGCTAAACTTTACGGTATGAACCTGGTTGGTATGTTCTAGGAACGTTTTTGTCTCACCTGTTTTTAGATCTCTCACTTGCACGGCCCCATCGGCATGGCCACTGGCCAAGAATCGCCCATCGGGGCTAAACGCCAGGGCTAGAACCCAACTATGGGGACTCTCCCAACGAAGTAAACAGTCTCCCGTCGAGATGGCCCAATAGCGGATGGTGGCATCTAGCCCGCCGCTGGCTAACCATTGCCCATTAGGGTGAAAGGCCACGGCCCAGACACCACTGGTGTGGCCCGATAAAATCTGTTGGCACTGTCCGGTTTCTACCTGCCATAGGCGGATCTCTGGCTCAATCCCAGCGCTGGCGATTAAAGTCCCCTGGGGATCAAATGCGAGGGTCCAAATCCAGCCCTGGTGCCCCTGCAGCGTATTTAGTAATTGGCCAGTGTGGGGATCCCAGAGGCGGAGGAGACCCGCTACGCCGCCGGTGACAAGTTTGTGACCAGTCGGGTCGTAGGCCAACTGCCACACCCAGCCTGAGTGGGCCAGACAAGTATGGGCTGTGCCAGAGGCAATCTCCCAAAGGTTAACGCTTGGGGTACTGCCCCCGCTAGCGATTTGTTGCCCACTGGGACTAAACGCAACGGTGTAAATCTGTCGGGTGTAGCCTTGCCAGGTGCGATCGCACTGCCCCGTTTGCAGATTCCACACTTTAATTTGCTGATCGGCCCCGCCGCTGATTAAGGTGAGCCCCTCTGGGGTAAAGGCCACAGCGCGCACCCCAAGGGTATGCCCTACCAGAGTTTGGATACAGTGCCCGGTGTTGATATTCCACCGTTTAATCAGACTATCTTCGCTGCTGCTGACCAGCTCTGCTGCCGTTGGGTGAAACTTCACCGACCACACACCGCTGGTGTGTCCGGTGAAGGTATAACAGTCGTTGCCCTGCACCGACCATACTTTGACCGAGCAATCAACACTCCCGCTGGCTAACCATTGCCCGTCCGGGGAAAAGCTCACTGACCACACCCAGTTTTGGTGACCTTGAAAGATCCGCAGACATTTCTCATTGAGGGTGTTCCACAGACGCAGGGTGCCGTCTTCGCTGCCGCTGACTAAGCGGCGGGCATAGGGGTGCCAGGCAATCGCACAGACGGCGGCATCGTGACCCGTCAAGACCGCCACAGCTGCTTTGCTCTCTAGATTCCAGAGGCGGATCGTGCCATCTTTACTGGCGCTGGCTAAAATCTCACCGTCGGCACTAAAGGCCACTGACCGCACCCAGTTTTGGTGGCCGTGCCAGGTATGGTGACATTGACCAGTCGCCATCGACCACAGCTTAATTGTCCGATCTTCGCTGCCGCTGGCTAGCCACTGGCCGTCTGGGCTAAAGGCCACGGAGAGGACCCAACCTTGATGACCTTTTAACACCGCCTGCAAGGTGTCGGTGGCTAAATCCCAGAGGCGAATTTCACTCTGGGTATCGCCGCTGGCTAGCCACTGGCCGTCTGGGCTGCAGGCCAGGGTAGAAATGCTGCTAAAGGTTTGGGTAAAGGCAGCCTGGCGCAGATCAGTCCCGGATAAATTAGTGCGTTGCAGGGTCTTGCTGCGTAAATCGGCATGCCACAGGGGCAGGTAAGATAAATCTAAATCGTTCAAATCAGACTGTAATTGCCCCAGGAGATTAACCAGATTACCGGCGGCGTATCCAACCTGCTGAGCTGGTTGCTGGTGCAGCTGAGATAGGCCTGCGGTCAAACATCGATAAATGTGTTGAGGAGACCCGAGGGCCTGGTGTAGATGGGCTAAGAGCGGGGTGAGTAAACATTGAATTTGGGCTTCGCGAATATAGTCTGGGGCGTGGGGTTTGAGCAGCGCATAGTGGTGGAGGGCTTGCGCTTGTTGAGATGGCCCAACTTGAGATGGCCCAACTTGAGATAATAGTTCGGTACTCAGGGTTTCTATCAGGTGGGTCGTACCATAGGCCATTACGACGGGCTGCAGAGAAAATCGCACTTCCGTAGACCCCACATTGGCAGAATCTGAATTGGCAGAATCCGAATCAAACTTTGGACGCTCTACGATATTTTTCTCAATAATATTTTTTTCAATCAGACTACGCCACGCTAACGATTCCAAGGATTCTAGCAGCTGGGCGAGGGATACAGGGGGGAAGAGATCTTGTTGCAGGGTTTGTACGGTGATGGGGGTGCGATCGCAAACCAACCAATTCATAATTTGTTGCTCCAGCCCCGACAATCGTTTGAACTGATCCTCAAGCAGACGGCGAATGCCGTTAAAAATAACCACACCCTGTTGTAAAAAGCTGGAAATTTGCCCCAGGAACAAATCTCGAATGGATGTCGCCACGATTTTTAAGGCCAGAGGGTTACCGTCATAATGGTGCACTAGAGATTGCATCTCCGGAACGCTCCCGATGATACCCTTGGCCTTAATGAGGGTGATAGCTGACTCCACCGATAGCCCCGTGAGCGAAAAACTTCTAACAGGTAAATGAGTGCCTTCTAAAGCGCCCACCTCGGACGGTTTTTCTCGACTGGTTAAGATCACGCAGCTGGTGTGGTTGATCTCCCCCAAGCTCCGCAACAACTGACCATAGGCCTCGTACCCTGGGCGATAACGCCCTGTCTTACCTTCGTCTAGGAGGGTTTCTCCATTATCTAAGATTAGCAAGCAGCGACGCTGGGCCAACGCCTCTAAAAGCGTCCGTTGTAGTTGATCCAGGGTTTGAGTAGCCATGTCTGAGGGGCTGACCGATAACCCTTGCAACCAATCTTGAACAAGCTCCTTGGCCGTGGGGGCATAGCGCAGCGATCGCCAAATGACCTGTTCAAAATCACCCAGTAGGCGGTGGCCTAGCTGCACCGCCAATGCAGTTTTACCCATCCCCCCCAAGCCCAAGATCGCCACCAGGCGACAGCGATCTTGGCAGATCCAATGACTTAACTGTTGTAGCTCCTGATCTCGACCACAAAAGCCCTGGCAATCGGGAGCATCGCCCCAAGAGGCGTTGCCCACCACGCCTGTGGTTGCCCCTGACGTTTGCCCTGCCTCCTGGACGTCTTGCCACTCCAAACCCAACATCTGGCAATAGGCTTTAAAGGCCGATGCATTAATGGGCTGCCGCCCTGCCAAAAATCGCTTCCAGGTCCCCTCTGAGATGCCCCTTGCCAGCTCACCGGTGAGGTTCCAATCGACCCCCATGATCTCGCTAGCTGCCTGCAACCAGTAAAAGTCATAAATCGGTAAGCCTTGCGACTTACGCGCCTGCCTAATCTTGGCAAGCCCCTGTGCTGAGGCCTTGAGCGATGCCATGGGTCATACCCTATATCCCTGATTGATACGTTCTAGTCTACCTATAAAAAGGATCGTAGCGATTGTTACATTCATTGATCTAGACATTTCTTTGCTCCGCCTAAAAAGTACCCGTCCAGGTACTTTTTGGGCCCGACTGCAGCCTCATTCTCGTGATATCCAGCCCAAATCTCAGCGCTGTTGGGGTTTCTCAGATAATTCTCAGTTTCCTGAAGGCTTTATGAAACAAAGGTTTTGCCTGGTTTTGCCTGATTAAAAGCACTTCCCGCTCCTGCCAAGGCCAGTGTTTGCCCACTCCGGGACTGATCCAATTTTGATCTGACAGACTCTACGCAAAGTTGCGACCTTGGGGTAACAGTTTCAAAAATCAGAGGGGCAATCCTCGCTCCTAGTTCCCATCCAATAATTCAGGAGGCTAACGCCGTGCAAACCATAGATTTAACCATGACCGCTGCTACCACCGCCCTGGGTCTGGCCCTACCTCACTACCAGCTGATGCAAAGAATGCGAGACAGTTTGGAAGGCACTGTCCAGATTGAGGGCCAAATGGCAGGTATGTGCATCCGAGGAGATCGGCTACCGCTCAGCAGTGCTCTGCTGGGCCCCTATGATCAATTTACCGCCCTGGCCAATGGCCTACTGGACGAGCTGGTTGAAATCACAGCGGTGAGCCTATGTTTTATTGAAGGCGATCCGGGCCTGGTCGGAGAGCCGGGGCGAGAGATTAATGCAGAGGGTGAAATTCAAGTGCCCCAAAATACGAAGCTACGCTTAGAAGGCATCGTAACCCTGCTAGACACCGCTGGCGTTAGCCTCACCGCAGACTTTTTTGTCAAACGGGGTGAACCCAACCTGAGTTTCAAATTTACCCTGCCTGAACCCCAGCCTTCTGAACCCCAAACTCATGTGGCCCCCACCCTGGGCGTTGGCACTTTTTTCCCCGATGTTCCTTTCGTCCGAGCCTTACAGGCAACCAACCCAACGATTATTTTAACCACTACAGATGCTGCCTACGACCCGGTGCTAGATGCTAACGTCAACACTGGCCTTAACTTTTACGGCACCTTTTTAACCCAAGACACGGGCGATCGCACCCTTGACTTGATCGGCGGTATTTTGCGAACCCGAGCGTTGGCCCTCCATGCCTCGGCTCGCACCGATGATCTTGACCCCACCAACGACAAGTACGTGCTCGAAGGCGCAGCCCAACTGGAGAATACCCTGCTAGAGGGCAACAATTTTGCAATTCGCAATACCCGATCAGACGTAGCCATTGAGCTGTCAGGGTTCCCACCCGAGCCCACCGTTGGCATCTCGACCGATGTGGTGGTCACCCTCGACGAAGGCATCTTGAGCGACAGCGATATGGAAACCCGGTTGGTTTTCACAGGGGGCATCCGGGCCCAGGCAGAATCCCTCACGGGTTTCTTTAAACTCAATGGCACCGGACGCAGCCCGGAGGGAGCCCTCTCAGGGGAGATCCAAAATACCAGCGAATGGGTCAACCCCTTTGGCATCCCCGGTATTACCCTGCGTCAGCTCTCTTTACAACTGGGGCTCACCTACAATTCTCCCTGGATTGATAATATTGGCATCCACGGCAATCTCAGACTGGGGGCCATTGATGGCAGCGCATCGATCTTGGTCGATATTAATGATCCCGATCAGTTTGTCTTGGCAGGGGCTACCGATCGCATCACCCTGCTACAGATTATGAGTGCGATG
>JBCBQD010000075.1:0-21526 GCA_039820425.1 Cyanobacteria bacterium J06635_1
AATTGTTCAAAACACGACCGCTAGCGACACAGCAGGGCGTGTTGGCAGCTGGTTTCGCCGCGCCTCAGCCCCCCCGGAGGAACTCGCCCGTAGAGTCATTTTTCAAACCAAAGCGCACGATTATCTTTCAGAACATCTATATATCACAACGCTGACAGCAGATGGCACCCTCAGCAGTGAGAAAATCAGCCTCGATCCAGGCAATAGCGCTGCCTCAGAGGTGCTCTCCTCGAGTCAGATATCTCCAGAAAACACCGCTGCATTTGAAAGACTGTTGCGACAACAGAATTTTTCCAATCTCAATCAAATGGAATACTCTAATGAAGACCAAGGTTTCACAATGGAGGGTTTCGTGACACTGATCGCCCCTGGGGTCAGCGTTAAACATACCGCTGCCGAGGAAGATTTGCCCGTTGGCTTGCAGGTTATCCTTGAAGCCTGGTCTGGTCTGGTCTATTAAAAATGGGAAACGCTTTAGCTTACCCACTCACCTACTCACCCACTCACCCACTCACCCACTCACCCACTCACCCACTCACCCCTTACTCAATCAAAATCGCCCGAAAATCATTCACATTGGTCAAGGTGGGGCCGGTCATCACCAGCGCATCCACTGCGGCAAAAAAACGGTAGCTGTCGTGGTCCTCTAAATATTGCGATGCTTTGAATCCTTTCTCGTTGCCTTGCTTTAACGTATCCGGCGTAATCAGGGCTCCGGCGTTATCTTCGCTGCCGTCTATGCCATCGGTGTCACAGGCGATGGCATAGACACCGAGCAACCCATCCAGGGCAACGGCCACAGACAACAGAAATTCGCTGTTGCGTCCGCCTTTGCCGCCTGCCCCGCTGACGGTGACGGTGGTTTCTCCCCCAGAAAGGATGACACAGGGGGGCGAGAGGGGTTGATGGTGACGCCTCACTTGTTTGGCAATGCCTGCGTGGACAATGCCCACGTCTTTGGCTTCTCCTTCGATTGAGTCACCGAGAATTAGAGGGGTATAGCCGTGATCTTGAGCGACGTGGGCGGCGGCCTTTAAAGAGTGTTGAGGGGTAGCAATGAGACGATTTTGGGTGCGTTGCAACCTGGGGTCGTCGGGTTTAATGACAGGGTTCGAATCTTGTTTGAGATACTCAATAGTCTCAGCGGAGACCTGCACCCCGTAGCGTTGTAAAATCCCGAGGGCCGCCTGGGCGGTGACCGTATCCCCCACTGTCGGGCCAGAGGCGATCACGGTGAGATCATCCCCAGGCACATCTGAAATAATTAACGACACTACCTGGGCGGGGTAAGCCGCCGCCGCCAGGCGTCCACCACTGGACCGAGATAAACTCTTCCGCACCGCATTCATTTCGGTGATATTCGCGCCGGATTTTAACAGTTGGACACTAACCTCGGCCAGTGCCTCCAGGGTTAGTTCTTCGGGAGGGAGGGTAAATAGGGCGGTGCCGCCCCCAGAAATCAGACATAGCACCAGGTCGTCTGCCGTGAGGGGGGTGACTAAATCAAAAATCCGCTGGGCAGCCTGAACGCCATTGCAATCGGGGACAGGATGACCCGCCTCAATCACTTCAATCTGGGCGGTGGGCACCTGATGGCCATAGCGAGTAATCACCAGCCCCTCAAGTTTGCCATCCCAGGCAGCCTCCACGGCTTTTGCCATCGCCGCCGCTGATTTGCCCACCCCAACCACCACCGTTTTTCCCTTGGGTTTAGGGGGCAGATAGGGGGCGACGCGGTACTGCGGCATGGCTGCTTGCACGGCGGCGTCAAACAGTGTCTTGAGCAGTTCGGGAGGCGTGATTTGAGCCACCTTTTTGAGTCCAACCCCTACATTAACTTGGTTGTCAGCTAGTTTAGCGTTTTATGATGCCCCCACCAAAATCGTCTGACTCATCTCAACATCTCGCTGATACACCGTCTGCCCGGTGATCATCTCCACCACATTCATGCCATTGCTAATCACGCCGGGCACACTCGGATAGCCCGCAGTCGCCCCCACCAAAAAGAGGTTGGGTAGCTCTGTACGATAGCCCAATCGCCTTAGGCCCACCTGACGGGGGGTCAAATTTGCCCCGTAGATATTGCCCTCGGGTTGACCCAAGAAATACTCACTGGTGGTTGGGGTGCCGTAGAGTTTCATACGCGTGTAGGCATCAACATCGGGGATTAAATCTCGAACACTCTCCATGACTGATTGATAGACTTCGCGTTTTTTAGCTTTGTAAGCTTTGCGATCTTTCTGATGGAGTGCCTTAAACGGCTCATAGGGGCAGACGGTGGCAATTTCTAGCACATGGTGACCGGCTGGGGCCATGCCGGGCGCTGTCGATTTTAAGGTAGGGCAAGACAAGAAAATCCAGGGATGGTCCAAATTACCCTCAAGCTGTTGCTGATAGGCTCGATTGAGATTCCCATTGGGGTAGTACCAGATATTCCAATTGCCGAGGCCATAGCGGGCGGGGTCAAATCGGCTATCCAGTCCGAGATAAATATTAAAGGCGCTGATCGAGTATTCATAATCGGTCAGGCGATGGTGTTCGTGGGGGCTCAACGCCTGCTCCCCATGCATGAGGGCAATGGTGCGTTTGGGATCTATATCGCTGATGTAGGCCTGGTCAGCCCGATAGGAGACACCGCCTGCAATCACATGCTGGACTTTGCGATCGCGAACCTCTATGTGGGCTACGGGGGTAGAGAGCTGCACCAGCCCGCCCCCTGCCGTAATCGCTTCAACAATGGAGTTGACCAGGTGTCTAAAGTGATGCTGAGGGTAATAGGCCCCGGCGGCATAGTCTGACACTAGGCTGGTATGGGTAATCAGAGAGATATCTTTAGGCGGTAGGGCATAGTCCCCACTCTGGCCCGCCAGTAAATCTTGCAGCTTTGGAGACAAGCCCACTTGATCATAGAGATCTTGCAGGGTGTGTCTTCGGTTTGCAAACAGATGCCAATATTTAGGCAGCTTTAGCCAATCAGACCATTTTCGGTCATACCAATTAATCTCTTCGCCGAGGGCGACGATTTCTTGATACAAATGCTGAATCTCGTCACAGTAACGATTAATCGCAGTGGCTTCATCCGGAAATGTGTTCAACAGGCGATCGCGAAAGGTTCCCCAGCCCAGGGGAATGCGAAAATCGACCTCGGGGGTAATGACGCGATCAATACAATCTGGATCTAAGGAGTTAAAGGAAACATCTCGCTCAATGTAGTTGAGAAACTGATCCACAGTCTGGCCTTTGCCGCATCGATAAATGTAATGGACATCGGCGCAGAAGGAATATTCACCATAGTCAAACGTGTGGCAACACCCCCCTGGCAAGTAATGCTGCTCGAGGAGAGCGACTCGATAACCTTGACGGGTCAGGCAGGCAGCGGCGGATAAGCCACCTAGCCCTGCGCCTAAAATGACATAGTCGAAGTGCTCCATCATAGACTCCTGCTTGCTCGCGCTAGACGGCAACCCTGCCGCATTCTCAGCCTAGGTCTCAAATATGAGGAACTTGTGAAAACAGGCGGTTGGGCCTCTTCATAAAGTCCTCACACTTTTGGTTTAAAAATAGAACGCCGTCATAATCCAGATTTTGGCTAGATTTTGGGCAACGGTGCTTGAGCGATTTTTGGGTCAGGGTGATGATTTTGTTAGGAGGTTCGCCATGTTAACCGTTAGAGACATTATGACTAAGCCCGTGGTGATGATTCGCAGCTCGGCTACGGTTAAAAGCGCGATTGAGCTGATGCAGGCTAAGGGGGTGCGATCTCTGATCATCGATAAATGCCACGCCCAAGGTTCCTTTGGTATTTTGACCGAAAAAGACATTGTTTATCGGGTGATTGCCCAAGGCGATGATCCGGCCCATGTCCGGGTGTGCAGTATTATGCGGCAGCCCTGCATCCAGGTGCCGATCGGTGTCACAGTGCAAGCAGCGGCCCAATTACTGGCGACAGCCGGGGTTCACCGGGCTCCGGTGATTGAGCACCATGAGGTACTCGGGATTATCTCTGTGACAGATATTTTGGCAAAAGGTAAACAGGTCTCCCTCTCGCAAAATGAACTGGTCCAATGCACTCAAGCTGCGTTGCAACACGCTCACAGGGTGAATAATGAGGAGACGCCAACAGAGACGCAAGACGCTGCCTGGCAGGTTTTTGAAGACAGGCACCTGCGCTTTGCAGCGACGGTTTAGCACGGCATAAGTGTTTATCAATGGGTATAAAGCGGATAGGCCGATACCATCCCCATAGACGTTAAATAGGCCTGGCTTTCCTGGGTTAGCAGCAGCTCGGCTAGCTTTTTGCCGATATCAGGTCGCGTGTTATCAAAAGGGTAGACAACTGCGAGTGGATAGGTCAGTGGGTAGGTACCGTCACGAAGCGCGTCGGCGTTGGGATGATAGCTGCCTTTGCGATCGCACAAATCACTCCCCGGCTCAATTGCTTTACCATTGTCAAAAATCAGCGGTGACACTGAGCTATCTTTGCGAGTTAGGGCCAGTGGGTAAACCGAGCACTGACCAAACACCTGGCTGAGGGGGGCAATGCCGATACTGCCAATGGTATTGTTCTCAAAGTCTTGTAAGATCCAGCGCAGCATTGTAAGCGTGGGCATGGTTTCGGAGTGAAGGGTGAGGGGGTGAGGGGGTGAGGGGGTGAGGGTCTCAGGTTTGGTGAGGATGCGTTGGGTGAAAATGGCCTGGGCGGTGGGGTCATTAGGCCAGTAGCGTTTGACGGATAAGTCGAACGAACTGAGCTGTTGCCAGTTATCAATCTCACTCGTATAAATCTGTTTTAGCTGGGATACACTGATCTCACCATTCAGGGCGTCTGGCAGACCTTTGGTGCGCTCGGGGTAATTAAAGGCCACGACGGGGACCAGGCTGTCGTAGGCAATGATGGTGGCGCTGATGTCGGGGGGCAGGGGCTCACTCAGGGGATTGATCAGAGGAATAATCGCAAACTCGGCCTGGCCGGATTGGATGGTTGCGATCGCATCTTCCACAGATGAAGTGGAATGCGCCACCAGAGACAGGTCTGGATGAAGCGCCTGTAATCGGTCGAATAGGGTAGGGGTGGACCGGGCTAAAGTATTCGATGAAGTTTTAAACAGCGGATGCCAGTAGGCGGATACCGGCGTAGCATAGACATAATCGCCGACCGGTACAGCGTCTATTGCCTCGAGACAGCAGGGCGGCAGCGGCGAATTTGCATAGCTGGGACGTCGCGATCGCAACAGTAACCAGCCAACACTACCCAGCGCCGCCAAAATCATCGCCGTAATCAAGATCGGTAACACTCTCTTATACCAAGCCTTTCTAACCGGCAAAATTTCAGCCTCTCGGGTTTCCCACTGGCTGACTATGGGCTCTGGTGGTAGCCTCAATAAGGCTTTTCGGGCGGCCTCGGCACTGTCAAACGACGGCTCAATCCCCATTAGCCTGAGAATGAAAGTTTTGAGGGGCGCGTAGGTGCGGTTGGGCCAGTCATGGTCAATCCGAGGATTTAAAGGCTGACCATATCTGTCTAGGGTTGCGCCGTTGAGGAGCCAAAAGGCTACCTTACCCAAGGCCATTAGGTCTTGTTGACGGTCTGGCTGACCCCGATCGACCAGGGCCGGGTCAAACAGTTTCTCCCACAGGGCAAAATCTGTTAAATACACAAACCCATCCCGTTCTTTCTCGTCAGCCACCCAGAGCAGACTCTCTAAACTGAGGTTGCCGTGGACTACCCCCGTTTGCACCTGTCCGGTGGGTAGGGTAAATTTTTGCTGGTGCAAAAACGTCAGGGTTTGAAGCACCTGATTGAGGATATCCAGGACGGTGTGATTATCGAAGGGACCGTGTTGAGCACAATAACGATTGAGAGTCGGGCTCCGATCAGTCGCTGGGGTAATCAAATAGCAACGCTCACCCGACGGGTCTGCAATTGCCTCTAGCGGTGCAACGATTCTCACATCTTGCACCCGGCCATCCGCCAGGGCCAGCCCCGCTAAGCTGGTAAACGCCTCCTGATATTGGCGCTGTTCGTCTGGGCTAAAATATCGCTCGGGCAGCAGATACTCTTGAAGGGTAACGGGGGTTTCTGAGCTGAGCTGCATTCCCTCATATAGGCGGCCAATGCCTCGCCGCCCCACACTGCAACCAATTTGGTACTGGCCTTGTTTACCGACAAGTTGCCCCTGCTCGGGAAGTAAGGTTGGAAAATAACAGTGCTCACAGCTGGCTGGTTTATCCTCAGCCGTTTTTTGACAGCTCAACGAGCAACTTAAGGGATTGCCTTGCAAGCAGCGATACTGATGATAGTGGGGGGTCGGAGCTTGAATCCCTTGGGGAATGGCGATTGGATCGCAAACAGCAGCGGGTGAGTCCTCGGGTAGAACCTCTGGCTTGATCTCTTCTAAGGCAGATTTTAACCAGGCCACATTTGCCAGAGTATGATATCGCACGAGACGCCTTTGCTGTGGCAGGCACATCAAGTAACGCCGAAGAAAGCTTTTAGAGATATGCCCTACAACCACAATCGCCCTCAGCAAATGATACTCTGATCCGTTTACTCAGCTTTCCCAAATCAGCATAAGACTCACTAATTTTGCTTGATGGGTTGGAGTTGTGATCCTCAAGGGAATACTGGAGCACTGGAAAAATGGATGGGATTGGCCTGATGAAAACGGTGACTTTAGGTGGCAAATTGGGGTTTACGCTGGCAGGGGTACTAGTTATCCTGGGAAGCACTGCCAGGGGGGCATCTGCTCATGATATGGGGCAGGCGACACTGCACCTGAGCCAGAGTAGCCGCACCCTCAACCAGGTCAGCATTGAGCAAAGCGACGGCTATCGTTATATTGATGCCAACGGCATCCCAGACCATGCCACGGGGGCTTTTCCCAACACAGGTAATCCCAACAGCATTGCTGCCCAGAGTCATCGCTTTCGAGTGACCCTGACACCTCAGCTAGCCGGACGCACTACCCCTGTTAGACCCACCTTTGGCGTCGCGCTCAACGGGGTGCCCTTTGAGCCAGGCACAGGGGAATATTGGAATCGAGACCGGACCTCCGGTTGGAACTACGACGCCCTCTCCGGCAACATTAACCTGGGTATAGATATGCACAACGCCCATGTGCAACCTACCGGGTCTTACCATTACCACGGCTTACCGACCGGGCTCTTGCAGAGGCAATCGATAACCCTGGTGGGGTATGCGGCGGACGGCTTCCCGGTTTATGGTCAATACGGCTATACCGATGCCAATGATCTCAGCAGCGACGTGGTGGCCCTGCAAAGCAGCTATCGGCTCAGAGCAGGTCAGCGGCCCAGCGGCCCAGAGAGTGGGCCAGGGGGCACCTATGACGGTACCTTTGTACAAGATTTTGAATATGTGGCGGGGTTGGGCGACCTGGACGAGTGCAACGGTCGGTTTGGGGTCACCCCAGAGTACCCGGAGGGAATTTATCACTACACCATCACTGAGATGTTTCCCTTCATCCCGCGCTGTGTAAAGGGCGTACCCGATGAGAGTTTTCAGCACCTGCCCGAGAACCCTAGTGAGCCAGGGAATAGACCGGGTAATAGACCAGAAGGAGATTTTGAGCCTAGACCTGAAGGAAAACCACCCTCTGAGCTGCCACCGAGACATCATCGGCGGCCACCATTGCCACCGCCAAGAAGACGATAGCAGAACAGACTAATTCAGATCATCTGTCTGTTAGCCTAATAGTTTGAGCCCAACAAACCACTGCTGGGCTAGACCACTAGGCATACTGGCATTAATTTGGCACTGTTACCGCCAGATGAGATAAATTTCCCGAAATGCCTATAGCAAAAGGATTATGGTCATTTTTTTACTATACAACCCTGGCAGCCAACCAACCGTTAGTCACATTATTACTTGTGTTGCCACCCATTTTAGACTTAATGATATCTTTTCTCTCTTGTAAAGATTTATTCTTGTCACCCCAGCTTGGATTTTTGCCGTTCCCTAACTGGCCTCCGTTGACATAGCCTTCGTATTTTTGAGCCATGGCTGTTAATAGGCCATCGACATTGCCCTTAAAGTAGGCCTTATACAACAATGAGATGCCGTGAGCAGTTGCAAGCTGTTCCGCAAATGCTGTTTCAGCAGGATATGCTTCTGCAACCGTGATGCCCATATTTCCACAAAGTTTTTTGGTAAACATATGGGTAACTCCTTCATTGATGAAGGTGCCAAGCTCTGCCATCAGTTGAGTACCCCCACCTTTAGCCGATAAAATATGAACCATTTCATGGACAACGTCACTTGCCTCAACAGGATCTTGGGAATAGTACCAGGTTTGGGATTTTTGATTGGTAAACCCTCGACATTGGGCAGCTTTTAGGTTGGTATCTGCTTCTACAAGTTTGGCATTAGCCTGGCTTTCGTCCCCAACTTCAGCAATTGATAAATATTTGGCATATTCCAGTTTAAACGTGTCCCAACTGCTGGTGAAATTAAGTGTATTGGGGACTTCAAGCACATCATTTACTTTGCTGGCTAGATACGATAAACCTTCATCGCTGTCAGTAAATTCACCCCCCAGCCCTAATCTCACCTTTGTTGTAGCTGAGTTTTCATGAACTGCCCTTTGAAGGCTTGCTGGTTCTGCCATACCAGTAGAGATGTGAGGCGATTGCCGAGCGTCTGTTTCCCTTTGAACAGAGGTTCGAATCGTTCTTTGAATACGCTGACCTGTGCAGTTAGAACATCGACAGCTGGTTGTATGTGCACTATCGACTTGACGTTTAGCCGTTGCTCCCCCTTGTTGAACCGTATGGGTTAACTCATGAGCTAGCAATTCTTGACCACTGCGACTGTTGGGATTGTATTCCCCTTGCTTAAAGAATACGTCTTTGCCAGTTGTGAAGGCTTTGGCCTGAATGGATCGACTGAGTTGATCCGCTTGTGTGCCAGTATGTATTCTTACCCCACTAAAATCAGCACCGATAGCGGATTCCATTTTAGTCTGCACGCTGGTCTCCAAAGATCGACCACCGCTACGAGCTTGACTCAAAGTCTTCTCAAAGTCATCACTGGCTGGCCCAACTGGAATAGAGCTTTGACGCTGAATAGGCATTTTCATGATGGGGCTGATCGGAGTGCGTTGGATTTCTTCCTCCTCCTCAGGTGCAGGAGCCCGCTTAATTTCTTCTTCCTCCTCAGGTGAAACTTGACGCTGAATATCTTCTTCCCGTTGGGCTTGGGGATTATTGATTTGTTGTACGGCTTGTGCAGCGACCTGATCGGCTTCTTGCTCATATTTATCACCGGGTTGGCCAATGGTAAGTTTGGCCTGTAATGGACTGGCCAAATTGGGTGAGTGTGGCCGTGAGTCTTGTTCGAGTACATTAATCTGGCCAAATTGGAAATCTGATTGTATTCCGGTGGGATTTATGCTGTGAGAGACTTCGCTTTTTGGAGAAATCAATGGGGCGAAAGGTCGTGGTTGTTGTAGCTGAGAAAAATTTTGAGGTGTTTTTTTCTCAGTTTGCTGACGGGGTTTGGAGGATCTTTTTGTACTCATGGTGGGTGCTTCTAATAAATCAAATTGTTGCGAACTGAGCAAGTCAGCGCTGATGCGATCTCGCTCATGCGAGCCAATGAATCAACAGCTACTAGAACAACGGTGGGGGTGGGGGTAGAGTCTCAGCCGATTGGGCCTCTGTTAGAGCTGTCAAGGTCTCCTGAGCCAGAGCATTGTCAGGATTTAGGGCAAGGGCGGCTTCTAAATCGGCGGTGGCGGCAGCGGTGTCCTCCAGGTGGACCCAGGCAATGCCGCGTCCGGTGAGGGCATCGGCGTGGGTGGCATCGAGGGTAAGCACCTGGTCGTAGGATGCGATCGCATCCCCATACTCCCCCAATGCCGCCAAAGCCACTCCCTTGTTATACCAGGCCGGGACTGACTCAGGCTCCAGTGCAATTGCCCGTTCTGCTGAGGCCAGGGCTTCGTCATATTGCTCAAGTTGCCAGAGCACCAGGCTGCGATTGGTCCACCCCCAGGCGCTAAACGGGTTCAACGCCAGTCCTTGATTGTAGGCCGCGAGGGCATGATTGTATTGCTCTGTGGCTCGGAAGATCACCCCTCGGGTAAACCAGGCCGAGGCGTAGGTGTCATCCAAATCAAGCGCCCGCTGGTTGGCGGCGAGCGCCTGGGTATAGCGTTCTAGATACCAGAGGATGGTGCTGCGGTGGTTATGGGCGGCTACATAGTCGGGTTGGATGCCCACCGCCCGGTTAATCGAGGCCAGGGCTTCTTCGTATTGGCCGGCTCCGGTGAGGGCAATGCTACGCTCATTCCAGGCTTGGGCAAGGGTCTGGTGGCCCCAATCGCCATCGCCATCAATGGCCGCATCGCAGGCGGCGAGAGACGTCTCGTAATCACCTAAACGGTTGAGCAACGTACACTGTCCCAACAGCGCCAGGGCATAATCGGCTTTAATCGCCACCGCCCGATCGTAAGAGATCAGTGCCTCCTGGTCACGGCGCAGCGCTTCGAGCACCTGCCCCTGGGCGGCCCAGGTGAGGGCATTATTGGGGTCGAGACTGATTGCCTGGTCATAGGCGAAGATGGCGTCATCGTATTTGCCGAGCTGGGTATGGGCCTGTCCCTGGTAGGTCCAGGCCAGGGCAGGACCAATCTCTTCGCCAATCTCTCCCCAGTGCTTATTCACCGCCAGGGCAGCTTGACAGGATTCAAGGGCGCTGTTGGAGCGTTCCAGGGCTACATAGGCTTCACACTGACGGGTTAAGGTGAGAGAGTCTTCCGGTTCCAACAGCAATGTGCGCTCATAGGCTACCAGGGCCAACTCATACTGCTCGGCCTGGGCCAAAATAGTGCCGCGATAAAACCAGGCCAAGGCGGGGTTTTCGCTGCCCCAGCTGCCGTTGACGCGCAGGGCATTGTTACATTTGTCGAGGGCGGTTTCGGTTTCCCCCAGCGCGGTATAGGCAACGCACTGGTAGGCAATGGCGAGGGAATTTTCGGGGTCAAAGGTGAGGGCGCGATTGGCAGATGCGATCGCATCTGGAAAGGCATCCAGGTTCACCAAAATGCCGCTGTGCTGTGCCCAAATGCTGGGCTCCTCAGGCTCCAGGGCAATCGCCTGCTCGCAAGCTGCCAGGGCATTCTCATAGTCTTCTGCGGTGGCCTGGAGTCGGCAGAGATCGGCCCAATAGTCAAAGTCCTCTAGGGCCTCAAAGCCCGTGGTTTGGGCCTGGGTGGGTGTGAGGGAACTCATTGCCACACTGACAAAGGCTGTACCGGCAAATGTGAGATTGGCTACCAGATGTTTGAACCCCGAATGCGGCATAACAATCCATCAACTTTCGTCTATTTAAAGCTAGGGTACCCAAAGTCAGACATGATATCCCTCTGACTATCTCTTAGGTACCATATAAAATGTAGCTATTGTTGTGGTGAGCAATCGGTAAATCGAGATGGTGCCCTGTTTGGGTGAGAAAATAGCTAGCCTGATACTTATCGAGTAGTGCGATCGCATCCGATGTCTTAAGGCCAAAAAAGGCTTTGTTGAGCGCTTGCCGGATCTGCTTTTTCTTGTCATGATAGCGATCGACGTGGCTCACAATATCGAGTCCACCGCTGAGATCAACCAGACGCTCGTACCAAATCTCCACTTCCGCTGATGAGGCCGAGGGTATAAATAAAAACTTTGCTATCGTGGGTCGCTCTGCCAGCCAATATAACGACTCTTGGCCGTAGGGTTGCGAAACAATCAGACTATGGGAAGGCGTCTTCTGCCTAATCCAAGCGCACATTTCTTTCCAGTCAGATGAGACTTGCTGGGGCTTGCTTGGAAAATGGATGAGCTCTGTGGCAGCCTCGTGAAAATCGGATATTGAAAAACTGGTTGCAACGCCCAACACGACTAAACAACTGACTGCAAATAACGGTCGCCGCTGAGCATGAAATATGGTTTCTAGTCTGGCTACTAATAGCAAACAAGTCCCTAGCGGCAGCATCAGGTCACCAACCCGAAATGGATAGTATTGCAAAACCTGGCCTTGCAAATCCAATGGAGCAATTAAAACGCCCATCGCAAAGGGGATCAAAGAGGCTCCCACAAATCCAGCAAAGGCTAACTGGGACTGCACACTTTGGGAGTCGCTAATAGGCTCACGATCGGCCTGTCGTAGCCATATCACGACCCCGATAAAAATGACTAGATAAAGCCCCGCAATAGACCATTCAAATGCCTCCCATGACAGTGGATTCACATGATGGGGATTGCGTAGGAAAACATAGAGGTAAGCGGGGGAGAACTGTTCTGTCAGGGTGGATGTCAACACATTGTTTTCGAGCACGGGCGTTGTTAACTGCTTGAGAACCGCCCTCAGGGCAAAAATGCTAGATAGTCCATAGAGTAAGGCCGCTATTCCCCACTGTTGCATATTGGTAAAAACGGCTTGTCGTCTGAACAATAACCAAAGCCCCACAATAACGGTAGACCATCCGCCGACCAAGACATGAAATGATGCCGATAAACCCAGGCAAGCTACCATCCAGAAATAGCGTTTTGATAGGGCAAAACTCAGTGCCATCAACACCAGACTATAGGCAAATACTTTGGGTTCAAGCCCTCCAATCAACCATTCTCCAGCAATGACCCCCTGAGACGCATTGGTATTGGGGTAAATAAACAAGCACAGGGCCATTAGCAGCCCCAACAAGCTTAGCCTCAGCTGTTGACTTAAGCACCAAAGCCCGATAGAAAGGCAGGCATAGCTGATTAATCGACCCACAATTGAGGTTGCTAAAAAGCCCATAGAGGTTGTCATTGGGCCAAATAACATCTGGAATAGAAGGCGATATCCTGGATCTTCGCTATAGTAAATATCTCCAGGCACCCAGCTAGGGTCAAAAGCCTGTCTGGCCAGGGGGAGATGGTGAATTTCATTGCTGTTGCCCATATTGTGGCCGAGCACAAATCCTAGGCTCAAAAACCCAGTCACTATCAGCACTGGCAGCACAAAGGAGGCTATTGCCGTATAGTGATGGGGATTTTCTACTTGATTGAGTCTGGGATACCAATGATGATTTCTTAGCGTCATGCCAGCTTGGCCTTATCTCGCTCTGGTTCTCCCAATTGCAACAGCGTCGCATCCAAATTTTGATGGGCTTTAATAAAGTCTGGTTGAATCTGGATGGCCCATTTGAAATGGGTGATCGCTTGTTCGAGACGCTGTTGTTGAGAGTAAACATATCCCAGGCTATTGTGAGCCTCTGCATGGCTGGCCTCTGCCTGGATGACCTGCTCCAGTTCGGTGATGGCTTCGTCAAATCGGCTGAGATCGCCCAGGGTGACCCCCAGGTTATAGCGGGCGGGTAAATGGTCGGGCCGCAGATCCAAACACGTTTTGAAGGTTGCGATCGCTGCCTCAAGCTGACCCGCCTGATATTGCTGTACCCCTTGCTCAAAATAGGGTTGGGCAAATTCTTGATCAGGGTTGGGGTGAACTACCTCAGCGAGGGCCTCATCTGGAAGCACATAGGAGCCCCCCATCAATTGCCCATCGGTATCGATCACCTCGGGAAAGCGTTGACCCGGCAGTACTGAGACCGCAAAGATCTCCTGGACGGCATCCTGAAAGTGTAAAAAGGCCACCGTTTCGCCACTGACAATATTGACCACCCAGATGCCGCAGATACGCTCGGTCAGGGTTTGGGTCAGGGGAATGCCGCTGAAGACTGCAGACTCTCGTACCTGCGACAGGCCAACAAAGGCAAAATCTCCATAAAAATCTAGCCCCCGCGTAAAACCCGGCAGCTGTGTAACCGCATTGAGTTGCCTTGTCTCTAAATCGAGCCAGGCTAAAGTCCCTTTGCCAGACTCTAGCACCCATAATTTGTCTCGATACCAGCGCGGAGAATGGGGCATGGAGAGGTCCCGATAGAGAATCTCATTAGATTCGATATCCATCAAGAGTCCACCATTGGCCTTGTTGGCTCGCCACCCGTTGGGGCTATCGGTCTCGCCCAGGGCGGTGACATAGCGAGGTTTACCATCACGAACACCCAGACCGTTGAGGTGGCAGCGATCGCTCATCTCATAGCTACTCACAAAGGGCGGTCGCCAGCGCGGGACGAAGCTGTAGCGATCATCCAGGGTGCAAAGACAGGAAAACCGAGTATTGACAAACCAGAGGTCTTCCCCGACCCAGGCCATTTCATGAATATCGATATCACCGGTGATATGGATGCGCCTGGGGATGTAGCAACCGTCATGTTTGCCCAACGGTTCTAGCGTCTGCCCAGCGGCGGGTACGTTACGCAATTCCCAAATGTGGTGGGCAGTCCCCAGGGCAATTTTCTCTGAGTCGGCGGCCAACCCCATGGGTTGGTTAAAGACCCGGAAGTGGGTATTGAGTGTCTCCCCATCCGCTCGCGCCACAATCAGCTTACCGGCTTGATAGGTAGAAACCACCAGAGATGCGCCAATTTGTTGGAGCAATTGGACAAAGGTATGGGTATGGACACTTCTGAGGGGAGCCAGCGTATCGTCAGTGGGAGGTGTTGCTTTTATCAGGGTGTGCATAGATTCCCAGTGCGGCAATACTTACGTAGCTACAGATGTCTAATATACGGAATGCAATTTCAGAAAGCTATGTTGTTTCTGCGGCAGCCGTCCTCTTAATTAGTTACGTTTGCTATTCAGTAATATTACCGATTAACCTTTGGCTAATGCTTTATTTTCACGCCAATCCCTTAGTCCCTTCAGCTAATCGCGAACTCAACCACGATATCGTCAAAGTCACGGTCACCGAGGTTAGGTAAATCCTCAAAGCCAAAGGTGTTGTCGCCCAGCAGTTTAGCGCGGTCAGTCTGGTTCTCATTCACCCCAGCGTGGCTAAAGTACACCTCATTGGTTGCTGGGTCATTGCCATCCACAATTAAGAACATCCCCAGGTAATCCCCGCCGTCAATCGTGGTGGCAAAGGTGTTGACTTGATTATTCTGCCCAGTGATTTCAATATCTAATTGTCTGGCGATGGCCGCCTGCTCGTAACCCACCTCCCCAGGGCGCAGTACCGTTCCGGTCAGGGGGTCGGTAACAATGCTGCCATCGGCAAAGTCTGTTCTGTAAAATCTGAGCGTATTGTCAAATTTGGCCTCGCGATACACTGCGAATTCAACGTTCACCATCTGCCCATCTAGCCCCGTCAAGTCAATGGCAGAGGCATCATTGACCAGCAGGTTGGTGGTACTGGTCTGATCAAAAAGGGAAACGGTTAGCTGAGTACCATCGCCAAAATCAAGCGCAACCTGGTCATCATCAATGGATGTCAGTGTTGCCATGCGGGTCTGACCCTTCTCTATCAGTTCAAATTGCAGATAGTCTCCCTGCTCAATAGCGCTGTTATTGACGGTAAACTCAGGCACATAGGCAGCGGGGAGTTTACCCCCCTCCAGGAGTGAGAAGCGGCCAATCTGAGTGCGGCTAGCGCCCGATACATCGGTGCTAAAGATCAGAATCTCACTGACGCTATCTACACCGACCGCTTCGACCTCAAGGCGCACCGTGTCAGCTGTGCCCAGGCTGGTCACCTCAAGGACACTGACCGCGGGTACCGGGGTCAACAAAGCCAGGGTGTCATCGTCAATCGTGCTGACGCTAAGGGTTTGATCACTCAAGCCATCAAACGCATCATCGCTGTTATCTGCATCTACGCTGATGGTCAGGGTGCTGGTTTGGTCGCCATCTACCTCAGTATCATCTTCCCCAGTGATGGTGACGTCTACTCCGGTATCCCAATTGGTGCTGTTGAGAGTAACGCTGGTGGGGGCAACCGTGGCCTCACTCGGGTCGCTGCCGGTGATATTCAAGACGACATCAGAGCCGGGTTCAGAGCCCAGGGTAATGTTAAAAGTCTCTATGGTGCCAGCTTCGCTGACGGTGACATTGGTCTTGTCAAGGATGAAACCGGCGGTGTCGTTATCCGTGATCGTGAGGGTGGCGGTCGATTGGCTACCGATGGTGGCATTGCTGGCACTGCTAATGCTGAGGAGAATGGTCTCATCTCCTTCAACCAGCAGGTCATCGATAATTGGAATGGCCACGGTTTTGCTGGTCTCAGTGGGGTCAAAGGTCACGGTAAGGGGGAAACCGCTACTGGTGTAGTCGGCGGCGGCGGCAGTCCCCCCAGTGATATTGACCTGGACGCTGGCAGTATCACTGGTATCACCCGTGCGAATCAGGGTGACAGCGTTGCTGGTTAGGATGGTCTCGTCAGCGGTGAAACTGGCGGCAGCAAACTCAATGGTCGAGGCCGTGCTGATGCTAAATTCATCAGTCTGGGCCAAGGGGGTTAGAAGATTGCCTGCGGTGTCTTGTGCGCCAGAAACCTGTACGTCGATATCGCTTACGGTTTCGTTGGCATCGGCAACATCGTAGGTGGCGATGTAGGTGTCGCTGTCGCTCCAGCTGCCGGAGTTTGGGGTGAGGGTGCTGGTGGGGTCTTCAGTCGGGAAGGAAAGCGTTGGGGTCACCGAGGTATCCATCGCTTCGCTAAAGTCCACCGTTAGGGTGAAGGTGCCTGTGCCAACGTTGCTATCAACAATTGATGTGAGATTCGGTGTGACATTGGTGACTGTGGGAGCCGTTGCATCGAAAGTGCGAGAAAGGGTGGTAGCGGCTGTGTTGCTATTGCCCGCCGCATCCGTAGCGACCCCCCCGGCGATATCCACATCCACTGCGCCATCTGCGGTGGGGGTGACATCAAAGGTGTAGGTGGTGCCCGAGCCGCTGAAGTTGCTGACGCTGCCGTTGGTGACCGAAATATCAGCATCGGTGAAGTCGGAAGTGGCTTCGCTGAAGGTGGTGGTGACGCTAAAGGTTGAATTAATCGGGTTGGTAGCGGCACTGGTCAGTGTAACGGTCGGCGTGATGGCATCAAAGGTACGTGAGAGAGTTGTGGCGGCTGTATTGCTGTTGCCTGCCGCATCGGTGGCGACGCCCCCAGCAACATTCACATCGACGGTGCCATCCGCAGCGGGTGTGACATCGAAGGTGTAGGTGGTACCCGAGCCGCTGAAGTTGCTGACGCTGCCGTTGGTGACAGAAATATCAGCATCGGTGAAGTCAGTGGTGATTTCGTTGAAGGTAGCCGTTACTGAGAAGGTCGAATTAATCGGATTGACAGCCGCACTGGTTAGTGAAACCGTTGGCGCGGTGGCATCGAAGGTACGAGAAAGCGTGGTGGCGGCTGTGTTGCTATTGCCCGCTGCATCGGTGGCGACGCCAGCAGCAATATCGATATCTACAGCACCATCGGCGGTGGGGGTGACATCAAAGGTATAGGTGGTACCTGAGCCGCTGAAGTTGCTGACGCTACCATTGGTGACTGAGATGTCAGTAGCGGTGAAGTCAGTGGTGGCTTCGTTGAAAGTGGCAGTGACGCTAAAGGTTGAGTTAATCGGGTCAGCAGCTGGGCTGGTCAGTGAAACCGTTGGAGCGGTGGCATCGAAGGTACGAGAGAGTGTAGTGGCGGTTGTGTTGCTATTGCCTGCTGCATCGGTAGCCACACCCCCAGCAATATCGACATCGACCGAGCCATCAGCGGTGGGGGTAATATCAAAGGTGTAAGTAGTTCCCGACCCGCTAAAGTTGCTGACGCTGCCATTGGTGACAGAAATATCAGCATCGGTGAAGTCAGAAGTGGCTTCGCTGAAGGTGGCGGTGACTGAGAAAGTTGAATTAACTGGGTCAGCAGCTGCGCTAGTCAGTGAAACCGTTGGAGCGGTGGCATCGAAGGTGCGTGAGAGTGTAGTGGCGGCTGTGTTGTTATTACCCGCCGCATCGGTAGCCACACCCCCAGCAATATCCACATCGACGGTGCCATCCGCGGCAGGGGTGACATCAAAGGTGTAGGTGGTACCCGCACCGCTGAAGTTGCTGACGCTGCCATTGGTGACCGAGATATCGGTAGCGGTGAAGTCAGTGGTGATTTCGTTGAAGGTAGCCGTTACTGAGAAAGCTGAATTAATTGGGTTGGCGGCAGTACTGGTCAGTGAAACGGTTGGAGCGGTGGCATCGAAAGTGCGAGAAAGCGTGGTGGCGGCTGTGTTGGCATTGCCCGCCGCATCGGTGGCGACGCTAGCAGCAATATCCACATCGACTGCACCATCAGCAGCAGGGGTGACATCAAAGGTATAGGTGGTACCTGAGCCGCTGAAGTTGCTGACGCTGCCGTTGGTGACCAAGATGTCGGTATCGGTGAAATCAGCAGTAGCTTCGCTGAAGGTGGCAGTGACACCAAAGGTTGAATTAATCGGGTCGGCAGCGGCACTGGTCAGTGAAACCGTGGGTGAGGTGTTGTCAACGGTGTAGGTTTCATCTGTCGTGGGCTCGCCAGCGGGCAGGGCATTGCCTGGATCGTCGGTGATGTTTTGCCCCCCGGCGAGATTTAGCCCTACGGTGCCGTTGAAGCTGGCTAAATCACCGCCGGATAGAGTTACCTCATAGGTCGAGGCGCTGGTTTGGCTAACGTTGGTAACCGTAGCAGTAGTGCTGCCATTGACGGTAAAGTCTGCGGTGTCTACATTTTGAACATCCTCACTGAAGGTTGTCAAAAAGACCAGGCTGTCGGCATTCGTGGTGCTATCAGTCGGGGTTTGGCGCACGAAGGAGGTCAGCGTTGGGGCCGTGCGATCGCTACTAATGGAAAATTGAGTGGCTGCCGTATTCTGGTTGCCAGCCGTATCCTGGGCGACGTTGGCCGCTACATCCACGGTCACGGTGCCATCCCCAGTTGGCGTCACATCCAGGGTGAAGGTTTGATTATCGCTGGTGGCGAAGTTGCTGGCCGTGCCGTTGCCAACGGTGACATCCCCAATCACAAAGTCAGTGACGGCTTCGCTAAAGGTGATAGTGACCGGAATGGGACTGGCATTGGTTGAGGTTGGCGCTGTGGAGCTGATCGCCACTGTCGGCGCAGCGGTGTCAACTGTGATGCTCAATGCGCCAGAGGCCGTACTGACGTTGCCAAAGCTATCAGTGGCCGTGGCGGTAATGCTGTGGCCGCCTGCAGCCAGGGTCGAGGCGACGATGGCCCAGTTGCCAGAGCCGTTTGCGATCGCACTGCCAATCACCCCATCCACATCGCTGGTCACCGTCACGGTGCTGTTTGCCTCCGCCGTCCCTGTCAGAGCAGGGGTAGTGCTGGCGGTAATGTTGTCTGTGTTGGCGCTGCCGGTGTCAGAGGTGGCTGCCAAATCTGGGGTAGACGGTGCCGCTGGCACGGTGGTGTCGATAGTGTAGGTGCCGCCCGTGAAGCTGCCATCGCCAGTGCCAGAGGTTCCAGCGCCGCCCAAGGCAACGCTATTGCCATTGACAATACTGTCATCATCCACCAAATTCAGCCCCAGGGTGCCCTCCCCAGAGAGACTGTTGACGGTGACGGTATAGCTCGTTCCACTGCCGCTGACGCTGGCGATAGTACCACTCGCTGTGCCGGTTGTCGCCAGGGCAAAGTCTGCGGTACCAACCCCCGTGACGCTCTCTGAGAAGGTGACATCAAAGGTGACGCTGCTGGCATTAGTGGGGCTCGTGTCACCAATGACGAGACTACTTACCTCGGGGGCATCGTTCACCGTGATAGAAAGTGTCTCGGTGTCACTGTAACCTTCTATATCAGTCGTCTGGAGCTGAATTGTGGCGGTGCCGTTAAAATCAGCGGTTGGTGTAAAGGTGAGATCGTTCAGCGCGGTGTTGACATCTGCTAAAGCTCCACTAAAGATCAGGGTGCTGTCATCTGTGCCATCGCCAAAGGTGAAGCTAAGACCGGTGGTGCCGTTGAGTGAAATCGTGCCATTGGTGACACCAATCGTGACGGATTGGTCATCGCTGTCGCCATCTGCGATCGCAATGCCTGAAATCGTGTTACTGCTACTATCTTCCTCAACGCTGGGAGCTGTGGGTAGGGAGATCATTGGCACGTCATTTTGTAGCTCAAATGCCCCAATATCCAGGGTGCCAAATTCTCGGGCAAAGCCCCGCTGATCGACGGAGATAACGGTGCTTTCAATCGTCCCATCTCCATCGACATCAATGCCGAGATCGGTTTCTGTCGGCAGTTGAGTATTATCCGCTGCATTGAGTGCGGGACTCCCCGCCAGCAACGCATGGGTAAAGGTGGGGCCGCCATTGTCTTGCAAATCCCCCAGCAGCGGATCGACATTGAGAACGTTGGTGCCTGTCTTACTCCCATCCTCAATGATATTGACACCCAGAAAAGTAGGTGTATTTCCTCGAACATCAGTTTCACTGGTCCCGTTTGCAATGATGGTGTTAGCCAGTGTGACGGTGCTGCTGTTGGTTGCGGAAATACCATCGCCTCCACCAACCGATGTGTTGTTAGCAATCGTGCTATTGGTGATTGTGCTGGAATGAGCAGCACTGATGGTCTTGATGCCGCCACCATCGCTTCCGGATGAGTTGCCAGAGATGGTACTGTTGCTAACCTTTAGAAAGCCAGTATCACGACCATAGATGCCACCGCCACTACTCGTTGAGCTGTTGCCAGAGATCGTGCTGTTAGTAATCGTAAGTTCGTTATCAGTGCTCTGAATCCCCCCCCCCAATCGGGCGGCGTTGCCCGAAATTGTGCTGTTATTGATGAATGTAGTAGAGTCTCGAGTATGAATGCCGCCCCCACGATAGAACGTGTTGGTCGTATTGGAACTCGTGTTGTCGGAAATTATGCTGTTGTTAACGATCAGCACAGCAGAGTTTCTGTTTCGTATCCCTCCACCATAGCCAAAGGCTGTATTGCTCGAGATGGTGCTGTTCTCGAGTGTGAGCGTAGCGCCATTGTTATAGATGCCAGCACCGCCCTCAATACTGGCATCTCCAGCTGCGTTGCCCGTAATAGTGCTGTTAGAAACGAGCAGTGTTTCGCGATTGCTTATACCACCGCCATTGCCTGTGCTGTTCCCGCCTGTGATGATGAGGCCATCAATAATCACGGATTGATCAACACCGTTATTACCGTCCGTCACATCGAGAACGCGAGACGAATTATTCGCATCAATGATGATATCGGGTGTGCCGTCATTGTTGAGATCACCATCAAGGGTGAGGCTGGTGGTGACATCAAGTTCGGTGCCCCCCAGTGTGATAGTGCCGCCGCTCAAGCTGCTATCAAAGGTAATGACATCACCGCTGACCGCGCTGGCCAGGGCTTCCCTCAGACTGGTCAACCCGTCCGTCGCATTCGTAACGTCGGTGAGAGTATCGACGGTGATTGTACTGGCTTCTGCCGCAAAGGTCTGCCCGTCGATCACGACCGAAGTGGTGTCATCTTCTCCCTTCAATGCTTGCCACTGAGCCTCGTTTAGCTCGACTCCCCGTACAATCGCTGAGAAGATCGCCCCTTCATCTCCGGGGCTGTCCGTATGATTTAAGCGAGCATCGAGGCCATGACCAATTTCTTCCAAGAGTACCGCCGCAATCTGGTCAGGGGTGGCATTTGTCACAAAACCCTCAGCCAGGTAAATAG
>JBCBQD010000076.1:0-21131 GCA_039820425.1 Cyanobacteria bacterium J06635_1
CACCAGATACCAAGATAGTTATAGTTCAGCTACAGGCTCTTGAAACACCTCAACTTTTTGGGAGACGTTTATGAAAATTGCCATACTGGGGTTTGGTCATGTTGGCAAACAGTTCGCCAATCTATTCAGCAAAGCTGGACACGAGATTTTCATCGGCTTGCGCTCATTTTCAAACCAGGCGCTGCCGTATCCCTCTGGAACTTTCAAAGAGGCGGCTGTAGTTGCAGATGTGATTGCGATCGCACTGCCTTTTACAGCCTGTGCCGATGTGTTACCAGACCTGGCTGAAGTCACAAAAGGAAAAATTGTCATCGACAGCACCAATCCACTGAATGCTGACTGGTCACCAAAGTTGCTCGGTCAGGAAAACTCTGCCTCTGAAGAAATCAGCCGCCTGTTGCCAGAAGCCTATGTCGTTAAAGCATTCAACACCATCTTTGCGGATGTGATGAATACACCTGTGAAAGCCGGACAAGCGATGACTGCATTTATCGCAGGAGACAATGATGAGGCTAAACAAACGGTGATTGCACTCGCGAGCGATATCGGCTATGCACCCGTAGATACGGGCTTGCTCTATACGGCGCGCTATCTCGAAAGTATGGCGCACCTCAATATCGAGATTGCCGTGGGTCAAGGCGGTGGCACAAATGCAGCCTTTGTTTATCTGCAACAAAAGAGCACCTGAGTCATTAAGTGCACGTCTTTAGCGAGCGCAATGCTGCCACCAGCAGCGGATGATCAGGGGGCAACAAATCTGTTGCCACAATATAAGTTGTCCCCCAGGAGATAGGAGCCAGCGCCGTTATCGCAATGTCTACTAGTTTAGAATTGAGTTGTTTCATGATGAGTTCTGAAGGGGGTTTACGAAGTGGGAAGCTCCGTAAATTCGATCACATTTAAGTCAGGATCGCGAATAAAAATCGAGGTTTTGCCATCGCCAAAGGTGATAGGGCCTCCAGTGATTTCGATATTGATAGACTTAAAAAAAGCGTTGGCAGCCTCGACAGATTTCACCTCAATTGCGTAATGGGTATAGCCGGGATATCGTTCATCCACATCCATTAAAATGTTTTGCCTGTTGTGATCATTATCGCCACGGGCAATGAGATTAATTTCGATCCCACTTGGGTGTTTTACAACGAAGACCTGTTCTTCATAATCTTCACGAATGACTTGGAACCCAAGCGTTGTGTAGAACTGAATGGATCGATCGACAGCCATAACTCGAATGCCAACGTGATCTAATTTTTTAATCTGCATACGTCACACTCCGTAAAATCAGCGTCAAAGGTGTGGATTAACTTGCACTGGATGCAACAGCAACGGCGTCAATTTCGAAAAGTACGCCGGGGGCGTAGAGCGCTGGCACGGGAATTAGGGTGCTAGCCGGGGGATTTTCTCCAAATACGGCCTTACGCTTTTCCACTAAATAAGCGAGTTTCCCGGCATCATGCTCCACGATTAACAGTGTAATCTTGACGACGCTATCAGCATCGGTGCCCGCTGCCTCTAACGTGGCGAGCAGTGCGTCAAAAGCGCGGTCAACCTGACTTTCAAAATCATTTGGGCCATTGTCAGCAACCCGACCTGCCCTGCAACATGAACAAGCTGAGCGTTGGCGGCTGAGAGGGTTGCTTGTGAATATCCGTATTGTAGGGAGTTTGCTAGCTCTGGAGGATTCAGCGCCCTTTTCAACTCTTCTTGGGCAGCAACAGAGGTCAATAGCAGCCCTGACGCCATTAGCCCGGCAAAAAAGCCTGTGATTTGAATTTTGGTGGAAGTAGGTTTCATTTTGGGGTCACCCTCTGAATTTTTGTCTTGATATAAAGATACTTGATATAAAAGTAAACGTCAAGTATCTCGATATCGAGATACAATGAGGCTATGTATCAAGACACTATCGACAAAATTCTGACTCAGTGGGGGCACGAAGCCCCTACCCTGGATGTTTCGTCCCTGGCAGTGATTGGGCGGATTCTGCAGCTATCTCAGCTGCTAGAAAAGCATCGGGAAACTGTGTTGGCTGGCTTTGGCCTAACAGTATGGTCCTTTGATATGCTGGCAACACTGCGGCGTCAGGGGCCGCCTTATCAGCTCAAGCCAACTGAGCTGTACAAGTGGCTGATGCTCTCTTCTGGAGCCATGACCAACCGCATTGATCGCCTTGAAAAAGAGGGCCTGGTGACCCGTTTGCGAGATCCTGACGACCGTCGTAGTGTTATCGTGCAACTCTCCGATGCTGGCATAGAACGGATCGATGAGACGATGCCCGTATTGTTCGAACGGGAAAATCAGTTTTTAGCAGATCTGAGCCAAACCGAAACGGCAACCTTTATCGCTCTACTAAAGCAGCTTCTATCGACGCTCCATCGAAAAATGCCGTGAATGAAATGTCGTAAATGCCATAGTTTTGAAGGGCGTCCTTATTGGCCTAGCATTTGCAACTTGTACAGGCTCGCATAGAGCCCATTTGCGGCCAACAACTCATCATGACTGCCTTGCTCAACCAGGGTGCCTTGCTTGAGCACTAAGATCCGATCCACGTTGCGGATGGTCGAGAGCCGGTGGGCGATGATAATTGCAGTGCGATCTTCTAGCAGGGTGTTGAGCGCAGACTGGATAGTGGCCTCGGTGCCCACATCCAGATTAGCGGTGGCCTCATCCAAAACTAAAATGCCAGGATTACGAATGGCGGCGCGGGCAAAGGCGAGGAGTTGTTTTTGCCCGCCCGAGAGATTGGTGCCGCGCTCCCGGAGCTGAGTTTCGTAGCCCTGGGGGAGGGCTTCGATAAAGGGGGCGATGTTGGTGCGTTTGGCGGCGCGTTTGACCGCGTCGAGGGAGTAGGGCTCACCCAGGGTAATGTTGCTGGCGATATCCCCCGAAAATAGAAAGCCATCCTGCAGAATGATCGCCATGCGCTGGCGCAGGTCTGCCTGGGTCAAGTCGCGAATATCCACGCCGTCTAACAGAATTTGGCCTTTGCTGACCTCATACAGTCGGCACAGCAGACGAATGATGGAGCTTTTGCCCGCCCCCGTGGGACCCACCAGAGCGACTTTCTCGCCGGGGCGAATGGTAAAGTCGAGATCTCGCAACACATATTCATCGGGCTTGTAGCCAAACCAAACCCGGTTAAAGCAAATCTCGCCGGGTAGCACATCGCCCTGGCGATTGATAGCCGGGGGCAGCGCCACGGGTTTAGCCGGGTCGCGAATCTCGACGGGCTCATCGAGCAGGTCGTTGATGCGTTCGATGGCGGTCAGCCCCGCCTGGATGGCGGTGAATTTGTCGGCAAATTGGCGCAGGGGCTCAAACAGACGCTGGGCAAACAGGATAAAGGTGGTGAGCGCGCCGATCTCAAGGGACTCGCCGACGACGAGATAGCCGCCTAGACCGAGGACACCTGCGATCGCAACCAGCGCAATCCACTCTAAAGTGGCCGACACCGCCGAGTCATAAAAAATCGTGGTATCGACCGCGTCGATATACTTTTGGTTAGTTTTGCGAAACAGCTCAGCGTTAAAGCGTTCTCGACGAAACAGCTGCACCACGTCAATGCCTGCAATATTCTCCTGGAGGTTGGCATTGAGTACCGACAGCTGCTCTCTGGCCTGGTAATTGGCCTTTCGATATTGCTGCTGAAAGTAGACGATCAGCGCCGATACCGGCAACAGCAAAAAGATCAGCAGCAGCCCCAACCGCCACTCAATCAGCAGCATCGTGATTGCTGACACCAGCAGCGTAAAAAAGTCGCTCACGATGCCCACCGCCCCGGTCGAAAACACATCCCCCAGGGCATTTACATCGCTGGTCAGGCGGGTAATCAGCTTACCCACCGGGGTGCGATCAAAAAATCGCATCGACAGGGAGGTGACATGGGCAAACAGATCGTTACGAATCGACCAGGTGATCCGCTGTCCCACCTTTTGCACCAAAAAGCTCTGCACCCCGTCTAAGCTCAATCGAATGCCAATGGTCAGCAACAGCAGGCAAATCAGAATATTCAGCCCGCCCTGTAAGGTCATGTTGCGCAGGAGCGGCCAGATGCCCAACTCCTGACGGATCAGCGAAATCGCCTGACCAATCAGCACCGGCTGCAGGGCCTGGGCCAGGGCCAGGGGCACCAGCAAAATCAACGGCAGAATGAGCTGTCGCCGGTTGTCAAACAAATAGGGCAGCAGCTGTTTAATGAGTCGCCAATCACTTCTAGAATTGCGCGTTGATTTTGAAGCAACAGTCATTAGGTAAGCACCAGCACCTGCTGGCGAATTTTCTCAACCTGGTCGCAAACCCCATCGGCATTGAGGCGATAGCTAAGGGGGTGGGCCACCAGTCTGGCCGTACTGTGAAAGAGAACCTCTAGCTCAATCAGATTGTTTTCCTTGAGGGTGCGCCCCGACGACACCAGGTCAACAATGGCTTCGGACATACCGGTAATGGGGCCGAGCTCCACCGAGCCATAAAGGGGCACAATCTCGACCGGCAAATCTAAACTCTGGAAATATTGGCGAGCGCAGTTGACAAACTTAGACGCCACCCGACAGTGGGGCGGCAGATCCATCGCTGAGCGGTAGGCACTGGCTTGCTGCACGGCCACCGATAGACGACAGCCGCCAAAGCCTAAATCGACCAGATGGGCAACGTTGGGCGTCTTTTCTTGCAGAACGTCGTAGCCCACAATCCCCAGATGGGCCTGACCATACTCCACATAGACGGGCACATCCTGCGCCCGCACCAGCAACGCCCGGGCCTGACCGCTAGCATCGGGGATTTGTAACTGACGATTGGCATCTTCTAAAAAAGCGCTGAAATCTAACCCAAGGGTCTTAAATAGCGCAATGCTGTCTTTGAGTAGCGAGCCTTTGGGCAAGGCAACGGTTAGCATGGAGGGTCCTCAAATGGCTTTGTCATTTTAACAACGGAAGCGAAGAAAGCATTCAGATTTCTTTTCCCCCTTTCCCCCGTCCCCTCGCCCCTCTTCGCCTTATAGCCCTGCGGGCATGGCTTCGCTAACGCCTTTCGCCTTTCCCCCGTCCCCTGTCTCCCAAGGCTTGTCCAGATATCAAATGTTCGTTAATATGAGCTCTCAGTGATTTCACTTACGTGTTTTCACGGATCCATCTGGGTGCATCATTTTGGCCGCTGGGTTTTCCGGCGGTCTGTCCAGCAATTTTAAGGAATCTGACCCTATGAATATTCGGGCTGGAGAAATTTTGGTTTCCCAAGACGGCAAGCATTATCGTGTCTTAGAGGCAAATGAGTACAGCGTGTCTCTCAAGCGCGTCAATGGACAGACTATTTTTGCCTGTCGACCCCAGTATGTGGCGTCAGCATTTGAGCTGGCCTCGTCCCGACCCTCCGTTTCTAAATAAACCCTGGGCTAAATCAAACTGGTCTAAGCTGGCCCAATGGCGGCCACAGCTGCTTCGATTGCCAGTTGCATATGGGTCCAGTGGGTGCCCCCCTGGCAGTAAACGATGTAAGGTTCCCGCAGGGGGCCATCGGCGGACAGCTCTGAGGTGCTGCCGTCGATAAAGGTACCCCCAGCCATGACCAGCTCACTCTCATACCCTGGCATGGCAGCGGGCACCGGGTCCACGTAAGCTTCCACCGGTGACCATCGCTGGATGGCTCGACAGAATGCAATCAGCTTTTCACGGCTGCTTAACTGAATTGCCTGAATCACGTCTCGCTGAGGTGCATCGACGGGGGGATTGACCGGGTACCCTAGTTTGTGAAACGTGGAAGCTAGCAGGTAGTTGGCTTTCAGGGCCTCCCCGACCATTTGAGGGGCCAGAAACAGTCCCTGGAAAAAGAGTCGATTTTGGTGAAGGGTGGCTCCTCCCGATGGGCCAATGCCCGGTGCGGTCAGGCGATAGGTAGCTTTCTCAACCAAGTCAGCTCGACCGGCCACATAGCCCCCTGTGGTCGCAATCGTGCCCCCCGGATTTTTGATTAGTGACCCAGCCATGAGGTCAGCCCCCACTGCTGTAGGTTCTTGGGTTTCTACAAATTCGCCGTAGCAGTTATCAACAAAGCAGACTGTCTCTGGGTTTTGCTGCTTAACTAGGCTGACAATTTTTTCGATGTCGGCGATGGTGAGGCTGGGTCGCCAGCTGTAGCCACACGACCGTTGGATGAGCACGAGCTTGGTGCTTGGCCCCACAGCAGTTTTGAGCCTGGCCCAGTCGAGGGTGCCCCCCTCGGTCATGGCCAGCTCTCGGTAGTTGACCCCAAACTCCCGCAGTGAGCCCTGTCCCTGCCCCCGTAGGCCAATCACCTCCTCGAGGGTGTCATAGGGGGTGCCCGCCACCGCTAGGAGTTCGTCGCCGGGGCGCAATACGCCAAACAGGGCACATGCGATCGCATGGGTGCCTGAGACAAACTGCACCCTCACCGCCGCCGCCTCTGCCTGCATTACGGTGGCGAAAACCTGGTCTAATACCCCCCGACCCAAATCATCATGCCCATAGCCTGAAACGCTTGAAAAATGGTGAGTTCCCACCCGATGTTGACGAAAAGCAGCCAGCACTCGAGCCAGATTGATCTTGACCTGAGCGTCAATCCCGTAAAGAATCGTAACTAGTGCTTGTTCTGGCTGAGAAAGCTTGAGGCTAGTCATTCTGTGCCTTTAAATTTGCGGGCTAACTGACCTGGGACTCCGATTCGGCACGCCGAGTCGGGCTTTCATTTTGGCGCAAATTGGCCCCTTTGTTTTTGCTGAGATTTCTACATGACTGTTGCAAAGTTCAATAAACCTCCCATTAACTGGCCCACCGCAATATTTATGGTGGCTGTTCACGCGATTGCCCTGCTCGCCTTTTTACCCAGCAACTTTAGCTGGGCCGCGATCGGAGTAGCGCTGTTTTTGCACTGGTTTACCGGCTGTCTGGGGATTACCTTGGGGTGGCATCGCCTGATTGCCCACCGCAGTTTTCAGGTCCCCAAGTGGCTCGAATATTTCTTTGTGTTTTGCGGTAGCTTAGCGTGTCAGCACGGTCCGATTGAATGGATTGGCTTGCATCGTCACCACCATGCTTATTCTGATCAGCCCATCGATCACCACAGCTCTGAGCGCGGCTTTTGGTGGAGCCACATGGGCTGGATTTTTCGAGATGTTCCGGCTTCCGATGACGTGTCGCGGTTTACCCGCGACATTGCCAATGATCCGGTCTATCGTTTTTTTAATAAGTATTTTCTGCCGCTCCAGCTTCCCCTGGCCATTGGGCTTTATCTAATGGGGGGCTGGTCGTTTGTACTCTGGGGTATCTTTGTCCGTCTGGTGGCGGTTTACCACTGCACCTGGTTTGTCAATAGCGCCACCCACAAATTTGGCTATCGTACCTACGATGCGGGCGATAACTCCACCAACTGCTGGTGGGTTGCTTTCCTCACCTACGGCGAAGGCTGGCACAATAACCACCACGCCTTTCAATACTCAGCCCGCCACGGCCTAAAATGGTGGGAAATTGACGTCACCTGGATGACGATCCGGGCGCTGCAGGCGCTGGGTCTGGCGAGGAACGTGAAATTGGCTAAATAGTAGAGGGTAGTGAGTAGAGGGTAGTGAGTAAACCCCTATTACCCTCTACCCACCACCCATTACCCCTCCGGTGACCCATGCACAATCCGCTGGGTACTCATCAATGCCGTCATCCCCACCATGCCGCCCCACTGTCCGGCCTGATTGGACATGCCTAGGGCGATCGCAACGGCTTCTTTCGGGCTTCTGCAAAAGCGCGGGGACGTGTTGATATAGACTGAGGCGCTGCGGACCTGGTTAATAAATTGGCGGCTATTGGCGTAGTTGGTGGTAGCGATGCTATCGGCATGGCCACTGCTGTGGTAGTTCATCCAGGTGACCGCGTCGTTGAGATTGGCGGCCCGTCTAAAGGCAACGGTGCGAGTCAGATAGGGCCGTCGCCATTCATCTGACTGGGTTGACTTTAAGGCCCCAAACAGCGGCACTAGATCTGCCTCGGCTCGCAGCTCAAAGCCGTCGGTTTGAAGCTGCCCCCAAAGGCGCATGAGCGTCGCCTCGCTGAGGTCGCCGACAATCATGACCTTTTCAATGCTGTTGACCGCGTCGGGTTCGCCGTGATGACTGTCGACGATCATGTGGTGAACCGTATCGACATCCGCCGAGGGCATCCAGCAGAGGTAGCCATTGCCCATGCGGGTCGGGATGATCGGGACCGTCGCCTGCTGGATAACCTGCTCGACCAGCTGCGGTCTGCCATAGGGAATCGCCAGGTCAATCTCAGGTTGCTGTACCAGGGTAGCCCGCGAGACATCGCCCCACTCGGGTGGAATAAATAAAAGGCTATCGATGGGGAGCCCAGCCGTTGCGATCGCGCCTTGCAAAATTTCGATCAGCACCTGGTTGGTTTGACTGGCTTCGTTGCCCCCTTTGAGCACCAGCGCATTCCCCGTGCGTAAACAAAGCCCCGCTGCAATCGCCCCCAAATCAGGAAACGCCTCATAAACCAGCGCCACAATGCCCAGGGGGTGGGTGCAGGTCACCTCAGTGCTGCCCCGACCGCCAGTGCCTCCAGTGCCAATGGTTTCACCAATGGCCGCCAGCCGATTGAGAATATCAGCCATGCGATGGACCCGATCCGGGGTGAGCTTGAGCCAGTCGGTAACTGCCTCCGGCACCGCCATTTCGCGGCTAATCTCAAGATCCAGGGTGTTGGCTTCTAGGATGGTATCCTGATGCAAATTGATTGCCTCCCCCATCGCTACTAGAGCCTGGCTACGTTGGATAGCCGTTGTTTGAGAGAGCTGCGTGGCCGTCTGGCGTAATGCCCGCAGCATTGCCGAAATATCTAATTTCCCAGAAACCACAGCCATTGAGCTAACGCCTTAGGGCCATTAATAACACCACACCCAAAAAGAGCAAGATCAACAGCATAACCCCGAATCGCAGCAGCTCATTCAAGCTGTTGGGAAACTGCACCGTCCAAAGCCAAAACACCACCACAATGGCGAAAAAGGCAATCGTTAGCATCAGGACATAGTGTACGGGGGAGGCCGGGCGACTGATGCTCCACTGTTGGCCATTCCAACGCCAGGACCGTCGGTACGGGTAATGGCTGGATAGCTGTTCGATCACGTAGCCATCTTCCCGCAGCACAAAGATCTGCTGACAGCGATCGCAGCCAAAGGCCTCGGTCAGCACAATCGGTTGGATCCGCCCCCGCCGTCGACAGGGACAGGGGTAGGCCTCATTTAAATCAAGCTTTTGACTTTTTCGAGCACGCACAGGCAATAGCGCTTTAATCTGGATTAAATCAGTTCGAAAGACTCGTTTGAATGACTCACTCGAAATTGAGCTAGTCTCACCTTAGCCAAAACTCCTCTTTGAAAACAAGATAATTAACAAGGGCTTTAGGGTTAACGGCCTCAGACTTAACGTAAATCTACAGAACAGCCCGTCATAGCGTTTTCAAACTTGCCCCAGATGGCAGGGGCGATCAGGCTTTCTGGTCAGATGCTAGAGGTCGCCTTTGAGAAGCGACCTCTTTAGTTTATTCAAGCCATTGGAAAAAATTAGTCTTGAGTCGTACAAATCTTAAATGGTTTTAGAAAACTCGGATTAAGATATGGATTGATGTACGGGCCAATCAGTATTTCGACCGGTTCGGAACACTGATTGGCCCAAGATGACATCTGACCAACTGCTCACTTAAATCTTGTCCACATCCAGGCCTGTAGCTTTTCCCTTAGGAAAAACTCAAGTTTTCAAACTGGATGTGGCTTAGCCCAGGTCAGCTGTTGTCGTATCTCCTTATAACTCCTGTGATTTGGGTGGCTTTAGCCACCCTTTTTTCTGCCCCAAGTCTGTCTCAAGTGAATGGGTGTGAGGTCGACACGTCAGCTGATGTACCGGTTGGCCAGGCGTAAGCAGTGGTAAGTTGGATATGGCCATGCATAAACGGATTGGCACCTAGTGGTTGGCACTTAGTTATTGATAAGAATCGTCGGAGTAATCGTCAGAACAGATAATCAGTGCTTCAGTATTTACCAGTGCTTCAGTATTTACATAGGGCTCGATATGGGGAATGGTGGCGCATCGTTGACGCGTCAGCTGGTTTGCAGCATGATTGACTATCGCGCCCCCTTGGGAAAGCTAATTCCCGTGATGCAGTGCTGTTAGCGCCCGCGCTTTATGGATACTCCCTTTGAAATCACACTGCAAATTGTCCTAGCGGTCCTAGCGGGTATTTCGGCCCAGGTGATTGCTGAGTATCTAAAACTACCCAGTATCATCTTTCTACTCCTCTTAGGTGTGGCTTTAGGGCAGGATGCTTTGGGTTTGATCAACCCCCAGGTATTGGGGGTGGGGTTAGAGGTCATCGTGTCGCTCTGCGTTGCCCTGATTTTATTTGAGGGGGGGCTCAGCCTAGAGCTCAAAGAGCTAGGCAAAGTGTCAGGCAGTCTACGTAACCTAATTACCCTGGGGACCTTTATCACCCTGCTGGGGGGCGGCATGGCTGCCCACTGGCTGGGTGAGTTTCCGTGGTCGCTGGCCTTTTTGTATGGGGCGCTGGTGGTCGTGACGGGGCCGACGGTGATTACCCCCTTACTGCGTCAGGTTAAAGTTGAGCGTAACGTGGCCACCCTCCTAGAAGGGGAAGGGGTCTTAATTGACCCAGTGGGGGCCATCCTGGCGGTGGTAGTGCTCGATATTATTCTCAACGGCGATACCGACATTGGTTTCATTGTCGGTGGGCTGGCGATTCGCTTGAGTATTGGGGCCTTGATTGGGGGGCTGGGCGGGGCGCTGCTGGGCTGGTTTCTCAAACAAGCCAGCTTCTTAAGCGAAGAACTGCGCAACCTGGTGGTCCTGGCAAGTGTCTGGGGGCTATTTGGTCTGGCCCAAACCATTCGCGGCGAGTCTGGCTTGATGGCCGCGGTGACTGCAGGAATTGTGCTGCGGGCGCTAGAGGTCCCGGACGAACGCTTGCTGCGTCGCTTTAAGGGTCAGCTGACGGTGTTTTCGGTGTCGGTGCTGTTTATTTTGCTGGCGGCTGATTTATCCATTGCCAGTGTGTTTGCCCTGGGGCGAGGGGCGGCGTTTACGGTGCTGGCTCTGATGCTGCTAGTACGCCCGATCAATATCTGGGCCTGCACCTGGAACAGTAATCTCAACTGGCGTCAAAAGACTTTTTTGAGCTGGATTGCCCCCCGTGGGATTGTCTCGGCGTCGGTGGCTTCTTTGTTTGCAATTTTGCTGACTGAGCGGGGGTTGAACGGGGGTGATGCGATCAAAGCACTGGTGTTTTTGACCATTATGATGACGGTGTTTGTCCAAGGACTCACGGCCCGGCCTGTGGCCAAGCTCTTAGGCATTACCCTGGACGAAGCCACTGGTTTGGTCATCGTGGGCTGCAACCCTTTAGGTCGGTTGGTGGGCAAGCAATTTCAAGAGCAGGGTGAGTCGGTGGTGATGATCGACACCGATGAGGAAGCTTGCCGCCTGGCAGAGGCAGACGGGTTGCAGGTTTACACCAGTAGTGCCCTGGATGCCAATGTGCTCGAAGAAGTTGGCCTGAGCTCGATTGGCACTTTTTTGGCGATTACCACCAACGGTGAGGTTAACTCGGTGGTGGCAGAGCGGGCCGCCGAAGAATTTCAGCCCCCTCGGGTGTTGGCAGTGCTGCCCCGCAGTGATACTGAGCACCAGTTCATTGCCAATCGCAACAACGGCAAGGTGGTCACGCCCAAGCTGGCCCTTAAAATGTGGAATACCTATCTCAAAGATGACGCCGTACAAATTGGCAAAACCCAGTTGCAGGCTGATCAGCTAGACGAACAGCGAGATCAGCTCAAAAAGCTGATTTCAGAAGGGGAAATGATGCCGCTGATTTTGCAGCGCGAGGGTAAGCGCGACATTGCCTTTTCTAAAGACGGGTGGCAAGCCGGTGATACCCTCACCTATTTGCTCCATGACCCTACGCCCCAGTTGATTAAGCGACTCTCCGGGGGCAAACGGACAGGTCGACTGGTGGCCGAAAAACTGCCTCAGGTTGAAACGCCTGCCGAGGCCCCGTCTGCTGAAGCGCCTACGCCAGCCCCCACGCCAGCCCCACCACCAGCCACGACACCGACCCCCAAGCCGCCACCGCCGCTTAACCCACCGCGGGATATCGAGCCGTCGGGGGCCTAGGGTGACAACAGGCACACTTTATGGCATTGGGGTTGGCCCCGGCGACCCTGAACTGATTACAGTTAAGGCACTGCGGCAGTTGCAGTCTGCCCCCGTTGTGGCTTTTCCAACCGGACGCCAGGGGCAGATGGGGGTGGCTCAGCGTGCGATCGCAGCCTGGTTAACCCCTGAGCAAATTCAGCTACCGCTTTACTTTCCCTACGTCCAAGACAGCGAAACCTTAGTCCAAGCCTGGCAACAGGCAGCCCAAACCGTCTGGCCTTATCTGGCCAGGGGGCAGGATGTGGTCTTTGCCTCAGAGGGCGATATCAGCTTTTACAGTACCTTTACCTATCTGGCTCAGAGCCTACAGCAGGCTTATCCTGAGGTCCAGGTTGAAGCGGTTCCTGGGGTATGCTCTCCCCTGGCAGCGGCGGCAGTATTGGGCATTCCTCTAACGCTACAGGCCCAGCGTTTAGCTGTGATTCCTGCCCTGTATCGGGTTAACGATTTAGAAACTGTCCTAGTCTGGGCAGATGTGCTGGTTTTACTTAAAGTAAGCTCGGTATATCGCCAAGTCTGGAAAATTTTGCGCCAACATCAGCTTTTGCAGCGCAGCTATATCGTCCAACGGGCCACAACTGACCAACAAATTGTTTATGCTGATCTAAATGGCTACCCAGATTTGCAGCTTCCTTATTTTTCGTTACTGATTGTCCAGGTTAGGCAGGGGGTAGAGAGTAGAGAGTAGAGGGTAGAAGGTAGAGAGAGCCCCATTTTCGACCTCCCCTTGTCACACACCCCATTACCCATTACCCATTACCCACCACCCACCACCCACCCCCCATTACCCACCACCCCACTACCTCCGCTGAGTTCTATGAAAAAGCTCGCCCCTTTGCTAAAACCGGTCCTGGCTACCCTCAAGGCCCCCTATGGCATTGCCGTTTTGGCCTCGGTGGGGGTCCACGGGGTCTTGTTTGCGTTTGGTCCCAATAACCAAATGTCCCTGGCGTCGTTTGGCAACCCCAGCGGGGCTGACGCAGAACGCACAGTACCCCTGGTGCAGCTTTCTCCCACTGAGCAGAGTCGGTTGCCCAATTTTTCGCGATCGCAGTTTCCCAGCTCGTTCAGCACCGCGGGGCGACTGCCAACCCCCTCTTCGCTGCCTCCCATCGCCAGGACGCCGACCCGATCTTCCCTGGGGCGACGCACCCAGCCATCTACAACGCCTCGAACGGCGACCCGACGCCCCGCCCCCGTGCCGCGATCTGGTTGGACTGCCTATTCTTCACCAACAACCCCCTTTTTCACTGGGCCATTGAGCTTACCCGGGTTACCGACGCCTGCGCAGTCTCGTGGTGGCACGGCCTCGACCCCCCAGCCTAACACTATGCTGGGGGCAACCCGACCGTCCAGCCAAGAGCAGCTTTCTGATGAGGAAAAACTGCAAATACAAAGAGAAATTGAGGAACAAGATGCCGCCAATCAGGCGGCGACGCAGGCTGAGGATACCGAAGCAGCTGAACCCGCCGAAGCAGCCGAGGGAGTCGAGCCCACCGAAGCAGAAAAAATCGCAGCGTCCTTTGGGGCACCTGTGGAGGGTGGGGCACCTGTGGAGGGGGCCGAAGTTGAGAGTGCTGAAGCCGAAACCCCAGGTGCTGAGGCTTCTGGAACCGAGGTAGCAGCGGCCTCAGCCGAGGAACAGTCTAGGATTCAGCAGCTGCGGGCTCAATTTTCCTTTGACCCGGAGGGCACCTCGACTGAGGCAGCAGAGGCCGCCCGTGGAAACTGGCTCACCCAGGCTGAAACCCAGGCCGGTGAAGCTGAGCTGCAGGTGGTTGACTCCGCCTCTATCCCCATCGACTACACCCCTCGCATCTGTGATGAACCCCCCACTAATGGCTTGGTGGGCGTGGTTGTCGCCCCAGATGGCTCGTTGGCGGGCGATCCTCAAATCCTTAAAAGTACGGGTTACCCCGAGCTCAACAATGGGGCCGTGGGGGCGGTGCTGAATACGCCTTTTGAGCCCAGTGACAGTGCCATCGCCTACGAATTTAGCGTAGAGGTCAACTACAGCACTGAAAATTGTGTTGATCCCAGTCAGCTTCTCCAAACAGCTGGCGAATAGACGTTTATTTAAGCTACGTAACTTTTGTTTAGAAAGTCGTTACATTTCGTCTTGGATTTCTAAGGTTCGTTATATCGTGGGGCGTATCACGTTAAACCGGTATCTTTGAATACCGAGTCGCTCCTATGAAAGCTACCAATCCTCGAGTTAACTTGGGTCAGTCAATCGGATTTGTGCTGCTAATGGTGGTTGGGTGTGTCGGCATCATCACTCTAATGGCGACACAAGGTTAATTGGAGTTGACGCTGATTAGAGTCGGCGGGTGAGCGTTCGTCCATGGGTATCTGTGCCACAGGTACCCAACAGTTGATGGTGATCGGCTAATACTTTGATCTGCCGGGTTTGCTCTGGGCTTGGACGCCATTGTGTCGGGTTGTCGTAGGCGTAATAAGTTTCTACTCCATCAATGCCCAGCTCAGCGGCCTTGGTAATCAGATCTTCTAAGGGGAGTCGATAGCGGGCTGGGTGCGCTAAGACGGCAATGCCCCCCGCGGCTTGAATCGCCTGAATAACCTTGATCGCGTTGCGATCGCACGGGTCAGAGGCACATCCCTGCAAATAGAGTTGTAGGGCCTCATGTTTAGGGTTGAATGCATAGCCTAGAATATGCACCTCGCGCTCTAGCAACGTGGCGTTGATTTCAACCCCGATCCAGAGGCGAGGTAACCGAGTGCCTTTCGGCGCTGCCCCATTGGCAACCGAGTTCCAGGACGAGGGGTTTCGCCAGCGCCAATCTTCCATCCACCGTCGTGCCTTAAGATAGCCTCGAATGCTGTGATGATCGGTAATCGCTAAACCAACCAGCCCCAAATCAGTGGCTTGAGACATCAGCTCCTCAGGAGTCAGCTTGCCATCTGAGCAGCAAGTGTGCATGTGGAAGTTGTAAACCTTCGGGCAGCTGTCTGGGGTAATTGCCTGAAAAACTTGCTTCAGTGCTTTAGCCTCCTGCGTCGCTGCCCGAGAGGGAGCAGGTATGTTTGCAGGATAAGCAGACATAATTTTATGACTCTAAAGTGTTGTCTTAATTTACTGACCCTATGACTTTGGGTCAATAGCTATATAGACATAATACCCAACCTGTTTGCAACAAAAAAGTAGCGCATAAAAAAACCATGACTTTCTAGCCATGGTTCAGTTAATTTTGAAACTAAGTCGGCCTGTAATGTAAGCCGGAATAATATTAGTCGGAAAGCCGGTCAGCAGTCAGCAATCAGAATCCAAATTCCTGATGACTGGTGACTTCTGGCTACTGCCTAGGGGATAGTTTTCCGCTTTAGGTCGAGAGTCTTTTTACCCTTTTTAAAGCCCTAAGCCGCGTAATTAAATAGGGTATCTAGATAAACCCTGGATGCCCGACGATCGCTTTCACCGTTTTGCAACAAAAACAGTGAGAGCGCCGCTGAGAAAACCCGATCTTGATCCCAAGCTGGGTGATTTTCCAAAAAACTCTTAAGAGACTCATGGAGTTCTTCAGGAATCTCAGCCAGGATACTCACAGTCACTTTCATTTGAGACCTCAATAGTTGCAGCATTTTGAACGGGGTGGGTAGACATTTCAGAAAGCCGTTAGCGCTGGTCAGACAAGACAAATGCCGCACGACTATCCCAAACAACTTTCTAAACCGGCTCGGGCCTGAAGGCCCCGTTTTAGATAGCGTCCAGAGAGTCTCAGCACAAGCACTTCCGATGGGTGGTCGAATTATTGTGCGGATGGGTGGGTGAAATTGTCAATGTTGAAATTCTTTGAAAACTGGGTTTTAGATCAAAGGCCAGAATGAAAGAATAGGGGTTAGAGCTTTCTTTTTGATACAAAAGTTAATCAAAAAGAGTCGGTTTCTCATAATTCTGAGCGAGTTTGTCAAATTCCAGAAAGTTCGCACGGGACTAGATTTTGCGTTAAAACCTGTGGAAAACCTGTGGAAAACTTTTAGCGAATTGTGGAAAGGTCGGGGATAGATTGGGGAAAACCAGCGCTAAAAATAAGAATTAAACCGACTCGCTAATCGGTATCAAAAGCTACGGGTAAAGCCCGCCCCAGGGTTGACCAAATGGCCTTTCTGGACCGTGTCTAAACATTTCTGTACAAGGCTAAAGCTGTATTTCTGCTTGTCCTAGATACCGAACTTCAGTGGGTGTCACTTGAAACCGGCACGGGAGGATTTCGACCCCTTGTTTCACCGCCTGGCGTAGCAGCTGACCATAGGTCGGATCGGCTTCATCGCCAGGAGCAAAGCTGGGGCAGTCGCCGCGATTAATGAAATAGAGCATCACGGCCCGCGCTTGGGGGGGTAGCACCATCAGCTCTCGAAGATGCTTTTGGCCGCGGGTAGTCACGGTGTCGGGAAACAGGGCGCAGTCAGCTTTAGCCCAGGTGGTATTTTTGACCTCGACATAGCAGGGTGGGTCGGTTTCAGAGGTGAGCAGAAAGTCGATGCGGCTTTTACGATCTTCGCCGTAGGGCACCTCCGGGCGAATGGAGGGGTAATCCTCTAGCTGGGGAAAGACTTGAGCTGCCAAGGCGGCGCGGATGACGCGATTGGGCAGGGCGGTATTGACCCCCGCCCAAACCGGCTGGGTTTCACCGACCTCTGCCAGTTCCCAGGTGTAGGCGAGCTTTCGTTTGGGGTTATCACTTTGGGAGACCATGACTTGCCCGTTGATATGGCACACGCCGGTCATCGGTCCGGTGTTGGGGCAGTGGGCGGTGATCACCTCGCCTGTCTCTAGCTCAATATCGGCTAAAAATCGCTTGTAACGCTTGAGGAGCCTGCCCTTTTGTAACGGAGGCAGTGGATAGGACCAAACCTTTGTCATGTTGCGATAACCCTTTAGGCCCATCTATTTGAGCGTTTTCTGTGCGTTTTGAACTGGCCCCAGCCTAGCGCCTATCGGCAAAAATACATATTGAAGTTGATGACAAAACTTGATACTGTCTAAGCCCGGTGGATTTTTCAGGAAGCGTGTTTGTGCTTTAAACAATGACCTAAAGGGTGGGTTTCAGAACTTTTGTCAGTCAATCAGGATAAGGCGCATAGATAATAGGAAGTATAAGTGCTCCCAGAGGAGGGCTTGATTGACTCACCGATGAATCTATGCCTGTTGAGACGCGCGATCGCAAACCTAACCAGCCCGATCCCAAACAAGTCGGTCGTGGTTTTCTCTATTTACTCTTTTACTTGCTCTTGTTTAACTGGGTGATCTTGCCGATGTTGCGGCCAGCGCCAGAAAAGATTCCTTACAGTGAATTTTTGCAGCAGGTCGAGGCGGGCGAAGTTGGGCAGGCACAGATTGGGGCTGAGGAGATTCGGTATAGCCTAAAGGAGGGGGCAGAAGAGGCAGAGGGAGCAGAGGAAGATGGCGAAGGTGAGGAGCCAGTGGTGTATGTCTCGACGCCGGTGCCGGGGAATTTTGACCTGGTGGCCTTCTTAGTTGAGCATGAGGTTGAGTTTGCCGCCCCGCCGCCAGATCAGCTGGGCTGGCTGGTGACTTTGCTAAGTTGGGTGGCCCCGCCGCTGATCTTTGTGGGGCTGTGGATGTGGTTGCTCAACCGGGCTCAAGGGGGGGCGTCAGCGGCCCTGACCGTGGGCAAGAGCAAAGCTCGGATCTATGCCGAAGGCGATACCGGCGTCACCTTTGACGATGTGGCGGGGGTTGAGGAGGCGAAGACCGAACTCCAGGAAATCATTGAATTTTTGAAACAGCCCGATAAATACACCCGCATTGGGGCCGTGATTCCTAAGGGGGTGCTGCTGGTGGGGCCACCGGGGACAGGCAAAACCCTGATGGCGCGGGCGGTGGCCGGGGAAGCGGGGGTGCCATTTTTCAGTATTTCTGGGGCTGAGTTTATTGAGCTATTTGTCGGCGTGGGGGCGGCCCGCGTGCGGGATTTGTTTCGTCAGGCCAAGCAGCAGGCCCCCTGCATTGTCTTCATTGATGAGTTAGATGCCCTGGGCAAGGCGCGCCGCAGCGCCGGAGGCTTTGCCGGAGGAAATGATGAACAAGAGCAAACCCTTAACCAGCTGCTCACCGAGATGGATGGATTTGAGCCCAACGCTGGGGTGATTATTGTGGCGGCGACCAATCGGCCAGAGGTGCTCGATACGGCGCTGAGGCGACCGGGGCGATTTGACCGACAGGTGGTGGTAGATCGGCCCGATAAGCTGGGACGCGACGCGATTTTGCGGGTCCATGCCAGCAAAATCCAGCTGGCGGAGGACGTGGATTTAGAAAAAATTGCGGCGCGGACACCGGGGTTTGCGGGGGCTGACCTGGCCAATCTGGTCAATGAGGCGGCGCTGCTGGCGGCCCGCCAAAACCATGACAAAGTTCACATGGCTGACCTGGGGGAAGCCATTGAGCGAGTGGTGGCTGGCCTCGAACGTAAATCTCGAGTGCTCAACCCGGAGGAGAAACAGGTGGTGGCTTACCACGAAGTCGGTCATGCCATCATTGGTTCGATTATGCCAGGGGCTAATAAAGTTGAGAAAATTTCTATTGTGCCTCGCGGGGTAGGGGCCCTGGGGTATACCCTACAGCTGCCGGAAGAAGATCGGTTTTTGATGGCCGAGGACGAGCTGCGGGGCCGCATCGCCACCCTCTTAGGGGGGCGTTCGTCAGAGGAACTGGTCTTTGGTAAAGTCTCGACCGGGGCCAGCGACGATATCCAAAAGGTGACGGATCTGGCCGAGCGCATGGTCACCCTCTATGGCATGGAAGCCAAACTGGGGCCGATTGCCTTTGAGCGCGTGCAGCAGCAGTTTTTAGAAGGTTGGCAAAACGCCCGCCGACCGATCAGCCCAGAGGTGTCAGCGGTGATCGATCAGGCGGTGCAGACGATTGTGGATGGAGCCCATGCGATCGCACTCAACATTCTCAAAGAAAATCGCGACCTGCTCGAAGAGATGGCCCAATATTTGCTAGGGCAAGAAGTCCTTGAAGGCGACTCACTCCGCGCATTTTTAGGCAAAGTAACTGCCCCAGGGGAACTAACGGATTGGCTATCAAATGGCAAACTGTCTGATCAAATCGCTTAGAAATCCAAAGGAAAATAAGCACTTAACGTAAATTCTTTTCTTTAAGCAACTGTTCTAACCAAGTTTGCTCAGGCGTGGGTAATGCCGGTATTGGATCAGCCTTGTAGTCAATGAAATAGTCATATCCGGCGCGATCGTAAACCGCTTCTATGAGATCCTGCAGTGGCACCTGCGGTTCTGAGTCACCTTCCCTAAGCGGTAATGCGAAGGGGGGTATCGGATCAACCACATTAAAGGCATATAAATCGGCCCTAGGACGTTGTTCAGAACAACTGACCAGAATGCGATAGTCACTGACGAGGGGCTCGCCCACCAGTGGCAAGGGTTTACCAACCCGTAATAAATCAATTTCTACCAGATGGGTTTGACTGGACAATACCTGCTGGCGCTTTTGCAGGTATTTTTGCAAGCCTTCACCTTGCTTATTGGTCGGGGACAAAATTTCAATAGCCGTCACCACAATCTGAGTCGCGGCATCCTTAACTTCTAAATAGGCTTCACGAACTTCTTGAGCGACGGGGATTTGAACTTGAATGGGCTGAGACACTTGGGGGGAGGTGGCTACGGTAGTGTCAGGCCGAGCGTCACGGGCACTTTGCACGGTAACGTCGGGCAGCCCCACCAGCAACGAATTGGCCCCGATGATTTCATAAACGCGCTTTTCAATGTCGACCTGGTACTTGGGCAATAACTGGGGCGTTAGGAAATCTGCCAGCGCTACAATCAGCCGATTGTGTACCGTTGACCAGCGTTCTGGATGCTCTAGATAGGGATTCATCCCAGGAAAAGGGGAGGGCATTATATCCTCTACTCTCTGCCTAACATATTAATCGGTGTTTCAGGGCTGACGTCACAATTGACGAATGGTCAGTCTGCCCTGACGATGGGATATTGTCTTGACCCTATGGCTAATTTACTGTGACTAAACGCTCGCTGGCTGGTATCGCTGGTATTGTTGCGATCGCAACCCTGATTAGTAAACTCTTTGGCCTGGTACGCCAGCAGGCCCTGGCGGCAGCCTTTGCCATTGGGCCGGTGGCCGATGCCTATGGGCTGTCCTATGTGATTCCGGGATTTTTGGTGGTGCTGTTAGGCGGCATCAACGGCCCATTTCATAGTGCCATTGTCAGCGTAGTCTCCAAGCGTAGGAGAGAAGAGATTGCCCCCTTGGTCGAGACCATTACTACCCTGGTCGGCCTGGGGCTACTGGTGTTGACTGTGCTGATTGTGCTCTTTGCGGATCCGATTATTGGTCTGTTGGGTCGGGGCTTTAGTGAAACCAGCCTGGGGTTAGAAAGTCGGGCGATTGCGGTCGTGCAGCTGCGGATTATGGCCCCGATGGCGCTGTTTGCTGGACTGATCGGCATCGGCTTTGGCGCTTTGAATGCCGCCGATCAGTATTGGCTACCGTCGATTAGTCCGCTGTTCTCTAGCGTCTCGGTGGTGGCAGGGTTAGGTATCTTAGCGGTTACAGTTGGGCAGGAGATGATCACGCCTGAGTACGCCATGCTAGGGGGCATCGTTTTGGCGGTGGGCACCCTGGTTGGGGCGATTTTGCAATGGCTGATCCAGGTGCCGACGCTGATCAAGGAAGGCTTAGGGCGGTTTCGACTGCGCTTCAACTTTCAAGATCCGGGCGTTAGGGAGGTCATTAAGATCTTGGGGCCAGCTACGTTCTCTTCTGGGATGATGCAGATCAATGTCTATACCGATCTGTTTTTTGCGGCATTTATTCCAGGCACCCTGGCCGCCCTGGGCTATGCCAACCTGCTGGTGCAGACCCCGCTGGGGATTATCTCAAATGTGATTTTGG
>JBCBQD010000077.1:0-21113 GCA_039820425.1 Cyanobacteria bacterium J06635_1
CCAGACGGTTATTTCGGTTAATTACTCGACGATAGAGATCATTTAAGTCTGAGGTCGCAAATCGACCGCCATCAAGCTGAACCATCGGACGCAAATCTGGCGGGATCACTGGAATCACATCCAATACCATCCAATCTGGCTTGGATCCGGTGGCAATAAAGTTATCTATCACCCGCAGACGCTTAATCAGCTTGGCTCGCTTTTGGCCTTTAGCAGTCGCAATGTCCTCTCGGAGCTTTTCTGCTACGGCCTCAAGCTCAAGATCTTGCAGGAGTTGCTGTAGCGCCTCTGCCCCAATCCCAACCTCAATGCCGACCAGATTAGAGTCTTCATCGTAGAGCTGGTCTTCGATTTCAATCCACTGGTCTTCGCTCAGCAGCTGCTTATAGCTAAGGCTATCGGCATTGCCCGGATCGAGGACAACATAGGCATTGAAATAAACAATTTGCTCGACATCACGCAGCGGCATATCCAGCAAAATGGCGATGTAGCTAGGAATGCCTTTGAGATACCACACATGAGCCACCGGAGCCGCCAGCTTGATATATCCCATCCGATGGCGTCGCACCCGAGATTCGGTGACCTCAACCCCACAGCGCTCACAGACAATACCCCGGTGACGAACACGCTTGTATTTACCGCAATGACACTCCCAATCTTTGGCAGGACCAAAAATACGCTCGCAAAACAAGCCATCCATTTCTGGCTTAAGTGTTCTGTAGTTAATGGTCTCAGGCTTGGTGACTTCACCCACAAGCATGCCATTGGGCAAAGTACGTTCACCCCACTGGCGAATCCGCTCAGGGGATGCCAGACCAATCTTGACGTAGTCAAACCGCTGTTCTAACTTCGGCATTCTGTTTTGATTCCTTCTATCGCGCGCTGCACTTTGATTTTGGGAGTGTTGCTTTGAGAATATAGTTTTTGAGAACGTAGCTTTGAGAATGTAGTCGGGAGAGACTCGCGAAATACTAGTATTTCGCGAGTCTCAGCTGGGAGAGGGACTATTCTTCGACAAAGGGTTCTGCGGGGGCGGCCGCAGGTGCAGGTGCCGAAGAAGCGGTTGCAGGGGCTGGTTCCTCCCGGGCAATTGACTCATAGGTTGGCCGAGAGGGGGTGCGTCGGTTGGTTGGGTCTGACATCAGATCAACCTCTAGGTCACGGCTGGTGCCGTCTTCCTGGATTTCCAGCTTATGCACAGCGATGTCAAGGCAGAGCGACTGCAGCTCTCGCATCAACACCTTGAAGGACTCCGGCGTCCCGGGACGGGGAATCGCCTTGCCCTTAACAATGGCGTTGAGGGCTTCGTTTCGGCCCTGCATATCGTCAGATTTGACGGTCAACAACTCTTGCAGGGTGTAAGCTGCGCCAAATGCCTCCAAGGCCCACACTTCCATTTCTCCGAAACGCTGTCCGCCTTGTTGGGCTTTGCCCCCCAGAGGCTGTTGGGTAACTAGAGAATAAGGACCGGTGGAGCGAGCGTGAATTTTATCATCCACCAGGTGCACCAGCTTCAACATGTAGGCTTTACCCACCGTCACAGCTCTATCAAAGGCTTCGCCAGTGCGCCCGTCATATAGCTGGATTTTGCCAGGGTCCTCTGGGTTAAAGACCCAGGGGTTACCCGTGGCATCAGCAGCCTCTTTCATTTTGCCGTGGGTAGTGTTTTTAGAGGCTTCCTCACCGTACATCTCATCAAATGGAGTCACCTTAAAGCGGGCGTTGAGGTTCTCACCCGCCCAGCCCAGCAGACATTCAAACACCTGACCCACATTCATTCGAGAGGGCACCCCCAGGGGATTGAGCACAATGTCAATCGGGGTACCGTCGGGCAAATAGGGCATGTCTTCGATAGGCAAAATCCGGGAAATGATCCCTTTATTGCCATGACGACCCGCCATCTTGTCACCCACTTGGATTTTGCGTTTTTGGGCAACGTAGACGCGCACAACCATATTGGCCCCCGGCGGCAGCTCATCGCCTTGCTCACGGGTAAAGACGCGCACATCAACCACACGGCCTTTTTCACCATTGGGCACCCTGAGCGAATTATCTCTGACATCGCGGGCTTTTTCGCCAAAAATTGCGCGCAGTAGCTTTTCTTCGGGGGGCTGATCGGACTCCCCTTTAGGAGTCACTTTGCCGACCAGGATATCGCCTGACTCGACCCAGGCTCCAATCCGGATAATGCCGGTTTCATCAAGTTGACGCAGGGCATCTTCCCCAACGTTGGGAATTTCGCGGGTGATTTCCTCGGGACCTAACTTGGTTTGACGGGCCTCAATTTCATACTTCTCAATGTGAATCGAAGTATAGACATCGTCATAAACCAACCGCTCGCTAATCAAGATGGCGTCTTCGTAGTTGTAGCCTTCCCAGGGCATATAGGTGATCAGGACATTCTGCCCCAGGGCAATTTCGCCCCCTTCGGTGGCGGAGCCATCAGCCAGGACTTGCCCCGCCACCACTTTGTCGCCCTCAAAGACGAGGGGCCGCTGATTGAGGCAGGTATCCTGGTTAGAGCGCTGATACTTTTGCAGTTCATAGGCATATTCCTGACCTGTGTTCCCCCGCACCCGAATGTTTTTAGCATCGACATAGGACACCTCACCATCCACATCACTGACAATCACCATGCCAGAGTCGCGAGCAGCTTGTGCCTCTAACCCCGTGCCCACTAAGGGTCGCTCTGGACGCAGCAGGGGCACTGCCTGCCGCTGCATGTTAGACCCCATCAGGGCTCGGTTAGCGTCGTCATGCTCCAGGAAAGGAATCAGGGATGTTGCCACTGAAATAATTTGAACGGGGGAAACGGCAACATAGTCCACCTCGTTGGGCGCAGTGGTGATGAAATCCTGACGATAGCGAACCGGCACTGACTCGCCCAAAATATTGAAGTCTTTGTCAATGGGAACATCCCCAGGCGCAACCCGAAAATCATCTTCTTCGTCTGCGGTCATATAAACAGAGGGAAGATCCTTGCGAACCTGACCATTTTCGACCCGGAAGAAAGGGGTTTCGATAAAACCAAAATCGTTCACTCGGGCATGGGTCGCCAAAGAGCCAATTAAACCCGCGTTGGGGCCTTCTGGCGTTTCGATTGGACAAATCCGACCGTGGTGAGAGGGGTGAATATCTCGCACCGCAAAGCCTGCCCGCTCACGGGTAAGACCACCAGGGCCAAGGGCACTAATGCGGCGCTTATGGGTCAGTTCCGCCAATGGGTTAGTTTGGTCCATAAACTGGGACAACTGACTGGAGCCAAAAAATTCTTTGATGGCAGCCACCAGCGGCTTGGGGTTGACCAGGGACGCAGGCGTCAATGACTCAGAATCAGAGACGGTCATGCGCTCACGGATAATCCGCTCTAGGCGGTTGAGACCGACCCGAACTTGATTCTGCAGCAGCTCGCCCACGGACCGCACCCGGCGATTACCAAGATGGTCAATGTCGTCGATGTTACCAATATCAAACTCCAGATTAATCAGGTAATCAATCGCAGACAAAATATCCTGCGGGGTCAGGACCCGAACCGAGTCTGGGATATTGAGTCGCAGCTTGCGATTAATTTTGTGACGCCCCACCCGACCCAAGTCATAACGCTTGGGATCAAAGAATCGCGAATCGAGGAGTTGTTGCCCGCCAGAAACCGTAGGGGGCTCACCCGGGCGTAGCTTCCGATAGAGCTCAAGCAGGGCTTCTTCTTCGCTAAATTGGCCTTCCTTTTCAATGGTTTTTTGGAAGTACTCGGGATGACGCATGGCGTCGAAAATTTCGCCGTCGGTAAGCCCCAAGGCTTTTAGCAAAACCTGAGCAGACAACTTACGGGTCTTGTCGATACGGACCCAAACCAGATCGTTTTTATCAGTTTCAAATTTTAACCATGCCCCTCGGTTGGGGATCAAGTTAGCATTGTAGGTACGGCGTCCGTGCTTATCGGTCTCGGACTTGTAGTAGACGCCAGGACTACGAACGATTTGATTGACAATGACGCGCTCGGCACCGTTGATAATGAAAGTACCTCGGTCTGTCATCAGGGGCAAATCGCCAATGAAGACTTCCTGCTCTTTAATATCCCCGGTTTCTTTGTTAATCAATCGAGTCGGGACGTACATTTGCACTGAATAAGTACTATCCCGACGTTTGGCCTCATCAACCATGTATTTGGGGCTTTTAAGCTTGTAATCTTTGCCCAAAAAGTGCAGTTCGAGCTTACCGGTATAGTCGGTGATCGGTGAAAAGCTTTCGAGTTCTTCGATCAGGCCCGATTGTAAAAACCAGCGAAAGCTCGAGCGCTGGATTTCGACAAGATCGGGCAGGACAAAGGATGGTTGGGAATAGGTCTGGTCAGTCATGCGTCTCCTCAAGGTAGGTCGCGCGGCAGTACAGGGATCGCTGATGATAGTTTGGGCAAACAGGCAATTTAGGCAAATTTGCAGTCACAGATCAGCAAGCAGAAACAGCGTCTTCCCAAACGAGTGAAGGCGCTTAACAAAACTTATTTAGTTGTGGGTTCGAACAGGGATGGCATGGTGAACCGGCTCTAGGGAGAGGCGTTTCAAGATTGAGTCAACAAACAGATAAAAAAGGCAAATTTAATTGGCTCAATGGATGTCTACAAGTTAAACAGGAGATTCTAAAAATGAACTTTTGTCAAGAATGGTCTTTATGCAGTGACAACAGGCCCAGTATAAAAAGCTGACCCTGAATCAATAGTGTTGGCGTGAGGTAACTCATGCCTCTCGCTCAACCGAAACAGACGCTGGGCGTTAGCCGTGGTCTGGGCGGCAAAGTCTTCAAAGGAAACACCCCGTAACTCAGCAACATATTCAGCCACGTATTTTACAAAAGCGGGCTGATTACGACCCACCTTGCGCTTTGGAACTGGGGCCAGAAAAGGGCAATCAGTTTCAACTAAGATGCGATCGCACGGCACCATTTGGGCAGACGCCTTGACCTGAGTCGCACTTTTAAAGGTGACAATGCCGCTAAAGCTAATGTCAAAGCCCAGGTCGAGAAACCGCTGGGTTTCCGCTGGTGACCCGGTCCAGCAATGCATCACACCGGGTACCGGGCCATGATCTTGCCAAAACTGCTCCAGCACAGCACACATCTCAGCCGCCGCGTCACGGCAGTGGACGATCACAGGCAACCCAAGGGATTGGGCAATCGACAACTGCGCTCGAAAAGCGACCACCTGTTGGGCTCGGTCTTCGGCCTTGAAAAAATCTAGGCCGGTCTCCCCAATGGCCACCACCCGAGGCTCGGATGACGCCAAAGTGTGAATGCGCTCAGGCAACTCAGGGCTCCACTTATCCATATCCAGGGGATGCAACCCCACTGCCAAAGATATCTCAGGATACCGATCGGCAATAGACTGCATCACAGAAAACTCATTCGGCTCTACACACGAATGAACCAGACGAGTCACACCTGCCTGCCGCCAAGCCTGTGCTACATCATCTAGATCATCCTGAAAAGTTTCAAAGTTGAGATGGACGTGAGTATCGATTAGTTGCATGAAATCGAGCCTGGAGCCTCATAGGTGAGATTTGCCGTCGGATAAAGCCGAGCGACGTCTTCTAAGAAGCTGATTGCTCTGTTTGCTTGAGGGCTTTGGCAAGCCTTGACTTACGACGGGCACCCGCATTGCGGTGTAAAACACCACGACCGACCGCCTTGTCGATCTTGCTGTAGACCTGAGACATGCTCTCATCGACAGCTTTTTTGTTGACCTCAGAGGGATCTGCTGAGAACTCATCGAGGGCGGTGAAATAACGCTTGGTTAGCGTTTTCACAGCAGATTTGTACGACTTGTTGCGTAAACGATTTCGTTCTGCAATCTCAATGCGCTTAATCGCAGATTTGATATTTGCCACGGTCTGCTCAGGCTACTAAAATGACTACCGGATAAATAATCATAACACTAAAATGGGATTAAGTTGCAAGCTGTCGGGATGACTTCCTAGGAAAATCCACGCTAAGCTTATAGCGAGGCTGAGCTGAGCTAGGTCAAAGCGGGGCAAACCTGTCCATAACCTTTGGCCAAGATTAGATGCCATTTCCTTATTGCTTCTTCACGCCGTAATGCTGCGAATTCTTTATCAGCTAAGCGATGCTAGGGCCGAGCTAAAGCGCATTTGCGATCGCATCCACGATGACCAAGTGCTCAATAAAGAGGCCACGGTCCGAGAAATTATTCAAGCTGTCAAACGGCAAGGCGATCAGGCTCTACTGCGCTACACAGCTGAGTTTGACCAGGTAGAGATGACAGCTGAAGCCCTCCGAATTAGCGGGGCTGACCTCGACGCCGCCTATCAGCAAGTGTCGAAAGAGTTACTCGATGCGATTCGACTCGCCTGTCAAAATATTGAGGCATTCCATCGTCAACGACTGCCCAAAAATTGGGTCGACTTTGGCGAAGACGGCATTGTCCTCGGCAAGCGCTACACGCCAATGGATCGGGCCGGCATCTATGTACCCGGCGGTCGAGCTACCTACCCTAGCACCGTCATGATGAACGCGATCCCAGCACGGGTTGCGGGCGTCTCTCGGATTGCCATGGTAACCCCGCCGGGCCAGGGCGGCAGACTCAATCCGGCAGTACTGGTAGCCGCCCAAGAGTCTGGCGTCACTGAAATCTATCAGGTGGGCGGGGCCCAGGCCATCGCTGCCCTGGCCTATGGCACCGCCACCATTCCCCAGGTCGATATCATCACTGGCCCCGGCAACATTTACGTCACGCTGGCCAAAAAATTGGTGTATGGAACCGTGGGCATCGACTCCCTGGCGGGCCCCTCAGAAGTTCTGATTATTGCTGATAAGACAGCTAACCCAACCCATGTTGCAGCTGATCTATTGGCCCAGGCCGAGCACGACCCGCTAGCAGCTGCTATCTTGATCACCCCCGACAGTCAGCTCGCGGAGAAAGTGGCTAGCGAAGTCTCACATCAGCTCGAAAATCATCCCCGCCAAACCCTGACCGAAAAAGCCATCGCCCATTATGGGGTAGCCATTGTGGTCAGCTCGCTTGAAGAAGCTGCGGCACTGTCTAACCAGTTTGCCCCAGAACATCTTGAGTTAGAAGTAGCCGATCCGTGGGCGCTGTTGGAGCATATTCGCCATGCCGGGGCGATTTTTCTAGGGCACTCCACCCCAGAAGCCGTGGGCGACTATCTAGCTGGGCCAAACCATACCCTACCCACCTCAGGCGCAGCCCGCTACTCATCTCCCCTCAGCACTGAGACCTTTATCAAACACTCGAGCCTGATTCATTACTCCAGTACTGCGCTTCATAAGGTCACCGGTGCGATCGATTCCCTTACCCAGGCAGAAGGACTCCCCTCCCACGGAGACTCCGTTCGACAGAGAACCGCTAACGGCAGCAGCCGGTTAAACGGGAAAGAAACGTCGCCTGGCGGGCTGGATGAGCAGTAAACGCCATCGGCTACCAGAAAGCACTATAAATCAGAAGAACTCCTTACCTGATGGTCAGACACTGGCGGTCTGCGGACCCGTTGATTGGCGCTTTAGAAACCATCGTAGCCTCAGTAGGCTGGCGGTTTGACCAAGATTAATCGGCAGGGTTGAGATCCCCTCGATGCGAGACTGCACCCAGCCATCCCCCCAGTGCCATTCATGGAAACCATCAATACCGCCGTGGAGCAAGAGCCGGATACTATAGGGGGTCACTCCCTCTACCGTGTGGTGCACTGTGATAGGCCCTAGATGGCTATCAAAGATTTGACCAGCGGTTAACTTGGCTGTGAAATCCCCCGAAAAGTTCTGAGGCCAGAGCCACTGCTTAAGCTGGTCTGGCAACGTCAGACTATTTTGAATCGTATCGGCGGTGGCATCCACTTCGATGCGGAGATTGCTCTGTTGATAAGGACCAAACATGCGTTTAAGGGGGGTATTTGCTAAACCAAAACAGCCTGACTAGGGCAGGGAGAAGAAAGTAAGCATCAGGAAATAGAAAAATCAGGAACCAGACGTCAGGTGTCAGGCAAAAAAGTCAGACTTCAGACTTCTTATCCAGGGAAAATTTTCTGCCTTGAGTCAAGATGTCGATTCATGTCTTCTGAAACTGCCCAAACTGAAGTTCATAAACGGTATCTTCTTTTTCTGTCTCAACCTTAAGATCGGAGCGGGGATAGGCCACACACAAAAGTGCAAACCCTTGTTCTTGAAGCTCTTTACTCACTCCCATTCCATCTTCTTGACTGACACTTCCCTGGGTCACTAAGGCAGCACAGGTCGTACATACCCCAGCACCGCAAGACGTGGGCAAATCTAACCCGGCCTCCTGAGCAGCTGCTAAAACCGTCTGACTTTCGTCTACCGACAGGGTATGAACATCGCCTTGGTGATGAATCTCAACCGAATAAGTTGCCATCTCGCTAAACCATACTTTTCAAACGACTTACGTTACCTGATATTCACCCACAACTAACCCTGTGCCGCAGAATCCGTCGGAAAAGCCCGATCGAATTCGTCTAACAGATCATCCATCTCTTCGATCGCCTGATTGACATCAATGCGAAGGGTGCCGAGGTTAGGCTGCTCTAGCAGGCGGACCAGGGCTTCTCGCTTTTCTCGGATTTGCTCAATGCGGTTGCGTAGTGTTTCGATTTCCATAAAATCTTTGAGTTCTATTGCGTCCTTACTACTCAGAATAAGCAAATTTAGCCCTCGAGGGCTAGGGGACCGAATTCGCCTTAGTATAAAAAAGTATTTGTATAACTTATTGAAGAGACTCAAAGAGACGCCATGCTGCGCAAAATCCCCCTCGGCGCGACGCTTCTGATAGTTGGCGGAGTACTGACTGTCATTGGCTTTGCAGCTTATTTCAACGATCAAGCCACACTCAACCTGGTGGGATTTTTCTACGGCATCCCTATTTTGCTGGGGGGGCTGGCCCTTAAGGCATCAGAACTTGACCCCGTCCCCTTTTCAAAACCGACTAGCGAAGACGTCCTGGCCCTGCGAGAACAGCAGGCTACCCAAACCCAGACTCAGATTCGTCAGGATGTTACCCGGTTTCGATACGGTCAAGAAGCCCACCTGGATGACGCCCTCGAGCGCCTGGGTTTGAGCCCTAACGATGTAGAACGCCCCGAATTGTCTTATATCCGTGAAGAAATGCGAGAAGGGGCCTATACGCTGGTACTGGAGTTTGATTCCCCCCGCATGCCCCTGGAGACGTGGCAAGCAAAACAGCCTAAGATTCAAACTTTCTTTGGCCCTGGCATTCGAGCAGACATCGAACAAACCAACGGGAAGACGGTGGAGGTTGCACTGGTGGCGGTCGTAGGAGGGTAAATTTTAGATTTTAGATTGGGGATTTTGGATTGGGCCTTTTCGGCATCCCTCTAAAATCTAAAATCTAAAATCCTCCTATTTCTCCAGTCTGACCCCGTACCATTGCCAGCTAATACCAGGCTCGACCTCAAACTCACAGCCGGTATCGCGCAGGTGCTTGGCCTGGGCCGCAGGGGTATCAAATTTTTGCAGATCGTGGGGCAGTTGCTCCTGCCTAGATGTCAGCAGGGTTTGAAGTTTGTCGAGTAGCTCGGCTGGGGTCACAAAAACTTCGTCATCGCCCGGAATTAAAAGCACAAACATTTCTTCGCTATACAGCGTGGCATCTGCCATGGCAAAGTTTCCTTTTATTGAACTTTTCTACTACGATAGCCGCCCCAGATTGGGATTCCGGTGATACTATGTAAAAAAAGATTCACCCTAATTCCGACCGACTTACCGGAGATTTAAGTCTTAGAAACGAAATCTAACGATAAGTGGAGCGATTGGGGGAGTGGAATCTTGAGTCATTAAAATAAGATTTGCTATCTAACCACCACACCATGGTTCAAGCTCCTATAAAACCGACCCAACCTAAAAAGCTCTCTAAGTTAGAGGGCATTAAAGAGCGTAGCCAGTTCTTGCTAGAGCCCGTCGCAACTGAGCTCAAGCAAGACACCAATCGCTTCACCGAAGAAGGAATTCAAATCCTTAAGTTTCATGGGTCTTACCAGCAAGACAATCGGGACAATCGGATCAAGGGGCAAGAAAAGGATTACCAGTTCATGCTGCGGACGCGTACACCGGCAGGTATTTTGCCAGCTGAGCTGTATCTGACCTTGGACGAGATCTCTGACAAGTACGGCAACCATACTCTGCGGGCAACCACCCGCCAGGCCTTCCAGCTCCACGGGATTCTCAAGAAAAATCTCAAGGCGACCATGGCGGCCATTATTCGCAGCATGGGCTCTACGTTAGGGGCCTGTGGCGATCTGAGTCGCAACGTGATGTCGCCCCCGGCCTTGTTTAAAGATAAGCCCGAATACGTCTTGGCCCATGAATATGCCAATCGGGTGGCTGATCTGCTGACGCCCCAGACCCCTGCTTACTACGAGATTTGGCTAGATGGGGAAAAAGCGATTACGGCAGAGGAGCACCCTGATGTCATTGCGGCTCGCCAGCGTAACGGCAACGGCACAGTGGTCCATGGCAGCGTTGAACCGATCTACGGCACTCACTACATGCCGCGTAAGTTTAAGTGTGCGGTCACGGTCCCTGGGGACAACTCCATTGACCTTTATACCCAGGATCTAACCCTGGTGGTGATTACCAACGACAGCGGTGAGCTACAGGGTTTTGATGTGCTGGCAGGGGGCGGCATGGGTCGCACCCACAACAAAGAAGAAACCTTTGCCCGCATTGCCGACCCGATTTGCTACGTCGAGAAGGCCGATGTCTATGATCTGGTCAAGGCCATTGTGGCCACCCAGCGCGACTACGGCGACCGAGTCCAGCGTCGCCACGCCCGGATGAAATATCTGATCCATGACTGGGGTGTGGACAAATTTCGCCGCCAGGTAGAGCAGTTTTTTGGCAAACCGCTACAGCCTTTTAAGCCGCTACCCGAGTGGAAGTTTGAAGATTACCTGGGCTGGCATGAGCAGGGCGATGGCAAGCTATTTGTGGGCATTCACATTCGCAATGGCCGCATTTATGACGGTACACAGGATGGTCGCCCCTTTAGGCTCAAGACTGCGCTCAAAGAAATTGCTGAGCGTTATCGCCTGCCCATGCGCTTGACGAGTAATCAGAGTCTGCTGTTCACAGAAGTCGAGCCCAAAGACAAAACCGATATCCAAGCAATTTTTGATCGCAACGGCATCCAGACTAAGGACAGTATTGACCCGCTGGAGCGTTATGCCATGGCGTGTCCGGCGCTGCCCACCTGCGGATTGGCAATTACCGAATCGGAGCGAATTATCCCCAGCATCTTGGAGCGAGTGCGGGCTGTGCTCAGCAAGCTGGGGTTGAAAGACGAGCATTTTGTGGTGCGGATGACGGGATGCCCCAACGGCTGTGCGCGCCCCTATATGGCTGAGCTGGGCTTCGTCGGCAGCGCCCCCGAGAGCTATCAACTCTGGCTGGGGGGGTCGCCCAACCAAACGCGGTTAGCGCGGGCTTTTATCGACCGAATGAAGGAATCTGAGCTGGAGGCCACCCTGGAACCCCTGTTTGCATTTTTTAAGCAAGATCGGCAGACCGGGGAAAGTTTTGGTGATTTTTGCGATCGCATCGGCTTTGACGCCCTAACCAAATTTTCGGCCAACTATACCCCCATCAAAAAAGTGGCTTCGGGGCGGCGCAAGCACCGCATTGGAGTGGCTGGGGACACCTACCAGCAGCTCAAGGCCCACTCAGAAAAGTCAGGGGTCTCGATGGCTAAACTGACCGAGGATGCGATCGCGGCCTACTTGGCCCAGCAGGCCCAGCAGCCCCGTGAAGTTTAACCTGTGAAGTTTAAAAACCGCCCTAACCGCTGCCTTGATATCCAGGGGGAAGAACTGTGGATTAGCCGCAGTGTGACCGTGCTGCCCGTTATTTTGTTTGTCCGGGAGACAGGCATCTATGTCCCACTCAACAAGCGGGGCACATCACTCCCTGATGAGGTGGGCAAATGGGGACTGCCGGGGGGTTACCTTGACTATGATGAAACCGCAGGCGAAGCCGTGATTCGCGAAGTGTGGGAGGAGCTGGGATTGAATATCCCTGCCTTAAAACAGCAGCACCGAATGGTGGGCTGTTTAGAGCAACCCACCTACGTCTTTAGTGAACCCCGGCGGCGGCAAAATGTAACCCTGCGGTTCTCGCTTTTATTTTTTTTGAAAAACAACTTGCCCGATCTGAGACCCCAGGTCGGACAAGATGAAGTTGAAGATGCCCGATGGTTTGCCTTAGAAGAAGCACTAACCACCGAGCTAGCATTTAAGCATCACGAAGTCATCCAAGCCTGCCTAGAAACTGACTTTAAGGAACACCTGTAAAAAGAACACCTGCGCCCCATCGTGCCCATCGTAGGGGGAAGTTGCCCTTGCGCCTAGGCTACGGTGCCATTTTCAGGGTGATGAATCCGGTCGGGAAGGACCCACAGCAAAACAGGCATCAAAACAACCGCCGTCACGCTGACAACCAATACAATTTCTAAACCGTCTAACAAAGAAGAACTCATCATTTTTTCGCCTCTAAACGAAGTGGTTATTTGAGGAAGAGGCGCGTTCCTTCAGGAGACCTTGCTGCAGTGAGTAGAAAGAACCCCGTAGTAAGAACCCCTTACTTCCGCCTTACTTCTGAAAATTTATGGATGGACTCTGAACAAGTAAATCTACAGAGGGCATCACCCAAATTCCAGAAAAAAGGTGAACGATCTTTTCTGTATAGATTGTAACAATTTGACGAATATTATGTCCAGGAAGGTTTACGAAAGGTAATAGAGCCTATAAGCAGAGGAAATATGAGTATCCAACAAATAGTTCACCAAGCAATATTTTCGGCAGGCAGTAGTAGGGCCGCTTCGCTTAGTGGGGTCGCTTTGCTCAGTGGGGGAGTATGAAATGCAGGCTATCCTGCGTCCATCCTGGTGAGCAAGACAGGGCAGGGCGCATAGACCCGGACATAGTCAGAGAGAGATTCTCCCACCAGTCGATCAATATCGGGCATGCCTTTCGCAATTGATGGGCGGCGATCGGGGGAGCCCAAAATCAGCAAATCGATATTCATGTCGTCTGCGAGTTCACAAATGCGCGCACCGGGCTTGCCCTCTGGAGCTACACAGCGATAGGAAATACCATATTTCTTGGCCTCAGCAACGGCAGGGGCCAGCACTGGGTCAGTCTCTGGGCGGGCATTGATGGCCTCAGCCACCTTGCTTTTAAGGTTCGAAATCGTGTGCACAAACACCAACTGGCTCTCTTTGATATCTCGGGCGAGGGCAACCGCCAGGGCTAAGCTTTGTTTGGCCGAGTCAGATTTATCGATCGCCACCAAAATGCGTTTGATCAGTCGAATGCTGTAGAGATCGTCTTTAACTAACAGCATGGGATGGGAAGACAGCTGAAACACATACTGACTCACCGAATTTTCTAAGATCGCCTTTAACCCTTTGAGGCCTCGAGACCCCATAATGATCAGGTCAGTGTCAACCTCATCGGCCACTTTACACACCACGTCTTTAGGGTCACCCTCCCGCAGCATGGCGGTCACCTTAGTCGGGTCTAGGGTGAGGTCATTGATAGCTGTTGCCAGGGTTTTACCCCCTTCTTCCCACTTGGCAGTCATCGCATCAGCGGTCACCTGGGGAGGCACGACGTGTAAGACGGTGACTTGCGATCGCTGCACCAAAGGAATCTGCATCAAAGCCTTGAGCATGGCCTGGGCATTCCCCATACCCGAGTCGGCTAGCAAAATCTTTTCTATCATGATGAATCCTATATCGTGAGTGTTGAAAATCTATGGTGATAATTGCACTGGACAACGGAGTCTGTGCGAGCTCTACTCCATAATAGATAGGGGGTTCACGCAATCTGAATCAGCGTTCATAATTTGTAGCTCACACCCCAGTCCCTTTAACCACAACATCCCTGGCATTTTTAATCACATCTAGCATTTTGAATGACAAATCACTGGTTTACTTACCAAGTTCGAGTACAGCCACACCATACTGACTACGGCGGCGTTGTCTGGCACGGCACCTACGTACAGTGGATGGAAGCCGCTCGGGTAGACTGTCTGCGAGAAACAGGAATCGACTTTGAAGCGTTGGTAAGTCTGGGCTACGACCTGCCTGTCGTGGATCTGAGCGTACGGTACCATCACCCGCTCACCCTGGGGATGACCGCATCGGTGAAAACCCGCCTGCCCCCCATTAAAGGTGTCCGACTCAATTGGTTGTATGAGATTGAAGCGACCTCAGGACTGCTTTGCCTGACGGGACAAGTAAGCCTGGTGCCCATTGATGTAGCAAAACGGCGCATCGTTCGACAGCTGCCAACCGATCTGGCGGTGGCTTTTGACAAAATTGAAACCTATTTCAAAAACGGCGCGTAGAGAAGAAAAACAGGGCCTGAGAAGTGCTTTTAAATACAGCTTTGTCTTGGACAGCTCTGATAGATTAGAGCCAGAATGAACAAGCAATTAAGCCTTGCTAGTCAAGAGCTTTCTGCAATTCACTCATATGTCTATCCCAGGCATCTCTCGAAGCGTTTCCATGTGTTGTGATCAGGCTGCTAGCAGCCTGATTTTTTTTGGGTAGGCGCGTAGCATGCTACGCGCCTACCCTGCCGCGTCGCCTACCTGGCGTCTAATCGGGCCAGGGAGGTGCCTTGGTAGTAATGGGTCAAAATTTCATCGTAGCTGTGACCTTGCTGGGCCATCCCCCGCGCCCCCCATTGGCTCATGCCAATGCCGTGACCAAAGCCAGAGCCATGGATTTCAAAACTGTCTGGGCCTAAGGCAACCTCAAATTTAGTGCTCCGCAGACCGAGGGCACGGCGCATGTCCTTACCCGCCATTATTCGGGCGTCTGTGTCACCCACAATTTGGACTTGCTTAACCCGTCCACTGGCACTGCGCTCCATGATTTCTAGATTTTGAATGCGTCCCACCCCGGTGAGCCGTTGGCTGATCTCATCAATGGAAAATGCCACTTGCCATTGATAGGTCGGTGCATCCTGGTCAAAGTCTGCGACCCCTTTCAGATAGGGCACGGCACGGGACCAAACGTCTTCAGAATTTTCGGTATGGCCGCCGGACGAAGAGTGAAAAACGGCTTCAATAATGCTGCCTGCGTAGGTTAACACTTGGCCAGCGGTCTCATCGACCGCCGCAAGCGTGGTCGGAGCCTCACCCTCAATCCCGCGATAGACCTGCCAAGCCTGACTACCGCCCATGTCAAACAAGCGATTATTGGCACGGCCTTGATGATAGAGCGCATAGGAGCGAGCGGCCACTGCCTGGGCTTGCAAAGAGTCCTGGGGCCAACTGGCAGGCATTTCACTGCCCACAACGCTATAGAGATAGTGCTCCAGGTCAACATAGTTGACCGCAGTTAAACCGGACTCGGTCGGTAGCACCAATACTCGCCCGCGATACCAGCGATCGCCAATCCAGACCAAACCATCATTGGTGGGCTCTAGCCAAAACGCCCTGGACTCAGCAAACTCAGACTCTCCATCGGTCAGTGATAGGACACCATTTTCTTCGTCGACTGTAATCCGCTGTAGCTCAGGCAACTGATAGAGCGCCTCCCCCCTGGCATCGCGTACAACCCCAGGGGTAGAGCTGCCGATATCCACATCACCGATATCATGACCAATCGCAATCCGGATATCCACGGCCTGGGCTGGCAAAATCCAGACGAGCCAAAGCAACAAGGTCCCCCATCCAAATCGCCCACCCTCTGCCACAAGGCGCAGCAGCCAGGTTATTTTGCTCCAGTTCGAGGTGCCGGATAAACGTGCCGAATCCATATCGCTACTCAGGAGTAAACCAAGATTTCTTGTTCAGTGTGCCCAACTGTATGGACAAAGCCATCAGTCTCTAGACGCTGCAAACCTCAAAAATCAGCTAATGAGGAACTTTTTCGTGTAATGGCATTCTATAGGAACGCCGAACCCCAATTAAAGTAATCCAGCCGATTCATAAAGTCTTCGCAAAGTGGCCATAATTTTCTTGCCATAGTCAGGATCGGCAGCCCATCGGCCGCTGAGTTGATCCACCAGGGGAGACACCCCGCGATTGACAAAGCGAAATCTAGGATCCACCAGCTCTTGCACAAGCGGTTCGGTACTGGCATAAGCCTTGAGATGTTGAATCTGCGCCCTTACCCCCAGACGATGGCTGCTAAAAGACGCTCCCCCCGGACTCCCGCCGATGGCTCCGATGCCACCAAAGTTGCTGTCGTTGGGTTGGAGGTCACTGCCAAATCTCAGGAAATCGGTTTCAACACACATTTGGCAAAACGCAATGTCATAATTAACTCCTTCGATCGTCCCTTCTTCGCGGTAGATCTTGGGTAAATCGGGAAAGTCTTTTATCGCCCCTTCGTTATTGGCTTTGAGGAACATCATCAGCTGCACATCTGAAGTATTGCCGTGGCCCATAATCCGATCGATCAGCCCTGGACAAATCCGCAGGGTTGAGAGGGACTTAAGCAATACGGTCCGGGTAGCCGCCTCCCACCCAATCGACACGTTAAAGTCCCTGAGATCCACTGCTTTGATGTAGACAACATTGCCGTAGCGCACCCGACGAATATCGGAATCGTTATCAATATTTACCCCCAACAGATCGGCCAGATCGACTGGTACGTAAGCATTATTGTTGATGATGATGCCTTTTTCGCCATAGATACCGCCGTTGATACTGAGATTGACCTCTGGGAAAACCCCCCTCACCTCAGGCAGGGTTGAGGCCGCCCCGTTAATGGCGCGGCTCCAGGCAGCTAGGCCATCGGCCAGCCCGAGGGCAAAATCACGTCGGCGGCCTTCGATCAAACTTCGATCGCTGGCGTTGCTTAAAAACCCAATTTCCATAAACAGAGAGGGGGGCGTGACCTGCCGACAAAAGGCCAATCGCCCTACCTCCGAAGCGGTATCGGGCTTTGCACCGCGACTGGGCAACTGGGGAATCCGTCGCAGCAAGGCCAGCAGCATTAGCTCGGCATGGGCTTTGCGGGCATTGTTATTAGCAATGTAGTAGGCACAGGCCCCGCGCACTCCCTGATTACCATGGGCCGCTGCGTGGATCTCTAAAGCTACATCCCCTGGCTGAGCGCGGGCGTTGATCCAGCTAAGGGTTTGGCCCAGGCTGAAATCGTCTGGCACGGCCAGCACCTGGAAGTTTCGCGATCGCAACTCCGGCACCACCTGATCGCGAATCCGAATCATTTCCTGGGCCTCGGTGTTGCCCTCCACCACGGCACCCGTATCTCGAACCCCGTTTTCAAATCCGCCGTGACCAGCTGAGATAAAGATCTGTGGCATGCGTACTCTTGTCCTGCGCACATAATGTCCGCAAGGATACCCTATTAGTAGAAGGTTTGAGCAAAAGGTGCTTATTTTTGAGGTGAGGGAGGTGGGGAGGTGGGGAGGTGGGGAGGCAAGGCGACGGAAAAGTTCAATCTACAATCCGTTTGCCAGTGCATTGAGAGCCTTTCCGGTGACCCGGCACGTGCGCCAGTCGTCCATAATGGCGGCCCCTTTTTGTTGGTAGAACTGGATGGCCGGTTCATTCCAGTCAAGCACGCTCCATTCAAACCGACCGCAGCCTTGGGTCAGGGCATGATTAGCCAGGTACTGAAAGATGGCCGTGCCCACCCCTTGACGACGATGACTGGGCAGTACAAATAAATCTTCTAGATAGAGCCCCGGCTTCATTAAGAAGGTGGAGAAATTATAGAAATATAGGGCGAACCCAGCCGGGGACTGATTAATCCGAGCCACAATGGCCTCTGCATAGGGACGGGGGCCAAATAGATGTTGGTGCAGTGCCTCGGGGGTTCCCGTCACCTCGTGGCTAAGTTTTTCGTATTCGGCTAAGGCTTTGACCAGATCGAATAGCACCGGGACATCGGCTGGCGTTGCAACATGAATCTCGACGGTATTAGCAGCACTTATCATTGGTAGCACTCATGGAGCTCGATAAAACACACTGGTCACTCGACCCACAATCAGGTCTCGACCTACGATACCAAAGCTACCGCTGTCTCGGGCAGTGGGCTCAGCGGTGTTATCGCTAATCAGGTAGCAGCCCCCGTCATAAAAGACGTCTTGAACCCGCTTAATCAGTCGAAGCTCAGGTTTGCTTGGATGGTAAGCAATAACAATATCGCCCCTTTTGAGATCGCGGCTTTTGGACGCATCTCGAATCGGTACTGAGAAAACTTTATCCCCTGGATTTAGAGTGGGTCGCATAGACGCCTCAACCACTTTGAATGCGCGTCGCTGACGACAGAGCCACAGTAGATATTCTTGCCAGTTCGCCTGGGGAAGAGGGGAAATTTTGGATTTTGGATTTTGGACTTCGTCGTGAGCGCTCAGTCGAACGATTTTGGATTTTGGTTGGTTGCTCATCTTTTTCCTAGGGTAGGGCTTCGACGTTGAGCGCTCAGCCGAAACGCACAAGATCAGCCCCTACCTGCTACTACTCCCCCATCTCCCCATCTCCCCGCGACCCTAATTAAAAATCCCGCAGACTCCCTCGAACCTGCGGGATTTTAATGGCTCAAGATAAATCACTAGCTGGCGGTATACCAGGCCACGTCACGGCCTTTAGTGGCCCAGAACATGGTATGAACTTTTTGAACTGCGGCCATCAGCTCTTGGGCGTGCTGAAGACTGACCTCAACCTTGCAGGAAGAGCACAGTTTGGCGGCTTTCCAGAAAGTATCGTGCAGGTCAGGGTACTGCTCTAGGTGAACCGGCTTAAAGTAGTCGGTCCAGAGAATGAGCAGGTCGTCTTTGGTCTTTTGGGCCTGCTCTTCTTTGATAGCAATGTAGCGAGACAGGGTGTTTTCATAGGCCACCATGGCAGCCTTATCACCAGCGGCGGGGGGCTCAAGATCCAGAATCTTCTTGGTCATCGACAAAACAGCCTCAGCAGTAATGCGAGCTGCGGAGGGGTCGTAAACACCGCAAGGACCATCGCAGTGGGCATGAACCTCGGGGGCGGGGAACCAAGCGTTTAGCGCAGAGATTGCTTTGTTAAGCATAATCACCAGTGTATGTACGTGCGTTGATCGACATTAAACCAAATTGTTGAACTGAATCTCTATCTGCTCTAAGACATTTGCTTTAAGACATCTGCTCTAAGACATCTGCCCCAAGTAGCAGGTAGTTTCAGGTCACCAGAACTTAGTATACTGCCATCTCCAAAGATGCCGTAATTCTACAGGTATTGGCTCATCAAGCCCTGGGACGGGCACTCTGTGTCAAGTTGCTTCAACTTTAATTTATATCGTTGACCAAAGCCTACAAACTGGTACATTTGAATCACAAAAGAGTTTAAAATTAATGCGATTGCTCAGTCCCCAAAAACGAAGGGTATCCCAACGCTGGCTGGTCCTGTCTGGGCTCGCCTGGGGCATAGTGTCGATGATTTCTGCGGGCTGTACCCTCGTGGCAGGTGACACCACTGACCCCAACGCCGATTTGCCTCCCTGTGTTGATAACAGCTGCGACTGTGGCGACTTTGTCAGTCAGCCCCAGGCCCAGTTAGTGCTTGAGTCTTTTTGGGGCGACCCGTACAGCCTGGATGGTGATGGCAATGGGTTTGCCTGTGAGCGACTGCCAGAGACAGCCCCACCCCTCGATGCTGAGACGTATTTTTCTAACAGCGTTCATCTGGCCCTGGGCAACCCGAGTAACGCAGCCAAGGTAAATCCGGCTAATTATTTGATTGAGAAAGATCAATATGTGTTGGGGTACAGTCGCGATCGCAACCTTCTCCTCTGGGCCAGCTGGCTTCTCAACCGCGACTGGGTGGGTCCCGCCGACCGGCAAGACGATTTTCGCCCCGATGGCTCATTGCCCAAGGGCTTTTACCAGGCCACCCCACGGGACTACAGCGGCAGCGGCTACGACCGGGGCCACATGGTGCCCTCCGCCGACCGCAAGCGCAGCGTTCGAGATAACTCGGCCACTTTTTTAATGTCCAATATCTTCCCGCAGGCGGAGGAAAATAACCGAGGGCCGTGGCGAGAATTGGAGGAATATGCGCGAGATTTGCTCTATCAGCAGGGTAAATCGCTGTATGTGATCGGCGGAGTTTACGGAAATAAGGGAGTGATTGGACGAGACAAAGTCACCATCCCCAGTCGCACCTGGAAAGTGATCATCATCTTTGACCAAGCCAATCCCACCGCTGCAGACGTCACACAGCGCACCGAAACCATCGCCATCGATATGCCCAATAGCAAGAGCCTTGATGCCCAGTGGCAAACCTATATCACCAGCATCGACCGCATTGAAATTGCCACCGGCTATGACCTTCTGTCGGCAGTGCCCGAGGACATACAGACGGTGATTGAAGCACGACGATAAGACTAAGTCTCTACGAGTGTGGTCGCAAACCCAACCAGGCACTTATCCTCTGTCCAGCCCAGCACACAGACCTCTACCTCTACCTCACCCATGCGATAGACCTTGAGATCTTCAAGGGTTAGCTCCAGCAGTTCCCGGAGCGAGCGATAGCGCTGCACCAGGGCTTTTTCTTGGGAGTCAAACCAGGCGCGCTCGACGGTCACCTTGCCGAAAAAAGCATCCAATGAAATTTCAGCCACCGAAGTATCCACCGCATGGCCACTGTAGTAGAGCAGATCGTGGTAGTCGAGGTGTCGCTCAGGTAACTCCCAGCAGATGATGTTGAGGGGGTAGTCCGCTTCGCTTCGCCACATCAGACCCTCGCAGGCGGCTTTGAGCTGGGGAATCACATTGTCAGCGGTAGGCATTGGGGAGATAGTGGGTGGACCGATAAGAAGGGTGAGGAGGTGAGATAGGTGAGTGCGCTGCGCTGGTGAATGGGTGAGATGGTGAATGCGCTCAGTGATGAGTGCGCTGCGCTGGTGACGATCTAGCCCCACCTCACGACCTCACCATCTCACGACCTCACCTTTCCAAGAAAACATTTAGTATTTCACCGTCCGGAGTATACCCCACCCAACCTAGCCCATGGATTTAAGAACGCTGAGGGCTTCATCCACGTGCTTTTTAGGGTGGGGTATACTCCGGACGGTGAAATACTAAATGTTTTCTTGGAAAGGT
>JBCBQD010000078.1:0-20971 GCA_039820425.1 Cyanobacteria bacterium J06635_1
CTGTGCAGTCACTGCTCCAGGGACAAGATACGGTCGTGGTCAGTGTTGCCCCCATAGGGTATCGGGTCGCAGATGAGATGACCTACAAAACGACCTATCTCTCTACAGCCAGAAATCTGGTCAAGGCGTTAGATCAAGCGCCTAGAGTGAAGCAGATTATCTATTTAAGCAGCTGCGCTATCTATGGTGATCGCCGGGGATCGTGGGTGGATGAGACCACACCAGTGATCCCCTCAGAGCTGAAAACTCAGGTGCTTTATGAGGCCGAGCAGATATTGCTGCAGGCAACCAACCCTAATCTGAGGGTTTGCATTCTGCGCTTGGGTGGGATTTATGGTCCGAGCCGAGAGTTGGTCAGGATGTTTGGAGAGCTGGCTGGTATGACCCTACCAGGCCGAGGCGATCGCGTTATCAATTGGATTCACCGCGATGACATCGTTGGGGCGGTTGAGTTTGCCCGACTGAACGAACTCGATGGAATTTACAACCTGGTTGATGACAGTCAGCTTACCGTCAAGGAACAGGTCGAGCGCGTCTGTTTTCGTTATGGGTTGCCTTCGGTACATTGGGGCTCTTCTAAACTAAGCCTTCATAACAAGAGTCTGCGAGTCAGTAATCAAAAGCTTAAAGCAGCAGGTTACCCGCTTATCCACCCACAACTTCTAGTTTAGGAAAATGCTAATTTAGGAAAATACCATGCAAGTTCAATGGTCAAAACTATTTTCGAGAACTTTGATGTGGCTATGTGCTGAAATCACCCTGACTTGCCTAGGACTTGACAACTTAGCTGACTACGGCGAGTTTGTCTTTCAGGATCGTAGCAAAGGGCCAGCAATTGTGGTCTCGATCGACCTGGTGAAAACAGTTTAATAGCAAATTGGTAGCAAACAATCCTTTCTTTAAAATTACCCGGAAACTCCCATGGACTTACCTCAAATTGAATCCTTCCTGGATAGCCCCAATCCTCAATCTCGGATGAAGGCGATTACAGAACTGCGTCACCATGAACCGGCCACTGTGGTCCCGTTGCTTAAACGTCGGATACACGATAAGCAATTTCTGGTCCGCTCCTTTGTGGCCATGGGGCTAGGGTATAAGCGCAATGATGAAGCCTTTGAGGCGTTACTCAACATCATTGAACATGAAACTGACCCCAATGTGATCGCGGAGGCGGCTAACTCGCTCTCTAAATTTGGCCCTCAGTCTATCCCTTATTTGGTGACTCTCTTTGAGCAGAATCCTCATTGGCTGATCCGCCAGAGTATTTTTGCCACCTTTGAAGATTTAGCGGATCCTGATGCGCTTTTGAAATTATGTCGCCTGGGCTTTGACGGAGACGACGTCACAGTGAAGCTGGCTGCGATCGCAAACCTGATCAGACTCAAGCAAACACCCAAATCGCCGGAAGCTCTAGAAATTGCCCTTCAGGCAGCGGCAGACAACAACGGGCTGGTTCGGGCCAGGGCAGCTAGAACCCTAAGGTATCTTGGGGGTCCAGAGGCACAAGCGCTTCTAGTCAAGTTACAGCAAGATTCTGATTACCGAGTCGTTAGCGCTGTCCTCGAAGGACTTTTAATAGGAGACTGAATATGAACGGTAATTTTCGAGTGGGGAGCCTATTTGGGATTCCCTTTTTCATCAACGTATCCTGGTTCTTTGTCCTGGCTCTGACCACCCTAAACTTTGGCGGCGGCTTAGCGGCGCAATTTCCCTGGTTAGGGGGCCAAGCCTTGGTTCTAGGATTAGTTTCAGGCCTGCTTCTGTTTGGTTCTGTCCTGCTGCATGAGTTGGGTCACAGTTTTGCAGCTCAACAGCGAGGCATTCGAGTCAACTCTATTACATTGTTTTTGTTTGGTGGGTTAGCCAGCTTAGACGATGAAGCCAAAACACCCGCTGGCAATTTCTGGATTGCCGTGGCAGGTCCCTTGGTTAGCCTGGCGCTGTTTGGCTTACTGAGCATGGTTGCTGGTAGTGGCTTAGTGACTGGGCCAATCGCTGCAATGGTTGGATTGTTGGCGTATATCAATCTGATTCTCGCGACCTTTAACATGATCCCAGGTTTGCCGCTGGACGGTGGTAATGTGCTGAAGGCTATCGTTTGGAAAATAACCGGGAACCGCTATCGTGGTATTCGTTGGGCAAGTCGTTCTGGGCAGTTAATTGGCTGGTTAGCCGTTGCCGTCGGTGGGTTATCTATTTTGGGGCTCTCCAATATTGGTAGCTTCTGGACGCTGATCATTGGCTGGTTTATGCTGCAAAATGCAGGCCAGTCTGCCCAATCGGCAACTATTCAAGAGGCGTTAGCTGGTCTGACTGCTGCTGACGCGGTTCTTGAAGACAGTCCCATCATCGAAGTTGATCGCACGCTCCGTGACCTGGCGGATGCAGCAATCATTGCGAGTCGTGAGAACAAATGGCAACGCTTTTTAGTGAAAGATCTGAATGATCAGCTAGTCGGAACTGTCGATCTGGATGCGCTTAAAACAGTCCCTACCGATCAATGGGCAGCCTATCAGATTCAGGATTTCTTGAAGCCCATGGCTCAGGAAACCAGGATTCAATCTGACAAACCCTTGCTAGAGGTGATTGGACAGTTGGAAAAACACGGTATTCAAGCTCTGGCCGTCACCCGAGAGAATGGCACGCTAGTGGGGCTCTTAGAAAAGGCAGAGATTATTAACCGTTTGCAGCAAAAAACACAGCCCCAGCCTGTATAGGAGTCACTGAGTTTATGACGGGTCAAGGCATCCTTTCCCAGCTGGGCTTCATGTGATTAGGCTCATTTATTGGATCAGCTAACAGCTCCGAGATAGCAAGATAAAATTTTGGCAACATTTCCCGACAGGTAAGAGATTGAATAGTTCCAATATTTACCCTCTTATCCACTTAAAATGCTGCCATTTTTGCAATAACACAAGATGCAGTACCCATAGGTCAACAGTTCATGCTCCAGCAGTTAGGGTTTACTCGACAGTCTGTTTCTACCCGTCTTGGAGAAATGGTTTACGCTACGGCCAAGAGCAACTTCTGGGAAGATGAAACTGAGCGGCAAGATGATAATAAGTTGCCTGCGTTAGTTTTTTTACATGGCTTTGGGGGCGGTTCTTCTGCCTACGAGTGGTCAAAGGTTTACCCAGCATTTTCAGATAAATATCGCATTTTAGCCCCGGACTTGATTGGTTGGGGGAGATCAGCTCGTCCGACGCGCAACTATAGAATAGAGGATTATCTGATAACCATCACAGAGTTTTTAGAGCACACCTGTGATAGGCCTGTGACAGTTCTTGCGTCTTCTTTGACAGCGGCATTCATCATTCGCGTAGCAATCGATCGTCCTGAGTTATTCAAGTCCCTCATTCTAATTGCACCTGCAGGGCTTTCAGACTTCGACAAAAGCTATGCGAGTAGCTTGTTTGCACAGCTAGTCAGTACGCCAATCTTGGATCGCCTGATCTACCAGGCAGGCATCGCCAACGAGGTGGCGATTCGTACCTTTTTAGAGCAACAACAGTTTGCCAATCCTCAGCGAATTTATCCTGAAATTGTTGAAGCCTATCTAAAAGGTGCTCAGCAACCTAACGCTGAGTACAGTGCCCTGTCATTTGTGAGGGGAGACCTGAGCTTTGATTTATCTCAGTACATTGGGCACTTGAAAACACCTTCTGCTTTTATCTGGGGGCAGCGTTCCAAATTCACGGGTCCCGAAATTGGACGGCGGTTAGTCAAGATGAATTCAGAGGCTATTCAGTTTCTCCAGATTTTAGATGGAGTGGGTCTAACACCACAGTTAGAGGTACCCGAGATCACCATTGGCCTGATACGCAGGTACTTGAGACTGCTAAAACCTCCTGCATAATCCTTCGCATCACCTTACCGATGAATGCTTTGTTCTGATTGAGGCAGCGCGGGTCTCAGGTGTACTCTCTGCATCAAAACTCCTATATTTGTTTAACCCATTAGGGTTCTCGCAACGCACTCGCTAGTTGCCGACAAAGGCAAGGCGCGATCGCACCCCGACTTTGGTAACAACATAAGCATAAGAATGGACCATGAGACAATCATGGTTATTTGACTCTTGTCACTAGCATAACTCAATTTTGTCAACATTTTGAAATATAAGTTTGCATTTACTTTAGACTTCGTTACATTGTAAGTGCATTCTCTATGAGTGCATTCTTTACTCACGGCACCCTGTGCTGTTAAAAATTATGTCTGCTTCCTCCACACTGTTTCCAATTCCAAAGCCCCTCCAAGTCAAGTCCACTGTTTTTGATCTCAAAGAGCGCCTTGATTGGGGTGAGCCCGCTCTGACCATCATTGATGTCAGAGATAGAGAGGCCTTTAACACCACCCGGATTACAGGGGCTATTCCGATGCCTGCCGATGAGTTAGCGGCACGGGCCTCTATGAGTCTCGAATGCGATCGCGATATCTACATCTATGGCGGCACTGATGAACAGACGGCTGAAGCGGCTAACAAGCTGCGAGAAGCTGGCTACCAAAGCGTTGCTGAGCTAATGGGTGGCTTGGCAGCGTGGAAAGCTGCAAAAGGTCCAATCGAAGGTTCTTTTGCGATCGCTATCTAGCGTTTCACCACCTCAACAGAGTATTCCTTCTATTAATTTCAGGCTCTCACCGCACAGTCTCTATGGCTCGGTGGGAGCTTATTTATTAAGAGGCATAGTTCCTGAACACAAAAGCGCCCCTCGGAGTCCGGGGGGCGCTCTCGTCTATTCAGTCAGTCAAAGTAGACTCATTAAATGTAGAAGGGGTGCATCGGGGGCGCTCATGTTCGAAATAGGTGTCACCGTTACACCCCATAGGAAGCTTAGAGACGCTGACTGTAAACAAACCACGCCTAGCCGATCCAAAATGCAGCTAGAGCGCTCAGGCTAATTAGCGCAAATGCAAAAAATTCCTGCAAGTGCTGGCGTTGCCGCTCTGGTGAGGTCGCTTGAGCAGCATACACAGCGACTTTGACCTGTGCCTGGTGGCGGGCGTTATTACGCATCGTTATCATCCTCAATTTCGAAGTTGAATGGTTAAGGCTTATCCAATGGTAAACATCAAGGGAGTCAATTTTGTTTTACATTGCCCGTACATCGAGAAATCCAAGCGTTGATTGGTTAGCGCTAGCTATCAGGAACAGCCCTGGCCTGACTGGGCAGTCAATGACGTAGTCATGATTTGGGTGTAGGATTCTGACAGATGTTACAGATAAATGTATTCTTAACCCTTCTGGGTAAAGGCTGTAGCATTTTTAGGCCTAACCGATGAACTTTTTCGATAAGCTGAGCAGGGCGATTGCGCAAAATCAGAGCCTTCTCTACGTGGGGCTAGATCCGAGCCCTGAGGTTTGGCCTGAATGCTATGAAATGTTGGCCAAACCTCAGACGAGGTTTGCCCCAGCAGAAGCCCTGCCTGATCATGAGCCCTTGCAAAAACTCAGGGCGTGGCTGCAGTTTCTGATTGCTGACACAGCAGATATGGTCTGTGCTTTTAAGCTCAACCCAGAGTTTTATCGACTCCTGGGGATGGCAGGTCTGGAGCTGATGCACCAGACTCTCGGCTTTATCCCAGACCATATCCCCGTTATATTGGACGCCAACCACAGTGACCTCAATAGCAGTACGATTTTTGCCCAAACGGTTTTTCGAGACTGGCGGGTCGATGCGGTCACCCTCAATGCCTACGCAGGACAGGATCTGGCCGCCCCGTTTCTGATTTACCCCGATCACGGCGTCTTTGTGCTCTGTACCACGACCAATCCCACTGCCCAAGTTTTGCAAACCTACCCTACCTCCGACACCCCTTTCTACCTGCATTTGGTCAAAGAAGTGCGAACTTGGGGCACCCCCGAGCAGGTTGGGCTAGAAGTGGGGGCGGCGACCCCGGATGTACTGACTCGCATCCGAGCCGCTGCTCCGGAACGGGTCATCCTTGCCCGGAGTGTTTGGACAGCGGGAAACGATCTCTCACCGCTCTTAGCCGCTGGACTAAATGCAGAGGGAGGTGGTTTGTTAATTCCGGTGCCGCCAGATGTATTGACCCCACCCATTGGAGAGAGTGAACCGCCCCCCTCTGTCGCCGTTCAGGCATTGCGAGCTGAAATTAATCAGGTCAGAGCAGCCGTTGCCCAAGGACGGCCTACTTGCCCCATCTGGTTCTCAGATGTGTGTCTGTTGAAGCATTCACCGCACGAAGACCTGATCCTGCAGCTATACGATATTGGCTGTCTCCAGTTTGGCGACTTTGTTCAGGCTTCAGGGGCAACATTTCCTTATTACATTGACCTGAGGACGATTATTTCTAATCCTCAGGTGTTTGATAAGGTGATCGGGGCCTATGCCACCCTCCTCAAAGATCTGAATTTTGATCGGATTGCAGGGATTCCCTATGGAGCTCTGCCCACTGCGACCGGCTTAGCTTTACGGCTTAATTACCCGATGATCTTCCCCCGCAAGGAAGTCAAAGCCCACGGTGCACGGCGATTGGTGGAAGGTCATTATCAGGTCGGAGAAACCGCCGTGGTGGTCGATGACATTCTCATCTCAGGCAAAAGTGCGATGGAGGGAGCCTCAAAGCTCCAGTCTGTGGGCTTGAAGGTTCAAGACATCGTGGTGTTTATCGACCACGAAAAAGGGGTGATAGAGCGGCTAAAGCAAAATGGCTATCAGGGACATGCGGTATTGACCATTTCGGCCATCGCTGAAACCCTGTTTGAATCTGGACGTCTGACTGGATTGCAGTTTCAGGCTTTAACTGAGTCAGAGTAGACATCGCAAATCAGATAGCCTCGTCCCTCACTGGGGGTTGCTAGTAGGGGCATATTTGGTTTTAGGTCCTTCCGAAGGTATTCAAACTGACAGGCAGGGGAGAAGGAGCGCAGTATAAATTAAGTGGCAAGTCTTTTGAAGGCGTGCTCTGCGTCTATCCTCCTCATTCAATCTTGTTTTATGAAACGCCTTGTTAATCGACTGATCGGTCTGTACAAAAAATCTTGGTGGCTGGAAATATCGACAGAATCTCCGCGATGTGAATATTATTTTGGCCCGTTTGGGTCAGAGAGTGAGGCCGCTCAGGCACGGCCAGGCTATGTGGAAGATTTAGAACAGGAAGGGAGTGAACTGCTGCGGGTGGCAGTTGTTCGGCGTCAAACCCCAGCGAACTTAACCGTTGAGGTTTCCGAAGCCGCGTGATTGTAACCCTCAGACTAACCTTCAGACTAAGTTATCCTTCTGTGACTCAGTGGGTGTCCCGATAACAAAATTTGGGTCTATAATATGAGGGACGTAACTTAAAAAAAGCTTAAGTTATTGGTGTGTAAGGCTCCAAGCTTATTGTGGTTCCTAGTGGTGCCATCGTAATGCGGAGCCGCTAGGGAGTGAATGCCCCGTTTTTTAAATAAGCAATTCTTAAAAGCAATGCAGTTTACTTTTTTAGGCCCCCCTGGAGCGGGCAAAGGAACCCAAGCGCGCCTCCTGGCAACTTGCTGGCAAGTTCCTCACATTTCTACCGGTGACATTTTGCGTAAGGCGATCGCTGGCAAAACCTCATTGGGGATTCAAGCTCGCAGCTATGTAGAGGCTGGAGAACTGGTGCCTGACATTCTGGTGATGGCCTTGATACGAGAGCGGTTTGAGCATTTGGATATATCACGGGGCTGGATCTTGGACGGGTTTCCGCGAACTGTGTTCCAGGCTCGAGCCTTTGACGAGTTGTTATCAATTCTCAGGTTGCCCCATCCAGTCGTTATTTACTTTGAGGCTGCGATCGCAAGCTTAGTTCAGCGGATGTTGGCATCGGGGCGTCAGGATGATTGTGAAGATACCATTCGTCGCCGTCTGGAAGTCCACCATGAGCATACTGCTCCCTTAATCGACTTTTACCAGAAGCGAGACTGTCTTACGAGGATTAACGGCAATCTTCCTCTGGCTGAGGTAACGCGGACCCTGCAAGCGTCAATACCCCAACCTGTGAGCGGTCTGCTGGTCTAGGCGGTGGCTATTCAACTGCTGTCGATCTGTTCGAGATAGCGCAGGGTCTCTTCTGCTTCATGGATGTCGAGTTTGCTGATGGCAAAGCCAACGTGAACCACTACGTAGTCATCCACCTGGGTTTCGGGCACATAGGCCAGGCTCACGTCTTTAATCACCCCTCCGAAGCTGACTCGACCCATGCGGTTGAGATCTTCACCTTCAATACTGATGATTTTTCCGGGGACGGCCAGACACATGGTTTAATCTCCTGGGCGTTAAACAGCATTAGAGAGGTGACGTAACGCAGCGAGCACCTGCCCCACGGCAATGCCCCCGTCGTTAGGGGGGACTCGCTGGTGCCCGTAGGGGGCAAACCCTGCGGTTTTCAAATCCTGAATGGCCTGCTCACTCAGGATTCGATTCTGAAAACAGCCGCCGGTCAGCACAATCTGCGAACTGCCCATGAGTTGGGCGATCTTGACCATCATCTTGACTAGCGTGCGGTGAAACTTAGCCGCGATGGTAGTTGATGGAACACCCTGACGATGCTCCTGCACAATAGCTCGCACCATCGGTCGCCAATCGATCACATAAGGTGGGGCAGTGGGCCTACCGTGTCCACAGATCTCGGTTAAGCCACATAAATCCTGACTTACCCCCCTTAATCCCCCCTTGTCAAGGGGGGAGATCTGAGTCCTCCCCCTTGCCTTACGCCTTGGGCGCATGCCCGCAGGGCTATAGGGGGAGTTAGAGGGGGTCAGACCTGCCTGGCGACTCACCGATGACTTGTGTGTAGACATTAGCGCAGGAGACGGCGAAGCGGTTGCAAAGGTAAACGGATAGCCCTGCGCGATAGAGGAGTCCGTAGAGATTTCAGTGGCACAGAGCTCGAGTGCCATTGCTGCCTGTCCCTCAAAGCTAACGGTCTGATGCAGGCCGAGAAGCGCGGCAACCCCATCAAAGAGCCGCCCCACACTGGAGGTGGTCGGCGTGTTGATCTGGTTAGTGAGCATTTGTTTCAAGACAGTAAGCTGGGCGGCAGAAAAGGCCTGCATCGGAGCCAGATCCGTCATTTCGAAAGCTGCTTCTCCATCGCAGCCATAGAGCAAGCCGAGGGCTGAGCGTCGGGGTTCCCGACTACAGATGTCTCCCCCCGGTAGGGCAAACGGTAAAAAGTGGGCGACCCGCTCAAAGCCTTGCTCGGTAACCTGTAGAAATTCTCCTCCCCATACGGTCTGATCGGGGCCGTAGCCGGTGCCATCCCAGGCAATGCCGAGCAGGGGGGGGGGAATCTGATGTTCGGCCATGCCTGCGAGCACATGGGCATAGTGATGCTGCACGGAAATCACCGGGATATCCCACCGCTGGGCCAGGGTATGGGCGAGCCGCGTGGAGCCATAGTCTGGATGTAAATCGCAGGCAATAGCAGTGGGCTGACAGGTGTAGAGAGAGAGAAAATCGGTGACGGTCTGTTGCAACCGTTCCAGCGCCAGGGGATTGTCCAAATCGCCAATGTGCTGGCTGAGCGCGATCTGATCGCCCATAGATAGGGCGATGGTGTTTTTGAGGTGGGCCCCCAGCGCTAAAATACGAGCCTCTGAGTGGAGCGGCCCAGGCAACTGAATCACCTGCGGGGCATAGCCTCGAGCGTGGCGCAAAATCTGGGGTTGGCCCTGGATGATGTGTACAACAGAGTCGTCGACCGGGCGATGGATGGGGCGGTTGTGAACTAAGAAGCCGTCAGCGATCGCACCTAATCGCTGACCAACCCCCTGCTCATCAATACAGATCGGCTCGCCCGATAGGTTACCGCTAGTTGCCACGAGTGGGGAACCGTATTGCCGCATTAACAGATGATGCAACGGTGTGGTGGGTAGCATCACACCGAGGTAAGACCCTAGTTCAGACCCCAGTTCAGACTTGTATGGGGCGATATCCTTCGCCAACTCGGAAACCTCAGCCCGTCGCGGCAACAACACCATCGGAGCCTGGGCCGAGGTCAGCAACGTCGCCGCCGCCTCAGATACCTTACAGTGCTGACACACCTGTTCCAGGGTTGAGTACATCAGCGCTAAAGGCTTATCAGGCCGCTCCTTGCGCTGTCGCAGGTGCTGCACAGCAGCGGGGTTCTGAGCATCGACCAGCAGTTGGAATCCGCCGAGACCCTTTAGGGCGACAATGTTGCCCTGGCGGAGGGTTTCTACAGCCTGCTGAAGCGGATCCCCAGGTTGAAGCTTTCCTGCCACCCAAAACTCCAGATGCGGCCCACAGACAGGGCAGGCATTGGGCTGGGCGTGAAAGCGGCGATGGGCCGGATGGGTATACTCCGCCTGACAGTCCGCACACATTGAAAAAGCTGCCATCGTGGTATGGCAACGGTCGTAGGGTAGCGCCTTGATAATGCTAAAGCGAGGACCGCAGTGGGTGCAGTGGGTAAAAGGATATTGGTAGCGGTGGTTGTGGGGGTCAAAGATGTCCTGCAAGCATTCGGAACAAGTCGATAGATCTGGCAAAATCTGGGTCTTAGTCGCATCTCCGTTCATTTCAGAAGACCAGATTTGAAACGGGCTTAGTCCCTGGGGGGGCAAAACTTGTTGTGCCAGGGTCTGAATGGTTGCGTGGGGCGGTAGCTCCTGTTGTAACCGCTGCCGAAACTGTTCTATGACGTTTTCCGGGCCTTCAATCTCAATCACGACCCCCTGGGATGTATTTTTCACCCCCCCCGCCAGCCCCAACTCGGTTGCCAGCCGATATACAAAGGGGCGAAATCCCACCCCTTGTACAGTGCCCTGTACGGTCAGGCAGCTTCGACTCAGGGTTGGTGTTGTCATTATCATGGGTGATCCAAAATCACGTTTCGCCTCAGAGTTTGTAACCAATCTGCCGCAAAAACTGCTGACGCTCAGTAACGGCCTCTGGCCCTTCAACCCCCTTGGGAGCAGCCCCATCGATCACACCTAGAATGCCGCGCCCCTGATCACTGGTGGCCACAACAACCTGCACCGGATTCGCTGTGGCGCAGTAAATGCGACAGACCTCCGGGCACTGCTTAATGGCATTCAGCACATTCACCGGAAATCCTTGCTGCATCAGAATGATAAAACTGTGACCTGCGGCAATCGCCTGTGCGTTTTCAACTGCAGTAGTCTGGAGCATCTTGTTATTGCCCACCGCGCGGATCAGACAGGGACCAGAGGCTTCGCAAAACGCTAGTCCAAATTGGATCTGGGCAGATGCATTAACCATCACCTCATAGAGATCTTCCACCGTTTTGATAAAGTGACTCTGCCCTAAGATGAGATTGCTCTCAGGGGGGAGTTTTAGATCAACTAAGTTTAGTTCCATAGTCAGTACTTTAGTCGTTAATTGGTTTCCCCTTCCTGTTGCTGACCCCTCCCAACCTCCCCTTAGTAAGGGGAGGTGCCACAGGCGGTGGGGTTTTCAACGGGTAAGCTCTATCTCGAAGTGGGTCTTTCAATGATTTGTGCCTAATGGATAGCTCCCAAGAGGGGGACATACTGAGCTTAATTTTGAACAGGTTCTAAACATTTAATTCGTCAGCGAAATTTCACTCACTGGTGCCGCTTCCCCGCTTGCCAGCACCAGCGGAAAGTGATGGGCATTTGGAGAATGCATGGCCTGCAAGCCCAGGGTGGCGCGGTTAATCAGGTCAGCATGGGTGAGAATCACTTTACCCTGGCTGTCTAAGATCGATTGGTTAAAGTTAAACCCGTTGAGGTTAAACGCCATGGTGGCGATGCCCAGGCTGGCACACCAGATGCCAATGGTCGGCAACGCTGCCATCGTGAAATGAAAGGCCCGATGATTTTGACTGCCAAACCAGGGAATCAACAGACGACCTAAGAAGCCATAGTGGCTGGCCAGATAGTTATATGTGGGTCTGCGTTGACCAAATTTATAGCCCAAGGCTTCGGACTCTGTTTCGGTGGTAGCTCGAATCAGGCTGGAAGTGACTAGAGAGCCGTGGAGAGCTGCCATCAGCGCCCCGCCAAACACACCCGCCACGCCTAACATATGCAATGGATGCATCAGAATGTTGTGATCTGCCTGGAAGGCCAGCATGAAGTGAAACGTACCCGAGATGCCGAGCGGGAGCCCCTCAGAAAAACTCCCCTGACCAATTGGGTAAACCAGCAAAACAGCCGTTGCTGCACTCACAGGGGCCGAAAAGGCAACCGCGATCCAGGGCCGTGCGCCAATGCGATAGCTCATCTCCCACAGACGACCCAGGTAGCACCAGATGCCAATTAAAAAGTGCGCCACAATCAGCTGATAGGGACCGCCGTTATACAACCACTCCTCGATCGAGGCGGCATCCCAGAGGGGATAAAAGTGCAGCCCGATAGCGGCTGAAGTCGGCACAACTGCAGCGGAGATGATGTTGTTGCCTGACATGAGGGAGCCCAATACGGGCTCACGAATGCCGTCCATATCTACGGGCGGTGCGGTGATCAAGGCCACCACAAAGCAAAGGGTGGCAGCCAGTAAGGTGGGTATCATCAGCACCCCAAACCAGCCGATGTAAATCCGATTTTGGGTACTCGTAATCCAGTTGCAAAATCGCTCCCATGGGTTGGGCCGAACCAATACAGAGCGACCATGAAGTATCGTGCTCATTATTTCCTCCTTCTGGTGAAGAAAGGGTTTCAACTTTGACGATAGAGAAAGAATTTGAGGAAGTTATGAAGGGAGGGTGAGAGGGTATATGTTTGAATCAGAAAGTATGGGATTGGGGGAGGAGTCAGGAGTCAGGAGCCAGGAGCCAGGAGCCAGGAGGTTGGCAATACAGCTATCTTGGGCACTATGAGGTCAGGAATTCTACCGCTAAGATCAATGCCTCGCCCTGCTGCTAAAACCTTTCAAGATCTGATAGTCTGGCAAAAAGCTCACCAATTTGTCTTAACTATTTATCCCTTTACTAAACAGTTTCCAAAAACTGAAATCTATGGGCTGACCTCTCAACTCAAGCGGGTTGCTATTTCTATTCCTGCCAACATCGCTGAAGGCTTTAAGAAGAAATCAAGGCTTGATAAAGCCCGTTTTCTAAACATTTCTCAAGGCTCTCTCGAAGAATGTCGTTATTACCTGATTTTGGCCAAAGATCTCAACTATGGCGATAGTCAGAAGCTGATGTTTCAACTCGAAGAAGTCAGTAAACTCCTAGATGCCTACACTAGAGGCATTCTGAATTCTGACTCCTGACTCCTATCGTTAGAGACAATTTCTAGCTTTAATGAGTTATCTGAATGGGGCTCTGCTTTGCCCGACATTGAGAGATGGCTTGCCCCAGATAGGCGTAGAAATTGGCCAGCCCCTCACCGGTCACAATAGACAGCTCAAAAATCAGCGCCTGGGGGGCCACCAGATGCAGATAGCGTAGGACCTCGTCTCGCTTGAAACCAACGGCGGTCGCAATGTCGATCTTGCTGATCACCACGGCGTGGGCAGATTTAAACATGGTGGGATATTTCAGCGGTTTGTCTTCACCCTCGGTGACTGACATCAGCACGATGCGCAGGTCTTCGCCCAGGTCGTAGGCGGCGGGGCACACCAGGTTACCGACATTCTCAATCATCAACAGGTCGAGATTGTCTAGATCAAGTTGTTGCGCGGCCTGGGCGACGCTGTCGGCTTCTAAATGGCAGAGTGTGCCGGTGGTAATCTGCACCACCGGAACCCCGGTTTGGCGCAGGCGCTCGGCGTCGCGGTCGGTGGCGAGATCGCCTACAATTGCCCCTGCCCGGATGGGCACATCGCGACTGTGCATGGGGTCGGCCCCGGAGATCAGATGTAGATCTTGCAACAGGCGCTGCACCAGCGCGGTTTTGCCGGCCCCCGGCGAAGAGAGGACATTCAGCGCTAACAGATGCTTAAACAAAGCCCGATTTTGCGCTGCATAGCGATCATTTTTGGCTAGCACATTTTGTTGCAGATGCAGGACCTGCCGGGAGGGCGTTTCTATTTGAAGTGCTTGATCGGTTTGTTCAGATTGTTCGGAATGACAGCCACAGTGTCCACACATGTTACGAAATCTCCAGCGATGCGAGTTCTAAGGCTTGACCCTGGCGAATGTCAGCGCTGATTTGTTGGCAGTGAGGGCATTCATAAACCCAGCCCACCGGATGAAAGTCCCGGTGGCAGTGAGGGCAGTGGCACAGGGTCGCAATGTTGTCTAACGTTAGCTTGGCCCCCTCGGCTGGGGTTCCCTCACTGACTACGTCAAAGGCAAAGGCCAGGGCCTCGGGCACGACCCCAGAGAGTTCGCCGACATTCAGGGTGATGTGGTGGATTTTGCTGGCCCCTTGAGCCTGGGTGTGCTCCAGGGCAATGGCCAGGGCTGCTTCCATCAGACTGATTTCATGCATGGTTCCTGGCTCGTTCCTAAAGACCAGTCTGGAGGCCTATCTGGGGGCCACTCTAAGGGGGGCCACTGATAGGTTCTCAGGAATTGCTCAATGATTCTGAGGGCGCGATCGCACCCCTCCCGAGCGGTCGCAGACAGGGTTTCCCCTAACCCAAAGCACTCAGTGGGGATCTGCAATAGCCAGGCCTGGGGATGGTGACCATAGAGCCCCTGGGTAAGACTGAGCAGGGCCATCGGAGCATAGCTGTGAACCCCGAGAGACGTTGCCCGGGGGACCGAGCAGTCAACCCCAAGCGGGTCAAGTTGCACGGTTTGAGAACAGCTTTCTCCACAAGCATCAACAAAAATCACGTAGTCGGCTTCACTAATCACATCGGCGAGCTCGGGGGTGAGCTGATGAACCGCCAGCGATTTAACCGCAGGCAGCTGCCAGTCGGCCACTGCCCTGGCGACCCAGGGGCCAACGGCATCATCGCTGCGCAGTTCGTTGCCGTAGCCAATAATCAGAAAACTATATTGGGTAGCAGTTTGAGCGGTTGGAGCGGAGAGCATTTGAGATCAGCCTCCTTGGGGATAGGCGTCTTCATCCTAAGGATAGGCCTTAGATTTGAGGATTTTATGAAGAATCCAGCTCTTGATAGAATCCAGCTCTTGATAGAATCCAGCTCTTGATAGAATCCAGCTCTTGATAGAATCCAGCTCTTGATAATAGAGTGATATCCTAAGGCATCTCTATGGCCTCCGCCTGATTGACCGATAAACCTTTAGCTTGACCTTGCTAAGACGAACAGTTTGGTTGAGCCATAAAAGTTGCCGCCGGGGAAATTTGGGTTTCCCCGCACCCCTTCCACCTAGGGGGTTCCGTTCCCCTAAGAACCCACGGACAAGAGGCGTCTCCCCAATAGCGCAATGTGATCGATCATCTCGGCGGTGACAACGCGCATTCGCACTGCGAGGTATGGTCGCTTACTCTGGTTGAGTATGTCGCAGGGCGGGCACGAGTCAGCACTTCACGCTATAGCAAAAGGGAGGGGGCGGGAGGGAAAGTCCCGCGCAGCCCCTGATACACATCACCAACCCTGGCAAGCACAAGCAAACCCGTTAGATGATTGAAACTAGATAAGGTGATTTTCAGCAAAGAAGATACCAGTAATCAGCCCACTCTTCGAGAAGCCGCTTAGGCGTCTACACCCTAAATCCCTCTCCCAGAGGGCAGGGACTTTGATGACCTAAGCACGTCCTGGGCATCTCCTTCTGAGCCCGCCACAGATTGGCGTGAAATGTGATGAACTTGGCGGCTTATGTAATTGAAGCGTAAAGGGTCACACTTTATGCTGGTTTCTATCATTTGTAACTATCAGGAATATAAAAATGAGCAAGACAATTTTGATCACCGGTGCCAGCAGCGGCATCGGTAGGGCGACCGCCAAGTATTTCCAGGAAAAAGGTTGGAATGTGGTTGCCACCATGCGCAGACCGGAGAAAGAAGCGGAGCTAACCCAGCTCAACAATGTCCTGGTGACTCGATTAGATGTACAGGATGCGGCAACGATTGAAAGCGCTGTGGGCGAAGGTATTGCCAAGTTTGGTAAGATCGACGTTCTTTTGAACAATGCAGGCTACGGTGCTTATGGTGTCCTGGAGGCCACACCTGTCGAAAAAATAAGACGTCAGTTCGATGTCAATGTGATTGGCCTTTTAGAGACGACCAAGGTCGTATTACCCCATTTCCGGGCTAATCAGGATGGCATCATTATCAATATTTCCTCCATTGGCGGCAAAATGACCTTTCCTTTGGGTACGCTTTACCACGGCTCAAAATTTGCCGTTGAGGGCCTGTCCGAAGCGCTGAGCTTTGAGATGGAGACCCTTGGTGTGAAGGTGAAAATTGTTGAGCCGGGTGCGATTAAAACTGATTTCGGGGGGCGTTCTTTCGACTTTAACAATGATGAAAGCTTAACCGAGTATCAAGCGTTAGTTGGCAAGCTTTTTGCCGCCATGGCCCCCATGGAAGCGGCTGGCTCGGAGCCAGTGGTCGTAGCAGAAGTTATTTATCAGGCTGCCACTGATGGCACCCATCAGCTGCGATATACCGCTGGACCTGACGCTAAGGAAATTATTGCTAACCGCAAGGCTGCTGACGATGCAACGTTCATGGCAGGCCTCAAGGCTCAATTTGGACTTTAAGAAAAGTGAACGGCCATCAACTTAAGGCGAGATGTTCTGATGGGATGAAGAATAATGAGTACGGTGAAATGAGCTATGGCAGTCAGAAATTTATCCTGGATCTGGGTTGGCAGGTTTTGTTGAAGGATCTGGGGCTATCGGCGCAGGATTTGTTACGCCATGCGCGGCTGCCCCTCGACTTGTTAAACCGGGCATCCCCCACCCTAACAACGGAGGAATATTTTCGACTGTGGGAGGGATTGGCTCATTTGCTAGACGATCCGGTCTTTCCCTTGCGTTTGGGTCAGTCGATCTCGGTTGAGGCGTTTAGCCCTCCGATTTTTGCCTGCTTTTGCAGTGTTGATTTGAATGTTGCGTTAGCCCGATTGTCACAGTACAAGCCCTTGATCGGTCCCTTGAGATTGGATGTTACCCAAGAGGACCGACAGACTGCCGTTTCTCTGGGGGGTTTACCCGCACATACGCCCTTGCCGGCCTCGCTGATTGCCACGGAATTGGTGTTTCTGGTGCACCTGGCCAGACTCGCAACCCGCGAGCGGATTATCCCCAAAGCAGTCCAGGTTACCGTGAACCTGCCAGGGAAAGAACACTATGAGGATTTCTTTGGCACCCGGGTTGACTTGGGCAAGCTCAATGGCCTGACGTTTGCTGCTGAGGACGCACAAAAACCATTTCTGACTGTGAATGAGAATATGTGGTCGGTCTTTGAACCGGAACTGAGAACACGCATGATCGACCTGGGGCTAGAGGCACGGTTTTGCGATCGCGTCCGTGCTTGCCTGACAGAAATCCTGGCAAGCGGGCAATGTTCGATAGCGGACGTTGCCCAACGACTTGCTATCAGCCCCCGAACTTTGCAGCGTCGGCTTCGGGAGGAAAACACCAGCTTTCAGCAGGAATTAAACAGCTTGCGTGAAGAGTTGGCGAACCACTGTCTGGCTAACACCCGCTACTCCAGTGCCGAAATTGCCTTTTTGCTGGGCTACAACAATCCAAGTTCTTTCTTCCGGGCATTTCACACCTGGACCGGCAAAACACCGGAAATGGTGCGTGAATTGTTGCATTAGCATCACCGATACCGTTCATGCAGAACCTCACCGTCAGCGCTGATCAACTGCAGGTGCAGTGGCATCTGCCCGGCTGCATGGGTCGAGCAGCTAAGACAGGGGTCAAAAGCCCGAATGCCCGCCTCTACCCGGTTGAGCATGGGTTCTGGAATCTCAGGCCCGTGGATGTAATGGCGGGCGATTTGGGCGACGGTGCGATTCATGGCCAGGTTGTTTTGGCCGGTGGCGATCACCAGATTGACCTGGGTGAGCAGGCCGGTTTCGTCAATTTTGTAGTGGTGAAATAAGGTCCCCCGCGGCGCTTCTCCGACCCCGATGGCCTCTGTCTGGTTAACGTCGGCGCGCGATCGCAAATGCTCACTGCGCAGATCAGGATCGTCCAGTCCAGCTTCAATCCGCTCCAGGCAGGCCAAAATCTCGATTAACCGGGCATAGTGGTAGAGAAATGAGCTATTGACCGTGCCATGCTGGCGAAAAATTTGCAGTTCCTTCTCGGCCAGGGGGGTGCCCATGCGATCGCAAATATTTAGCCGCGCCAATGGACCCACCCGATACAGGCCACTCTCCAAATGACACTGCTGAGGCTGATTGGGATAGCCTAAAGGCTTATAGTAAGGAGACTTTAAATACGAATCTGGCTGCACGGCCTCACCGATAAACTCAAAGTAGCGGCTGGGGTCGAGCCGGTCGGCAAGGATATTGCCGCCGCCATCGACAAAGCGGAGGTGACCCTCGTAATGCTCCCAGGTGCCGTTAGCCGAGACCAGGCCCATAAACAAACTGGGGAAATTGCCAAAAATATGGACTTCTTGCTGAAAGTCGTCCAACAAGTGCTTGAATTGATCGAGCACCTTTAAGGCAATGGCCTTGGCCTCTGGCAGCCGAGATCGAATGTCAGCGCGGCCCGATTCAGAGAGGTTAGAGCGCACCCCCCCAGGAACGGCCCAGGACGGATGAATTTTGCGCCCGCCCAGCGTCTCAATCATCGCTTGCCCAAACTGACGCAGACGAATCCCCCCTCGGGCCAGCTCCGGCTCGACGGCCATCAGCCCAAAGACATTTCGCCGGGCCGGATCACTCTCCCACCCCAGCAGCAAATCGGGGCTGCTGAGATGGAAAAAGCTGAGGGCGTGGGATTGGATAATCTGGCCCAGGTTCATCAGCCGTCGTAGTTTCTCCGCCGCCGAGGGAATCTGCACTGACAGCAGGCGATCGCCTGTCTTAGCGGAGGCCAGCAGATGACTGACTGGGCAGATGCCACAAATGCGGGCCGTGATAGCGGGCATTTCCCAAAAGGGCCGACCCTCGCAAAACTTCTCAAAGCCGCGAAACTCGGTGACGTGAAATCGAGCGTCAGTCACCTCTCCCTGATCGTCCAGATAGATAGAGATTTTGGCATGCCCCTCAATGCGCGCCACGGGGTCGATGACAATTCTGTTGGCCACAATGGCGTCTCCTTGGCCGGGTTACCCGTTAGCAGCGAAGTTTATGTGTCTCTCCTCAAAGATTTGCCAGGCTGTATCACACGCTTGCTCAACCTGAGCTTTCTCGTCGTTGATGATGCGGGTATGCTGCAACGCCTCCTGAGTGCGCTGGGCCAATTCATCCTCTAGTTGCAGACTGGGGTTGCCCTTAAATAAGATATCCGTGACGGAGATGATGCCCAATAGCTCATTGTGCTCAACCACCGGAGCCCGGTGAATGCCCGCATCCGCGAGGAATTGTGCCGCCTCCTGTACCGTGGCACTGGCCGGGATCTGAATGCAGGGCTGTCGCATAATACTGCAGACCCTTACATTGGCAGGATCGCTTCCGCAGGCAATCACCTTATAGACAATGTCTTTTTCGGTCAGAATGCCATAGGACCCCTCTGCGTGGCATTTATCAATAATTAGCGATCGCACCCCTTGGGTCCGCATCAGCTCAATTGCACTTTCAACCGTGGCCGAATTGCGAATCACCACCACGGGCGTTGTCATAATATCTCTAATATTTAACACAGCGGACCTCCTAACTGAGCAAAATCAATGCGCTTACAGTGTTCTAGACAAGCTAGTTGTAAATCAAAAGTTTGAGGACTTTATGAGGACGCCCACCCAAACCGAATCAAATGTTTCACCCTAGAGCGACCACTCTACGTATAGAAGTTTAGGCATCCAGGGCAGTTTGACCACACGAATGCTCCAGGGGAGTTGATCAAGCAGGATGTCATAGGTTTCTCGTTCTATTTGTAGGAGCCAATGATCGTTATTTCGAGAGCAGGTAGGGTCTGTCCGGTCCAAATCAACCACAGGGGACGATGGGTGCGTTGACCCGTTTGATCCAAGCGTTCCACCAGAATCAGTTGCATGGAGTGGTCAGCAGATTGCTTAAAATGTTTTGAGGGTGGTCACACTGTTCATAGACGCCTGAGGTTAGTGGTATTTTCTCAGCTTCGTCTATAGAGCGATCAACCCTTGAGCCAGATCGCTCAGGTTGTTCATGAGAACTGTCTGATAGCAGTCTGGGTAGGTTATCAGAGTGTTTTTATCAAAACTTAAGCACAAGGACAGTAGAACCCGTTAAATTAAAAAACGTGAGAAGTGGAAAGTTGAATACAGGGTTCAGCTTTCATCGATTAACAATCATTGCTGATTAATTGTCCATAAACCAGCTAAATTATTTTGAGGTAATTATCATGGAAGAGCAAATCAAAAAGGCCCAATCCGAAGAACAAATTTTGGATGAACAGCTGCAAGCAGTTGCTGGTGGCAAAAGCATTCAGCAGCGTCGCTTAGATCAGCTGGATACCAATGATCAGAGTAAAGGCATTGAGAATATTCAGCAAACGCGTCTGGAGCAACTGGATACCAACGACCAAAGTAAGTAAAAGCCTTCAATGTCTATCATCAGGGCTTTCTAAACAGGTTGTTAATTTAGCAAAACTTGCGTTCCAGGCGAGTAGTCTGTCATCTTTGATTTTTTGAGTAAGTTCGACGTGGGAAGGCGGAGATAGGGAGACGTAGAGTGTTCATCCATGAGCAATCTTCGCGTCTCTGTGTCTTCCCTTCTCTGTCTCTTTTCTAACCAAAGCTTTAAGATTGACGCAGTATTAGTGAGTCTGGAACGTCTTATGGATTTTAAATTAAAGTGGTTGATAACCCCAGTGAGTAAGGATTGTGTGGGCATAATCTAGGTTTAAGATAGAGAGAAGCAGAATAAATCGTTTTGAAATAGCACTCTTTAATGATGGACAATCTTCAGGGGTGACTCCGGTGATGAGTTTAATCTTCCAATAAGTAAAGATTCAGGCAGTCAGTCTCCTTCAGGGAGCAAAGAAGGAGCAGGGCAACCATGACGAGAGGCTTTTACGG
>JBCBQD010000079.1:0-20926 GCA_039820425.1 Cyanobacteria bacterium J06635_1
CTACCCCAAATCGATCGGCCACCTCTGAGCCATGTTTGTTGAGATAGCTCAGGGCATCATAGTCGGCGGTAAACAGCATCAAGAAACCTGTTGATTCTGCATTACCCCGTGGGCGGGCAACGAGATATTGTCCGTCTATCTTGGAGCGCAATAAGTAGTAAGACTGAGAAAACATTATTGCCCTGCGTTAAAAATCTGTTCAGCGGTTAGCTGAAGGTCTGGAAAAACAGAAGATTTAATCAGGTCACTGCCACGAAACAATGCGACCTGATACTCCCCATCTACCAGGGTACAGACGCTCAAGGTCGGCTGCTTAGGGTTACCAATAAATTTACGTCCGCCCAGGGCTGCATAGTCAGCAATCCAGTATTCTGAGATGCCCAGGGCTTCATAATCAGCAAACTTAAAGTAATAATCGTCTCGCCAGTTAGTACTGACCACTTCAATCACCAGGCGTACAGACTCCCCTTTTGTGATCACTGAGCTGCGTTCCCATTCCGGTTCTGATGCGATCGCAGTCTCATCCAATACAATCACATCGGGCTCATACCCAGATTTGCCCTCCGGGCGGACGATACATTCTCTGGGAATAAACCAGGGTCGGCTAGCTTGTTGAATCTGCGTGAATAAACTGCCATTGAGGAAGCCCGCAATTTTGGAATGCTTGCCTTTCGGTTTAGGCATTTCAACAATGACCCCTCTGTGGAGTTCGTATCGCCGCTCACCTTGATCGGGATACCACTCAATAAATTCGTCAAAGGTGACTGGCTGGGGACTGGCTTGAACCATGGTTTTAGCAAGTGATTGAACCCTATTGAGCCAAGGACTGTCTCAACTCGCGGATAGCGGTGCTGGTGCTGTGACTATAAGCGGTTTGAAAACAGCGGCTGACTAAATCACGCAGGTCAAACCCTGGAAAATACCGGCTGTCTGAGCATTCCTCATAGCCGCCATCGGGTTTAAGGGTATACATTTTCAGCGTTTTTTTCTTCCACAGCCATACTTCTGGAATCTTGTAGGGGGCGTAATCCTCAGCAGCGGTGAAGCTGGTCACATCAATTTCAATGACCAGATCGGGAGGCGGGTCAACCTGCCAGTTGATGCGCTCTTTGCCAGCGGCGGCTTGCCAGTTATCAATGTAGAAACAGTAGTCAGGTTCAATCCCCCCTTCTTCCGGGAGTTCGATGGTGACTGGGGTGAATGCTTCATAGTCTTGATCAAGATGGTCTAGTAAAACAGTGACCACCTGACTGAGAATATGCGAATCTCGACCATGTACTGGCAAGGGGGCCATCAGCAAAATTTCTCCGTCACGATATTTGACGCGGGGGATAGATTTATCGCCGCGCTGCTGAGCGATGGCCTGATAGTCTTGCCAGGTGCCGGGCAGTCGCATTACGGTGCCGGGCGGCAGTTGGATTTTTTCGGGGGAGACAACAGCATACATGATCTAAAGCTAGCCTAAAGCCGCATACCTTGCAGGTCGCTCCTGGGGTTGTGGGTGCGGCCGTCGCGGATCTTTTCGTAGAGTACTCGTTCCTGGTCGTTAAGGGTTTTGGGGGTTGCGATCGCAACCCTCACCAACTGATCGCTGCGCCCGCCCTTGGGCTTGGGCCACCCCTTGCCCCGCAGCCGCAAAGATTGCCCAGAGCGAATCCCCGCAGGAATCGTCACGGTAACGCTGCCATCAGGGGTTGGGACATCAATCTTTGCGCCCAAGACCGCTTCGTCGGGGGCGATAGGCACTTCGCACACCAGGTTCTCACCCTCAAACTGAAAAAATGAATGGGGCTGTAACTCCACGGTCAGATAAATATCACCCCGTTTTTTGTTGTAAGGGTTGAGCTGTCCCTTACCCCGCAGCCGAATCTTGCTACCCGGTTTTGCCCCAGGGGGAATGCGCACTTCGACCACCTCGCTGCCGATGCGCAGTTTCTTTTGCGTGCCGTTAAAAGCTTCGCCCATGGTCAACGAGATATTGGCCTCTTGGTCAAAATTGGCACTGGCGGTAGGGGTTTCAAACCCAAACCCAGGCCCGCCAAAGCCGCTGGGTGCCGTGGAGGTGCGATAGCTGTAGCTGCGACTGCCGGGGGCACCGGCTGGGCCACCAAAGCCACCCCCAAACCGCCCTAACAGCTCATTGATAAAGTCGTCAAAGCTACCGTAGGCGCTAAAGTCAAAACCACCATAGTCCGCTCCCCCTGGGGTGGGGCCAGTGCGTCCAGCCTGCTGCCAATAGCGGCCAAACTGATCGTACTTACGACGTTTCTCAGGGTCAGATAGAACCTCGTTAGCTTCGTTAATCTCCTTGAACTTAGCTTCGGCCTGCTGATTGCCCTGGTTGACGTCAGGGTGGTACTTGCGCGCCAGCTTTCTAAAGGCTCGCTTAATTTCATCTGCACTGGCCGTTTTGCTGACCCCGAGAATCTGGTAATAGTCTTTGAAGTCAGTTGCCGCCATGCCTTACCTCACCAAGTAATAACCGTAATAATAGTACAAACGTTTAGGAGGCTCAAAGGCAAGCCCCTCTAGAGACAGCCTAGCAAAGCGATCCTATCCAAGGGGTTCGGTTCTCTACCTATGCGCCGATTGTTTTGGTTATTCTCAACTATTTCGTTGATTAATTCCACTGTCCGGGCGCGCGACCGTATAATTCCGTCAATTTCGCCAGTTGCTCACGCATGACCGAGGTTAACATCGACTCTTCAAAACGCCATTCCCAGTTACCTTCAGCTTGTCCAGGTAGGTTCATGCGGGCATCGGTGCCCAGCCCCAATACATCCTGTAGCGGCACAATCGCCTGATTGGCGGTGGAACCCAGCGCCAAACGAATCATGGCCCAGTGAACGGTTTCTGGATTAAACGCACCCATGTAGGCAGCCACCCGTTCTTTTTCATAATCAGAGGCGCTGGTATACCAGCCCACTGTTGTGTCGTTGTCGTGGGTACCGGTATAAATCAAAAAGTTGCGATCAACATTAAAGGGCAAATACGGATTGCGATGGTCAGAGCCAAAGGCAAACTGCAAAATTTTCATCCCTGGAAAGTCAAAGCGATCGCGCAGGGCCTCGACTTCGGGGGTAATCGTGCCCAGGTCTTCGGCTAGAAACGGTAACCGTCCTAACTCACCTTCAATTGTTTCAAATAGTGCCTCGCCGGGGGCCTCAATCCACTGCCCATTCATCGCGGTGGGTTCACCCTGGGGGACCGCCCAATAGGCCTCAAACCCTCGAAAGTGGTCGATGCGAATTAAATCAACATACTCTAAAGACGATTTGACCCGCTGAATCCACCAGGCAAAATTAGTGTCTTGCAGGGTTTCCCAGTTGTAGGTAGGGTTGCCCCAAAGCTGCCCCGTTTCGCTGAAATAGTCGGGCGGCACCCCGGCCATCAGCGCCGGGTTCAGCGTCTCGGAGTCGATCATAAAGTTCTCAGGAAAGGCCCAAACGTCGGCGCTGTCATGGGCAACGTAGATGGGCATATCACCTACGATGCTGATGCCTCGCTCGTTGGCATAGGCTTTGAGGGCAAACCACTGGCGGCCAAACTCAAACTGCATAAATTTGTGCCAAAAAATCGACGGAGATACCTCAACCCGCCACCGCTCCAGAGCTTCCGGCTCACGTCTGGCAATGTCTGACTCCCACTCGGTCCAACTGGCGTTTTCCTTGGCATCTTTGATGGACATAAATAGGGCATAGTCATCGAGCCAGGCCCCGTGGTTTTGACAAAATTCGGCAAAGTCATTTAGCAGGTTTTCGTCGGTGCTTTCCTTAAATCGCTGGGCCGCTTTGCGCAGCATATCGAGCTTGTAATAATAGACCCAGCTGTAGTCCACATGATCGGTCGGAAACAAAGGAATCTCAGCCAGATCTTCTTCGGTGAGCAGGCCTTGATCATGCAGCCGATCTAAATTAATCAAAAGCGGATTGCCCGCCAGCGATGAGTAACAAAGATAAGGTGAGTTACCATAGCCCGTTGGCCCCAGCGGCAAGATTTGCCAAAGCTGCTGTTTCGTTTCTGTCAAAAAATCAACAAATCGGTAGGCTTGGTCTCCGAGATCCCCAATGCCAAAGCGTCCGGGTAGGGATGTGGGGTGAAGCAAAATACCGCTAGAGCGTGGGAAACTCATGAATTGTCCTGGTGATCGCACAAAGTCTTCGACGACTCTATCACGGCTGATTGGAAACGGTATCTTTCCCCAGACATCTTTTTCCAGCCTACAAATTTGGGGGCACAAATGAGGGGTGCAAATCCTCTAGGATTGCTACAGCAAACGCCTTGCCATTCTGCTGACTTATGGACTATCGAAACCCTGCGCCAACGGTCGATCTGATCATTGAACTGATCGACCGCCCCCACCGCCCCATTGTCTTAATCGAACGTCTCAATCCACCCCTGGGCTGGGCTTTACCAGGCGGGTTTGTCGACTACGGTGAATCGGTTGAAACCGCAGCGGTGAGAGAGGCCCAGGAGGAAACCAGTTTGCAAGTTTCCCTGGTCGAGCAGTTTCATGTCTATTCAGACCCCGCACGGGATGCGCGCAAACACACCCTGAGTATTGTCTTCATCGCTACGGCTCAAGGCGAACCCATTGCAGGAGATGACGCCAAACATCTACAAGTATTTCAACCCTGGGAGGTACCGAAAAATCTTTGTTTTGACCACGATCGGATTTTGCAAGACTATTGGCGGTACCGGCATTATGGGCTCAGGCCGAGGGTGGGTAGTGGGTAGAGTGTAGTGAGTAGTGGGTGGTGGGTGCATTAAGTGGGGGAGATAGGGAAGGGAGACGCGGAGAAGGGGAGACGCGGAGAAGGGGGGACGCGGAGAAGGGGAGACGCGGAGAAGGAGGACGCGGAGAAGGGGAGACGCGGAGAAGGGGAGACGCGGAGACGCGGAGTATGGAAAGGATTCATTAAATAAGGCATAATCAATCCCGGCAGCGGATAATCACTGCTTACCCTCTACTCTCCACCCTCTACCTAATTCATGTCTCGCAAAGTCATCAAAACTGATCAAGCCCCTGCCCCTGTTGGCCCTTACAATCAAGCGATCGCAGCCTCGGGTCAAATGGTCTTTGTCGCCGGTCAAATCCCGCTAGACCCAGGCACCGGGTCAATTGTGGGCGATGGGGATGTCGCGGCTCAGACGGAGCAGAGTTTAAAGAATTTGACGGCGATCTTGATCGAGGCAGGGGCCACCCTGGGTGACGTGGTCAAAACCTCTGTGTTTCTCAAAGACATGAATGATTTTGCGGCGATGAATGCGGTCTATGCCAAGCACTTTGGCGATGAGACGGCTCCAGCTCGCGCCTGTGTTGAGGTGGCCCGATTGCCGAAGGACGTCCTGGTTGAGATTGAATGTATTGCGGTGATGTAGGCCAGGAGATTGACGCTAGCAGGCGGTTGAAACCGCCCGCTAAAGGTGCAAAGTCCACCTGCGTGGACTGGCTGCTGTATTACCCAATTGGGTAGTTGACGCTTTTGGATAAGATTGCTACCGTCAAAGGAAGAAATTAAGCTTCAAAGCCATGCAGCATTTCGCGCGTCGATTCTATTTTTGGTTTAGCCTGGTTCACCAGAGGTGAGTCCTGTTAACCCACGGACTTCTGGTGAACCGCAGAGTAAACACTCTGCGGTTTTTTGTTTCTAGGGATTGGGTTTTAGGTTCTAGGTTTTTAGGTTCTAGCGCCCCGCCACCCACCATCCAGTGCAGGCGTTGCATGCAACGCTTCTAACACCCACTACCCACCACCCACTACCCACCACCCACTACCCACTACCCACTACCCAAAATCATGCACCGCTCGACTCCCTTTTTCTGCTTTTACTGGTTTACCCCGACTGGCTCTGGGTGATCGTTTGCTGTGCAACGATTCAAAGCCCGGAGCTATTGGCTCCGGGCTTTTTTTGTGGATGCCGATGTCAACCGTCCCCACTTGGGGACATTCTGCCCTTTACTCAAACCCTTTACCCACGTTCTACAAGGATTTCAAACCATGCAAGCTGCCAAATTGACGGTTAAAGCCCACCCTGATCACAGTACCGAGATTGCCATTACTGACACTGTGACGGTGGGGGGTACATCGCTATTCATCGTGGGCGGTCCCTGCTCAGTGGAGAGCAGGGCGCAAATGGATAGCGTGGCTCAAGTGCTCCTCGATACGCCCGTACAGGGGATTCGCGGTGGTGTTTACAAGCCGCGCACGTCGCCCTACAAGTTCCAGGGCTTGGGAGACACGGGCCTGGAGATTTTGGCTGGGGTGCGGCGGCGCTATGGGGTGCCGGTGGTGAGCGAGGTGATGGCGATTCACCAAATAGAAACCATGGCAGAACAGGTGGATGTGTTGCAGGTGGGCAGTCGCAACATGCAAAACTTTGATCTGCTCAAGGCGCTGGGCACAGTGCAAAGGCCGATTTTGCTAAAGCGGGGACTGGCCGCCACCCTGGAGGAATTTGTGATGGCAGCGGAATATGTGGTCAGCCACGGCAACCCCAACGTGATTCTTTGCGAACGGGGGATTCGCAGCTTTGATAGCTATACCCGCAACGTGCTCGATCTGGGGACCGTGGTGGCACTTAAGCAGATTACTCACCTGCCGGTGATAGTGGACCCCAGCCACGCAGCGGGGCGGCGAGATCTGGTGCCAGGTTTAGCGAAGGCTGCGATCGCAGCCGGTGCAGACGGCCTGATCATCGAATGTCACCCCGTCCCTGACGAATCTGTCTCCGATGCCGCCCAGGCCCTCTCCTTAGAAACCATGGTGGCATTAATGGATGAGCTGCGCCCCATTGCCGCTGCTGTGGGTCGAGAGATGCCCCCAGCGAAAAAATCGATGGAAGCCCATCGGCTTTGTGCTTAGCCGGGGGGCAGTGGATGCGGCACAATGGAGGTTTCGTTCCGCCACCCACTACCCACCACCCACTACTCTCTACCCACCTCCCCATCTCCCCACCCAATCAGGGAAACCCATGTCTACCCACCCATCTACCCGACATCCCCTGCAGCGCCTACTCCGCTACAGTCGCCGCTATCGCCGCCAGCTGCGATTAGCCAGTGCCTGCTCCGTGCTCAATAAAATCTTTGACCTGGCTCCGCCTGCGTTGATTGGTCTGGCCGTGGATGTGGCAGTTAAGCAGCAAGACTCGCTGATTGCCAGCTGGGGGGTGGCTGGTATTCGCGCCCAGTTTTTGGTGCTGTCGCTGATCACCTTTGTGGTGTGGGCGCTGGAATCAATTTTTGAATATGCCTATGAATGGCTGTGGCGTAACCTGGCCCAGTCTATTCAGCATGAGCTGCGGTTGGAGGCCTATGGGCATTTGCAGGGGTTAGAAATGGCCTACTTTGAAGATCGCAGCTCGGGGGGGCTGATGTCGGTGCTCAATGACGATATTAACCAGCTGGAGCGGTTTCTCGATCGGGGGGCTAATGAAGTGCTGCAGGTGATCACCACGGTGATCATCATTGGGGCGGCCTTTTTTATCATGGCTCCGAGGGTGGCCTGGATGGCGATGCTGCCGATGCCGTTTATTGTCTGGGGTGCGATCGCATTCCAAAAATACTTAGCCCCTCGCTATGCCGCCGTTCGTGAACGAGTCAGTCTGCTCAACGGTCGTCTGTCTAACAATATTTCCGGCATGGCGACGATCAAAAGTTTCACATCGGAAAACTATGAGTTAGAGCGCATTCGCCAGGATAGCGAAGCCTACCGCCAGAGCAACCGCAAGGCCATCGCCCTAAGCGCCGCCTTTATTCCGCTGATTCGGATTTTGATTTTGGTGGGCTTTACCGCCACCTTGCTCTACGGTGGTCTGCAAACGGTGGAGGGGAACCTGGCGGTCGGCACCTACAGCGTCCTGGTGTTTCTCACCCAGCGGCTGCTGTGGCCCCTGACCCGATTAGGGGAAACCCTGGATCAGTACCAGCGGGCCATGGCCTCGACGAATCGGGTGATGAATCTGCTAGATACGCCGATGGCGATTCGCCCTGGCACCCATCGGCTGCCGGTGAGCAATGTGCAGGGGGATATTCGATTTGAGGATGTCACCTTTGCCTATCGCGATCGCACCCCGGTGGTGGAGCATTTGACACTCAAAATTCCCGCCAGTGGCAATATCGCCATTGTGGGGTCCACTGGCTCCGGCAAGAGTACCCTGGTGAAACTACTGCTCAGGTTTTACGAGATTCACTCAGGACGCATCACCCTGGACGGCATTGATCTGCAATCCCTCGATCTGGGCGACCTGCGCCGCGCCGTGGGCCTGGTCAGCCAGGATGTTTTTCTTTTCCATGGCACCGTCGCTGAAAATATTGCCTACGGTAGCTTTGACGCCAGCCTAGACTCCATCAAATCCGCCGCCCAAATGGCCGAAGCCCACGAGTTTATTGCCCAGCTCCCGGCGGGCTACGACACCATCGTGGGAGAGCGGGGACAAAAACTCTCCGGCGGCCAGCGCCAACGCCTCGCCATCGCCCGCGCCATTCTCAAAGATCCGCCCATCTTAATCCTGGATGAAGCCACCTCCGCCGTGGACAACGAAACCGAAGCCGCCATCCAGCGCTCCCTTGAGAAAATCACCTGCAACCGCACCACCATTGCCATCGCCCATCGGCTATCTACGGTGCGGAATTGCGATCGCATCTACGTGATGGAGCAAGGTCAGCTGGTGGAATGGGGCACCCATGAGGAGCTGTTGGCACGGCGAGGGGTGTATGCCGGACTGTGGAAGGTGCAGATGGGGGAGCGGGGATGATGCCACAACAGTACCGCGACCCAGATATCATCCGAAATGCCCTCACCCAGGCGCGCCACATCGCGATTGTGGGTCACTCCCACAAACCTCAACGCCCCAGCTATCAGATCGGCCAATATCTCAGAACCCAGGGCTATCACGTCTACCCTGTCAACCCGATCCTTAAAACCATTGACGGCGAACCCTGCTACACCTCACTGCAAGCCGTGCCCGCCCCCATCGACATCGTCAACGTGTTTCGCCGTAGCGAATTTTTACCTGGAATTGTCGATGACCTCCTCACGCTGGGTTCTGTTTCCCCAATCAAATGTCTGTGGACCCAGTTAGACATCTGGGATGAAGCTGCTGCCCAGCAAGCTATCGAGGCTGGATGGCAGGTTGTTATGGATGCCTGTATTAAGATTGAGCATCAGCGTTTAGAGAGTCCGCTCCGCTCCATAGAGAATCTCTAGAAATTGCAAGAATTTTGTCAGGTCTGCCCAAAAGGTAACTTCACCAGGCAGGGTGTCAATGGGGTATCGTATCGCCAGGATGGAGCTTTTGATATAGGTGCGGCCAAGCTGCGATCTCACCCGTCCCAATTCAAGCCGATGGGGATAACCATTCAGCTCAACTCCCTGATCTTGAAGGTGTCCTCTCGCCCAATCAACCGTCTGTGCCAACTGTTCGCTGGGTCGGGGAATATAGCGCCCTTTTTCGAGCTGCATGGCCCCTGTGCTTAAAGATAGCCAAACCGTTTTACCTTGATTCTCAAAGAGGTACACCAAATATCGTCCGACGGTGGCGCAGGGGGAAAGGCTAGCCAGATATAACCTGACCCAGGGGATTTCGGCTTTGGCGCTGATGCCATCGCTGGCGCTAATCTTTAGAGGGGCTAAGGCAGTGGGGAGAATGACTTGCCTAGCCTCAATTGCCTGGGTGATGAGGTTAGGAATCACCCGACGAATCAGCTTGCCCCGGTACTGCATCTCTGGAGTTGAGAAAGACGTGTAGAGGGGCTGCAAGGCAGCAACCCCAGCGAGGGCATCTGGTAAATTATTGGGCGTTATATCGGACAATGATTTTGGCATTTCTCCATGAAAATCCTCTCCCACACCCTCAAAATCACCACCCAAGATAGCATCAGTATTCACAATATCACCGATGAAATTCAGACCCTGATTGACCAGAGCGCTATCACCGAGGGGCAGGCAATCGTCTTCTCCTGCCATACCACCACCGCCCTGGCGATTAACGAATATGAAGAACGGCTGCTGGTGGATATCAAAACCTACTTGAGAAAACTGGCTCCGGCGGGCGATCGCTACCTGCACAATGATTTGCATCTGCGCACGGTGCCGCCCGATGAGCCCATCAACGCCCATTCTCATCTAATGGCAATGACCCTGAGTACCAGTGAAGTGATCCCCATTGTGGCTGGCAAACTGGCATTGGGCACCTACCAATCAGTGATGCTGCTAGAGCTGGATGGCCCTAGACAGCGCCAAGTAATGGTGCAAGTTTCTGGACTATCAACTTAGAGCGGGAAATTTCCCAAGGATAGGAGTCAGGAGTCAGAATCCAGTCCCCTCCTGCTCCTGACTCCTGACTCCTGGATGCTTACACCGCCTGGATTTCCCGGCTTAAACTGAACGCCAGTTTCTGGACTAACCGCTAAGGGCTATTGACCTCAAATTAGGACTTTATAGCGATTCCCAATCATATTAAATACGCCCCCACCGCTTGAATACGCTCCCACCTCCCGTTCGGCTGAGCGCTCACGTCGAAGCCCACTTGCCCACCTCTCACTGCCAGGATCTATTCATCCCAACCGAAAACCGCTACAAATGGTTCCAGGGTAGCGAGAATGGCGATTTTCTCCGTAATTTCACGAAAGTAAAAACACAGACAGCCAACTACTATTTCATAGATAGCTGCGTGATTTAAACATTTTTTGATCTCAAAAGATCCTGATGAATATCGATGTCAGAAAGCATGAATAACAATAAAAATTAGATTGTGCTAAACCACATCCAGCTTGAAACCTTGAGTTTTTACCCGATGACAAACGATAGGTCTGACAAACAATAGGTCTGGATGTGGCCAAGCTTTAATCATTTGCGGGATTCCTGAAGTCAATGGCCAAAATCCTTGTAATCGAAGACGAGCCTCAAATGCGGGCCAGTCTGGCGGAGTTGTTGGAGCTATATCATTTTTCTGTTGTGTCTGCCTCTGACGGGCAAGTCGGGATTGATTTAGCACAAACCAGCAAGCCTGATTTAATTCTCTGCGACATCAATATGCCAGAGTTGAGTGGCTATCAGGTGCTTTCCCAGCTGCGAGATGGGAAAGACACGTCGCTGATTCCGCTGATCTTTTTGACGGCCAAAGCAGATTATGCCGCCCTGCGTCAGGGGATGGAGCTGGGGGCTGAGGATTATTTGGCCAAGCCCTTTGAGCCCAAAGATTTGATTCGCGCCATTGAGGCTCAGCTTAAGAAACGCGAGCAGCTCTCTCAAGGGTTTGCGCGATCGCAATCCAAATTTATCGCGAGATCGCAATCGGCTGAAGAGTCAGGCTTTGTCGATACCCTGACTGGGCTAACCAATCTGGTGGGCACAGAAACGCGCTTCAACGAAATTGTCAAAAGTCATGCAGCTACGAGCGCATCGCTTTGTTTGGTATTGCTCAAGGTTCAAGGCTACAACGATTTGCAAGACCGCTTTGGGCATGTGTTTGGGGCCGCCGTACTGCGAGCTGTGGCCCAATGCTTACAAAACTGGGCCCAATCCGCTGGCATTGCCGTTGATACCCTTGCCTATATTGGCAGCGAACGATTTGCTATCTTGCTGATGACAAAGCCAGATGACGCAGCCTTTGCAACCATTACCGCCTCGCTCAATCGCCATCTGAGCGCACCGCTGACGATTAAGAACCATACCTTACAAATTGAGTACAGTCTCAGTCGGGTCATAGAAGCCGGACAAGATTTTAATCAATGCTTGATTAAGGCGATTCAACAGATCAATGCCACCAGACAACTGGCGAAATCTACTATTATCAAGCCTTTCCTCTCGATGGAAGCTCGCTTAAAACGGGCGCTGAGTCGAGAAGAGTTTGAACTGTATTATCAGCCGCAGGTTGATTTGGGTACGGGCGAAGTGATTGGGGCCGAGGCCTTAATTCGTTGGAACTCTCATGATGAAGGCCTGATATCACCGGCTCAGTTCATTCCGATCGCAGAAGAATCTGGGTTGATTTTGCCGATTGGGGAATGGGTCTTGCGGGCCGCCTGTCAGCAGATCAAACAATGGCAAGAGACGGCCTTTTCGGTGATGACCATTGCCATCAACCTATCGGCCAAGCAATTTCAGGTGCCTGACTTGCAAAGTCGTTTGGTCAGCATCTTGCACGAAGAAGACATCGAACCATCACTGATTGATCTAGAGCTGACCGAAAGCCTCTTGGTTGACGATGTCGATCGCACCAGTAAAATGCTTAAGGATCTGCGTGAAAGCGGTTTTGCCATTGCCATTGACGACTTTGGGACCGGCTACTCTTCTCTAGGGTATTTGCAGCGATTCCCCATTAACGTGCTCAAAATCGACAAGTGTTTTATTCGTCATTTAGATACCAACCTGAGCAACCTTGTCATCGTCAAAGCCATTATTGAAATGGCCCAAGGGCTCAGGATTGACACCATTGCAGAAGGCGTAGAAACCCCAGCAGAACTCGCCACCCTAAGGCAGCTCAACTGCGGTGCCATGCAGGGTTATGTGTTTAGCCAACCCCTATGTGCTAAGGCCTTTGAAGGCATGATTGCCAAAGCCCATGAGAAACAAGGGATGTTTCTGGCGAACTGTTAGGGAGAAGGTGCAGGGAGAAAGGGGCAAGGCGCTAGCACAGCCATGCTCGATAGGGCTGGGAGAAAGGGGTAAGGCGAAGGGCGAAAGGGGAAGGGGAAAAGGTAAAGGAAGCAGAAGAGGCAGGGAAGATAGCTTTATTCTCTCTTTTGCCCTACATCCTGCGGGTATGGCTAATGCTATCTCCCTTAGCCCTTTCGCCCTCTCCCTTCTGCTCACGACCTATCACAGTCTGTAATCCAGATTCAGATAAATAAACACATCCTGCGCACTGTCCCCCGGCTCATCCAACTCCACCAGGGGAACGCCCACATCAAAGCGAATATTCAGCTGGTCGATGGGCCGATAGAGCAAGCCCACGCCGGTACCGAGCAAAAAGTTTTCATCGTTGGCAGCGGTACCGGACTCCGTATTCCAAACGGCGGCCATATCGACAAAGGGCGCGAGCTGTAAAACGGGGGTACCGGCTTCGTCTCGGTCGACGACGATGCGGTCTTCGGCAGATAGACGAAAGCCGTTGTCGCCGAAGCGGGCGTTTTGGCTATATCCCCGCACCGACTGACCGCCTCCCACAACAAACTGTTCTGAACCGAGCAGACTGTCCGTCGCCAGTTGGACATCGCCCTGCAAGATCAAAATATTGTTCTGGTTGAGCACCTGGGCTCGCTGCACCTGACCTAGCCAACTAAAGAATTGACCGTCAACGCCATCGGCGCGATCGGTGGCATCAAGCAATCCGGTGCCGAGGTTAAACTGCGATCGCAACGCCCAGGCCCCATTCACATCGCGGCGTACATAGTCTTGACCAAACTGCACCACGCTGGTGCTGCTTTCGTCAATGGTAAAGCCCGAGAGCAGGGTTTCCCCATCGCGGTGACGAAAGCCCAGGGAGAGGGCAAATTCTTCTTGGGGGGTGCGAATCAGGGGTTGGCGATAGCTCAGCTCGTAGACATCGGCGGAGCCTGTCACATCCAGCGCGGCAATCTCAGCCGGGTCAATGATTTCAAATTCACTGGGTAGTATTCGCGCTGAGATGGTGCCGTTCATGGCGTTAACGGGGGCGCGATAGCTGAGTTCATAAAGCTCTGACCCGCCGGTGGTGGCCCGGTAGGCCGAGGCCTGGAGCTGGTCGCCAATGCCGAAGGGGTTGCGATAGGTGACCTCTGCCCCGGTGCGCACGGTCCCCACACTGGGGGGCGAGTTGGTATCCACCACCAGGTGAGCCTCAAGCTGCTCAGCCGCCTCGACGCGCACAATTAAAATGCTTTCTCCTAAGCCCTCTCCAGCTCTCAGGCTGGCCTCAATATTGTCAATCAGAGGGTCTACTCGCAGCAGCCGCAGCTGGTTTTCGAGATCGATCTGGCTCAGGGGGGTGTCGGCCCCGAGTTCGATGCGATCGCGCACATAGCCTGCCAGTCGGTCAGCCCCCTCGACTTGAATGTCGGCCAAACTGCCTTCGACAACCTGTAGTTGGACAACCCCATTTTCAATGGTTTGATTACTCAAGATGGCCCGAGAGGTAATGTAACCTTCGTTCAGGTAAAGCTGGGTAACCTCGTCAGCGGCCTGGCGAAGTTGTTGGATGGTGAGTTCGCGACCTTCGTATTCAGCCAAGATTGGGGCAAAATCAGCCTCATCAAAGACGGTGCTACCCACCACCTGAATGTCTTGCACCGCTACGCGGGGCTCCTCTGGAGAGGTTTCGGGCGTTATTTCGGGGGACGGCTCTGGAGAGGACTCTGGCGGCTCTGGTAGCACTGGCGGCTGTTGTTCTGGCAACGGCTCGGCTTCGGGGTCAGGGGTGGTAAAGCGATCTTCCTGACCGGGGCGCTGGCTGAGTTGAGTCTCCGTGGAGCTGGGCTGAGGGGTGTCCATGTCTATCAGGGTTGCCCCTGTCAGTGCTGCTGGAGCCACATCTGCTGACGCCGATAGCACCGGAGTTGGCTCGTCTGATAACGGCTCGACTGCTAACACAGAGGGGGGCAAGCGATCCTCTTGCCCCGACTGTTGACTGAGCTGGGTGGGTGTGAAGTTAGGCTGTGGCGTTTGCTGGCTCGGTCGCAGCTCAGGGACCCTTGCAGAGGCGCTAACGTGCTCGGAAAGGCTGTCGTGAGTGGCAGAGGCACTCTGTTGGGTTGGCGATATATCGTCATTAGACGGGATTGGGACGGCGGCAGTGGCCCGACCGGCCCAGGCCAGACTGACTAAAGATAGGCTCCCTGAAATCCATCTCAATTGCTTAAAAATCACGATCCTTTCCACACACCTCTAGCGTCAAATTAAACCATGTTGCTACCCCCCTGTTGATATGGGGCTAGCGAATGGTGGGGTTACGGGCTACCAAGGACTGCCAATTACAGTAAAAGATGCCCAAAAGTAAGGGTGAATGAAATCTTCACCCGATGAGCTACCCAGCTCGGGGGGTAGCATAATCTCCCCCCCTGACCACCTGAGTCGCTCATTATCGATGCGAATGTCGCCTCGCAGCATGGCCAGCTGAGCCCGGCGTAGGGCTTCTGCCTTAATTGGTTCTTCCCGCAGGCTGCTATAAAACTGGGTCATCAGCCCGGCGGTGCCAATGTCGTCAACCTTCCACAGGCTGGCGAGGGCGGTCTTGACCCCGGTTTGCACCGCCAGACCCGCAAAGCCCAGCTCGGCTTCCTCGTTGCCCAGGGCAGTGCGGCAGGCGCTGAGCACCATCAGCTCCACAGGGGGGCTGTTGAGCCGCAAGGCCCGGAGCTGATCAACCCCCAGCCGCTGATCCCAAAATTGGATATAAGAGTTATCCACGCTGCCCGCTTGAAACTCGCCGTGGGTGGCCAGGTGGACAATGCCGTAGGGCTTGCGCTGGCGACTAGAAATCAACAAATCAGGGGTAAAGGTTTCATTTAAGAGAAAATCCCCAGGCCATAGCTGCTCGGTAATCGTGGTCAACTCAATGGGCACCGCCGGTAGCGCTGGCTGATCGGTAAAGCTAGAGGCTCCCATGGCCAGGACTTCGCTATCGCGCACATCCACATAGCGCAAATCGGTCAGGGCAATGCTGGGCATCAGCCCCACACTGTAGTCTTCGATCAGAAACTGATTGCCGTCGTGGAGCACCGACACGGGCAGCGATCGCAACCCTGGTGCCATCACAAAGGCAATATTGCCAATTTCCTGCGCTAGCAAGTCCTCCTTGATCGGGTCGACAAACCACTTATGCAGCTGCTGGGCCGGTCTGAGGTAGGTGCGGCTGCGCAGACGGCTGCGGTTAGACACCTCGCGACGCAGCTGCTCGGCTATTTTGATCACCTGGGCCTGGGTAACCGGCAAGGTTTTGCGAACCGGAGGGCTGTCTGGGGTGACCAAAATCAATTCCAGTAGATCGCTCGGCTGGGCGGTCTGTTTAACCTGGGCTGAGCTGAGCTCCAGGGACTGGGGCACAAACGACACATAGAGAATGGCGGGTTTAATGCCGGTGTTCTCGGCCACTAGCTGCAATTCTTCTTGGGTTCTGGGTAGCTCAGGATTGGGGAAGGGCTCTCCGGCTAGCCTCAGATAGTCTTTAAAGGACTGGGTATAGTGCGTTTCAAGCTCATTGATAGCCAGGGGCACATCGCCGCCCCGCTCCACGATCAGCGGTGGGGTCGGGTCTTCATCAATAAAGACTTCTACCTGCGGTCTCGGCGGCTCTGGTAGTGAGTTCACACAATCGGCCACACAACCTGGAATAGCTGGATTGTCTGTAGGGGGCTCCGGCGGCTCCGGCGGCTCTGGCGGCTCCGGCGGCTCCGGCGGCTCCGGCTCGCCGGTCAAGATAGCAATATCCCCATCGACAAAATCACCCAAAAAGGAGGCAGGGGGCTCTAAGCGGCTGTCGTTAGCCAAGATATTTGAAGCGGTCCCATTGGTTGCAGCATCTCCTACGACAAACGGCACTTCACCATTGCCACCGTGCCGAATCGTCACCTGCCCCACCCGGCTTTGGAGACTGCCTACTTCTATCGGCGTACCATCACCCAAAAAATCAAACTCGGTGATGACACCAGTGGCCCTAAAAAGCTGATCGGCATTGACCGTGATATTGCCCGTGGCTCGCAGGGTATCAACTTCAATATTCTGATTACTGCTGAGCTGGATTTGTCCGCCCGCCTCCAGGGCACCCCCAAGCTGAATCCCAGTCCCCCCTGTGGCCGTGCCGGTCATTGTAATGTCGCCGCCGGTTGGAAACTCACTAAATGGGTCAACCGTACTAATGTTGTTATTGTCAGCCAGGGTAATCGCCGGGGTGCCTAAATTTGTACTATCGGCCTGGATCACCAAATCCCCCCCGCTGGTGTCGATGGCACTCCCTGGAAAGTTATCCACCGGGGCATTAATCACCACCCGACCGTTGCCAGTATTGTCAGTATCTGCCAACAGAGTCAGATTTAAAGGTTGCCCGCCGGAACTCAGTGGCGCAATTCGATCATTCAGAAAAATACTACCGGCAGCTTCTAAAGACAGGATCGCGCCATCCTCGAACAAATCGTAGAACAGGGTCTGGTTAAGGGTGATATTGCCTGCTTCTGTACCTGTGGTACCCGTGGTTACGATGACGGTTGCACCGTCAGTGATGGCACTGGTCAGGGTATTAATATCCAGCCGGGCCGGGGAGGCAACCGCTGTGAATGGGTTAGCTGGGTCAAAGCCACTACTGGTACCCGCAAAATCATCAATCACAATATCGAAGGGGTCAATCAGCCAGATGCCAGCTGTTCCAGCGGGGGCAGTGATATCGGGGGCATTCTCAACATTCAAATAGCCGCTACTGCTGGTTTCGACGAAACCACCGTCGCCGCCCCCATTGGCATCAGCCAGAGGCCCCCCTTGTGCCAGCAGCTGCCCCTGACTTTGGGTCGTGGTGTCAGACCAGACAATGATGTTGCCGCCGTTGCCATTTGCCGTGCTGCTGGCATCGACGGTGGTGTTGGCATCGAGATAGGTGATTTGGGCATTGGGCAGGGGGCCCTGTCCGGTCTGGCTACCGCCGATGTTGACATTGCCGCCGGTGGTGCCTGTCGCCCGCAAATCGCCCTCAACAACGCCCACAGTTTCGCCCAGCAAAAACAGGTCGCCGCCAGGCCCGCCTGGGCTCGAGACATCGACCTGGCCGCTGACGAGGGTTGTCCCAGGCTCGTTAGGAATATTGACCTGGGCGATCTGGACAACGCCTTCGGTCATCGTGAACTCGGTATCGGTGCCGGTTAGGAGCTCGGGCAAAGAGAGGGGGGTGATAGCCGTTTGGGTCTCTCCTGTGCCGATGTCATAGCTGAGAATTGAGCCAGTGGGGCTCAGACGGACCAGTTGCTCGCCGGGGACGGCTGCGATCGCAATCTCCCCACCGGGCGTGCTCAGCGTACCGTCATTGACCACCGTACCCCCCACCAGCAATAGGGTTTGTTCTGCCCCCAGTTGCAAGTCTCCAGTGTTTACCACGGCCCCCGGCTGCACAATGCGGAACCAAAGCGTATTGGGCTGACCCACCAGCGCGGCATAGTCAGGGTTGCCCAGCACATCAAAGCGCCCGCCCGCTAAGCTAATGCCATCGGCGGTGGTGGCGGTCAGATTGCCAGGTAGGTTGAGGGTGGCATTGGGGCCAAACAAGACCCCAGCCGGGTTGAGTAGATATAAATTTGCCTGGCTGCCTGTTACTTGCAACAGCCCGTCAATTACCGAAGCATTGCCGCCATTAATCCGCCCTAAAATGTTCTGCACCTCGGGCTGGGCGATCAGGTTGGCGATCTCCCCCGCCGATAGCCCAAAGGTCTGAAAACTGTGGAACAGGTTCTGCCCATCGGCGGAACGCTGCCCCCCTGTAATGTCGTATTGGCTACCCGATTGAATTACCTGGGTATTGGCACTATCGGCATTGGGGACAATCGATTGGGCCTCAACAGGGGGCGTTAGTAGAACTGGGGCAAGCCCCCCCATCATCAAGGCCCAAAACTTGGAATAACCTGGCATGGTTGTTGCGAAAAATGTTTCCTAATCCTCCAAAGGAAACGAGACTATTCCGGTTAAGCCGCTCAAATTTTCAAATTTCCTTTGCATTTTTTCACGGAGGGCGAGGTGATTTAGGGAGCTTGCGTTACCGTAAGAGTACAGTCACGTAGGTTAAAACTATGAGTGCAGTGACTCCTCTCAACGGTGCCGAGCTAATTGACTGTGCCAGGGCAAGCGCTTCCCAAGGTCTACTGGCCGCTACCCAGCAGTGCGGCTACGGCGATGACACCATGAAGTTTACAGCCGCCCTTAAAGAAGCCTGTCAATCTCGCGGCATTCACGTTGAGCAGCTCAGCGATTTACTCACCGATCGCTTGTCAGCGCAGCGCAGCGGGGGCGTTGAGATTGCCCCAGATTCGAACTCGAATCTATAAGATCCACCCTGTCTCCTATCTCCTGCTACTCCAACACTTCCTGCAACAGCGGAGCCAGTTCATCTTTGAGCTGTCCGGCTCGAATAAACTCAGCGTAGGTGTCAGACTCAATCGCTAGCAGCTCCTCTCGGACTTGCTCTGCGGCCAGGGTTTGAATCTCGGGATTGGTCTTTTGGAGCTTATCCAACTCGATGTTTAACTCCTGGAGCTGGCCTTCTACCAGAGCCAGCTGGTATTTGCCAAATTCTTCTTCGATTTCTTGTCGTTCCAGGAGTTGTTTAATCCGTTCAATTACCCGATTGAGGGCGACCCGTCGCGCCACCGACTGCATGTACTTCTGACGCAGGGGTTGATCGCCCAGCAGGTCCAGAAAGGTCAGCAGTGGCTTGGTAGTAAGCCCCTGCACCAGGAGAGTAAACAGCATCACCCCAAACACAACGGCAATAATTTCTTCGCGTTCTGCTAAATAAGCGGGGACACTCAGAGCCAGGGCCACCGAGACAGACCCGCGCAATCCACCCCACCACAAGACGGTTTGCTCTTTAATATCCACATTGGACTGAAAGAGCTGATTACTCAAAAAGCTGAGTCCGTAGATGCTGACGGCTCGGGCCAGAATGATGGTTGCGATCGCAACCCCGATCGAATCGAGGTAGTTCACCAGATTGTCAAATTGCACCTGGTCGCCAATCAGCAAAAAGACGATAGAGTTCACAAAAAAGGCCAGAAATTCCCAAAATTCTGACACCACCAGTCGGGTGCGGGGGTTCATGCCGATGCGAGACCCAAAATTGCCCAAGATCAGCCCCGTCGTCACCACCGCAATCACGCCAGAGCCCCCCAGTTCTTCGGCAATTAGATAGGTGCCATAGGCCGAGACCAGGGTCAGCGACTGCTCCACCAGGGGCAGATCAAACCGTTGGGTCAAAAAAGAAATGCCAAAGCCAATCAGGCCCCCAACGCTGACACCAACCCCCACAAACACTAAAAACTGCGCCAGCGTCACCGACACATTAAATTGCTCAATCCCCAAAGCAAGGCCCAGCAGCAGGTTAAAAGCCACCACCGCCACCCCGTCGTTAAACAGGCTCTCGCCTTCCATTAGGGTGGTCAGACGTTTATTGACCCCCAGCTCTCGAAACAGAGCCACCACCGAGACCGGGTCGGTGGCCGATAGGCTCGCCCCCACCAGCAGCGCCGTCGCCAGGGAGGTACCCGCCACCGCCGACAGGCCAAACACCAGACCGCCTACGCAGATAATCACCCCAATCACAGCAAACAAACAAATCGGGATGAGATCGCGTTTCAGGTTACTCCATTTAATATTCCAGGCAGCCTCAAACAGCAGCGGCGGCAAGAAGATAAATAGAATCAGCTCCGGTGAAAGATTCACCAGACGCACATTTAAGACCGCCAGCCCCAGGCCCACCAGCAACAGCAGCAGGGTATAGGGAATATTGCGAAACCAGCTCCAAACCCGCGATAGGGTAGCCACTCCCAGCGACACTGACAGCACCAGCAAAAACTGACGCAGGTTTTCCTCAATGGCCGGATTTTCAAGGGCAGCGTCTGCCGCGAGTAGGAGGTTTTGCACAGTTTGGGTAGGGGGGAGGTAGTGGGTAATGGGTGGTGGGTGATGGGAAAGGGCGAAGGGCGAAGGGGGAAAGGCGAAGGGGAAAGGGCGAAGGGGGGAATACAGCTTTACATCTTAAACGTTTCTGCAAAAAAATTTGATCATGTCATTGGATGTCGGTTATGTGTGACACAACCGCCTGCTCGGTTGATGAAGTTGAATCCCGAATTGGGCAGCCACAAGGGATCGCCCCTACAGATCACCGGTAACCCATCCAAAATCCAAAATCCCCCGCTGCCCCCCGCTGCCCCCTCTGCTCCCCTAATCCCTGGGCAAGGTGACCTTGGCCCCTAC
>JBCBQD010000080.1:0-20746 GCA_039820425.1 Cyanobacteria bacterium J06635_1
CAGTTTAACCGCTCCGTGCTGTACCGTATCAGGCAAAATTGCCACAAACTCTTCGCCCCCATATCGGGCTATCAAATCTAAAGGCCGCTTCAAAGCCGCTTTTAGGGACTGCGCAACTTGCTTCAAACATTCATCCCCCCAGGGATGGCCACAGCTATCGTTAAACTGCTTAAAGTAATCAATATCGACCATAATCACCGAGAGAGGCCGCTGGTCGCGACGCGCCTGCAACCACTCGCGCTCAAGATACTGCTCAAACCCGTAGCGGTTCGCAATGCCGGTCAATGCATCGGTCGAGGAGCGGGCTTCTAGCAGATGGAGTTGATCGTTCATATGGGCGAGCTCATTTTTACATTCACGAACTCGATATCGCAAAGCCCAATTGGACTGTTGCAACTGTCTTTCTTTTTGATATTGCTCTTCAAGCCATTTTGACCGGGCAATCGCATGTGCGATCGCACTCTTTAGCCAGCTTTGGCTGATTTGGCCTTTGATCAAATAATCTTGCGCGCCTTGCCGGACCAGCTGAGCCGATAAGGCTTCATCCTCTAAGCCAGTTAGGACTACGGTGGGTAGGCCAGGTGCTTTTGCTTGCAAACCCAGCAGAGTCTCCATACCCTGACTATCAGGCAAACCTAAATCTAATAGAGCAACGTCAAAATAATCTGTCTCAAGGCATTGGAAGGCTGCGCTCAGTGAGTCAACCTGGGTGACCTCATAAGGGGGCAGCTCTACCTGATTTAAGAGGGCATTGACTAAAAACACATCTCCCGGATTATCTTCGACCAAAAGAATGTGCGTCGGGGGTATCTGCTCGCGGTGATTGTCTTGCCAGGGTAGTTTATCGCAATGATTGAGCAAAATAACCTCCGAACCTACATAACAGGAGTCGCGTGTTTTGAAGGACTGCTTAGTCTGACAAAGCCCGGTTCTTGAGTCCCAATTTTTGAGTCCCAGTTTCTTAGCCTATGTATCACCGGGCAAAGGTCTGCGAGAGGATTGATCACCCAACCAAACAGATGTAACAGCTCAAAACCTAATTTGTATGTATTCCAGTCATACTAATGAACGTTGGTTTAAGGAAAAACCGTGTTAGCACGCAAGCCGCATAAATACCCATGTCACTTGAGGTCGTAGGGCCTTGCATGGCTCGAACCCCTATAAGATTTTGTGTTTTTAAGAAATTATAAAGATGTGCGCAGCAGCACTCATCTCGATACCCTGCGAAGAGGCGCAGCTGCTGGCTGCGTTGCGATCTCAAGCCCTAATTAGCAGTGACATCCACAACTTTGTCAACATCAAGCACCAACATCAATCGGTCATCCAGCTTGTAGGTGCCTGCAATTAAAGTCCGTACCTGACCTGTGAGCGTCTCCGGGGGGCGCTCAAAGTTATCAGCCGAAACGTCTAAGACATCGCCCACCGCATCCACCAGCAAGCTCACCGTTTCATCACCCACTCGCACCACCACATTCAACGGTTGCTGCGTCTCGGCGCGGTCTGGCAGGTCTAATCGATGCCTCAGGTCGATTGCCGTGACAATTTGCCCCCGCAGATTAATTAACCCACCCACCTCTGTCGGAGCCAGGGGCACGGGGGTCATCTCTTGATAGCGAATAATTTCCTGCACTTTCTCGACAGTGACGCCAAATAAAAGCTGATCTAGAAAAAAAGTACAAAACTGTTGTTCGTCAGCCACAGTGCAAAATTCTCGTGTAGAAGGTTTAGTCGTCTGTCAAAGCTGAATTTTCGGGTTGGGCGAGGCAGTGAGTGCGCTGCGCTGGTGGGGACTGCGCTTGGTTTAGTCAGTTCCAGCCTCAGGCTCCTCCTGGTTCTCAGTATGGTCTGCTAGCCAATTGACTAAGTCATCGAACTGTTCAAAATCCAGCAGTGCTTCCCCCAAAGTTTCCAATTGTGGCAGCGGCAGCGCCTCAACCTGCGCTCGATAGTCTTCAGGAAGATCGCCAACTTGATGCTTGAGGAGCCGCATCACCAGTTGCTGCTCTTTCTGAATGCCTTCCTGAATGCCCTGCTGAATGCCTTCCTGGATACCCTGCTGAATGCCTTCCTGGATACCCTGCTGAATGCCTTCCTGGATACCCTGCTGAATGCCTTCTTGAATAATGTCTTGATAAATCACCGACTCCTGCATAAGCTCCCTCCTCAGAATGCGTTGAATCACCCCTTTATCCAATACTAACCCGGATAAAATCGACGAGAAATGTACCAACGGTGTCGAACATAGACAGAGCCAGTATCTGCTTTGAGTTGGGATCCCAGTCCTTTAAACGGCAGCAGTTTCTGCTCGTGTCTCTGCCTGCAATAATGCAGGGGCTCCCGCTCGAATAATCGCATCCACATCAATCAGCTCAGTAATCCGGTCTTGGATGACCGCAGAGTATTGGATTTCGGGTTGGGTCGCCGTGCCTTTGATCAAAATCTGCTCTTCGACAATATCGACGATATTCTCAACGACCAAACCCACGTTACGCTGGTCATCCACTGACACTACCAGCATTTCGATAGTGTCTTCTGCGATCTTGGGTAGCGGTCCGTCAAGATGATTTGTGAGGACAGACGATAGGTAGATCAGCGGCAAGATTTGGTCTCGATACTGAATCACATGTTGACGGTCGGTTCCCTCTATCAGACGTATGGGCATTTTTTCTAACCGAGTGACCCGAGCGAGTGGGAGGGCCATGTGACGTCCATTGGGGCCTTCGAACAAGAGCAACTGTTGATAATCAATGGCGGCCTGCTCCTGGGTTAGCCGATCAGCTTTGAGAGCAGCCTCTTGGGCCTCAGAGATCACATGTGCCCTTTGGGCAAGCCCCTGAACATCCAGGATGAGCGCAATCTTACCATCCCCCATAATCGTCGCCCCGGCAAAGCAAGAGAGACCTTTTAGCTGCTTGCCCAGAGGTTTGACCACAATCTCCTGCGTGTCATGGATGGCATCTACCAATAACCCAAACGGTTTATCCGTCGCCTGTAAAACCAGAATATTGAGTACTTCAAGGTCTTCCTCTGATTTTGCAGCTTCTGAGGGTGTTGTTTCAAGCTGTGTTATGTCATCGCTCGCTGTCTCTAGCTGGAGTTCTCGATTCAAATAGACCAGGGGCAATAGCTTGCCACGCAATCGATAGACGGGGGCTCCATGGACCATTTCGATGCCTCGACGGGCTTGCTCCCCTTCCAGACGCACCAACTCAACCAGACTGACCTGCGGGATGGCGTAGCGTTCGCTGCCACTCGACACAATCAGCGTAGGGATAATCGCCAGCGTCAGCGGGATTTTTAACTTAAAAGAGGTGCCCTGACCAGGCTTACTAGAGACGTCAATGCTGCCGCCAATCTTGTCAATATTGGTCTGGACGACATCCATGCCGACCCCCCGTCCCGACAAGTTGGTGACCTGCTCAGCCGTAGATAGACCGGGTAAAAACACTAGATTGAGTGATTCTTGCTCACCCATGCGCGCCGCTTGCTCAGCCGAGATCAAGCCCCGTTGCACCGCTTTGACTTTGATCTGTCCGGCATCAATGCCTTTACCATCATCCGCGATCTCGATATTGACGTAGCCGCTTTCATGAAAGGCTCGCAGCAAGAGTTTGCCAACTTCAGATTTGCCCGCCGCAACTCGATCTGTCGGGGTTTCAATACCGTGGTCTACACAATTGCGCACCAGATGGGTGAGGGGATCTGCGATCGCTTCTATCAACGTCTTATCGAGTTCGGTGTCTTCCCCCTCCATCTCTAACTGGACTTGCTTGCCCAGCGATAAGCTGATATCGCGCACCACCCGAGGAAACTTGCTCCAGATATTGCGGATCGGCTGCATTCGGGTCTGCATCACCCCTTCTTGCAACTCTGTGGTGACAAGATTTAATCGTTGTGAGGTGTCGGCTAAAGCCTTATTAGCCTGATTATTGGCATGCTCTAAAATTTGGTTGCGGCACAAAACTAGCTCGCCCACCAGGTTCATTAACTTATCCAATAGGCCAACATCAACCCGAATCGCCCGGTCACTGACACTCGCGGCAGGGGATGCGATCGATGCTAATGGAATATCAGCATCCCCACCCTCCTGGGCAGAAGACGCTAGCGCTAGCGTCTCTACAGTTTCTACATTTGCCCCATTCCCCTCTGCTTCCCCTACCTTTTCAACGCCCCCCGCTTGCAACGCCCCTAACTGTACAATCAAAGCCGTGTAATCCCCCTCCCCCTCTTGCCCGGTGGCTTCCAACGCAGCCAGGATTTGCTGGATGGCATCTACCATCTGGAGTAGGGCTGTCGTGATGTCTGCCGTTAGGGTTAGGTGGCGATTCTCCCCAGGAGAGGCGATGCCATCGCGTAATCGACTCAGCAAGCTTTCACCCGCATGGGCGACGGACTGTAAGGTCTCAAACCCCAGAAATCCGCAGTTCCCTTTAAGGGTATGGAGCGCCCGATAAATGCGATTCATCAACTCCGAGCTGTCTGGATCTTGCTCCAGAGACACCAAATCCCCTTCGATCTGGCTCAAATTTTCATTGCTTTCTACCAAAAATGCTTGTAGGTCTTCATCGATTTCTTCCATGGCTGACCTTCAGCTTTACCCATAACGCACCCTCTCACTTTACATCCGCTCACGCCTAACTCGGGCAAGGTTGACACAGAAGATTGACACAGTATGAGCCAACTCACCCAGATCAGGCCCCAGAAAATGGGCAGGGCACACTCAAATATTTAATCCACGAGATTACCCCTGGCATAGGCCAAATACGTATCAGGCAATTGAATTTTATGCCCTGAGACAACCAGCCAATTTCTCACCGTCCGATGGCCAAATTCAATATCCAAGACCCCCCCGGCAGCCATCACCAGGGGAATCAAAACCGTGGCGGCCTGATCATCAGCCTCTGTTGTCGTTGAATAAGAGCAGCCACCAAACTTGACAACGTTATACCCCGCTTTGAGTTCATCTTCTTTCTTGTCACAGTTGGTCGCACAGATTTGAACAGTCCCTTTAACGCTATAGGAAGCGTTGGGGGAAGTGTCATGACTAAATTCTTGACCTGATACAAGCTCCGCCATTTGATCACTCCTGATTTAGATAGATGCTGCATTGTGAAATGCTCCTAAATCTTATCGACCCCTTTTAACCTGTGTTCTAGACGGGCAAGAAAATGCAACAGATTGGCGGATGACAGTCATAATTCGAAATATTCTCGCTGTCTAGCTTTTTTTATGCTGGTTTTTGGAATCTCATAGACTTTGCCGTGGGACAGGCAATTTAGCAATAGGCGGTTACCGATATCCGCTTTAGCGCGTAAAAAGGTTTAAAGCCCTGTTTAACTTGGCTAATTACCTCTACAATGACAGCAAAAATTTTGATGCCGGTTGTCTCTCTGAGCAGCTCTGGCATGTCTTATGTGAAGCTGACTTAAAATGTGTCGCCCTGGGCCAACATGACCTCCACTCCCACCACATCTCAACCCGATGCCGAAATTCTGAAGCCGCGACGTCAAGCTGGCTGGTTGTGGCCGCTGCTGTGGCTGGGTCTATTGGTGAGCTCAAGCGCACTGGGTATTTGGGCACTGGCCTGGATGACCCGGATTCCGCCCCTGCCCAATTGTGAGCAAATCTCTAGTTTTAGTACAGATGGAGAGCGTTTTTACTGCGCCAAGACCAAGGCCGAAGCGGGGACCGAGCAAGCCCTGATCGATGCGATCGCACTGGCCGCAGACTGGCCCGAGACGCATCCTGCTTACAAAGAATCTCAAAGTCTGCTAAATCGATGGTCAGAAGCACTGTTGGATAAAGCTCAGGGTCGTATACAGCAGGGTGATCTGCCCAAAGCGGTAGCACTAGCGGAGCACATCCCCGAAAAATCAGAGGTGTATCCTACCGTTCAAGATGCGATCGCAACCTGGCAGGGGGAATGGAAACAAGGGGAAGCCATCGCCCAAACCGCTGAAAAAGCCATCGAAAAGCAGGATTGGCCAGCGGCACTCAAAGCCCTGCAAGATCTCAAACTGCTGAATAGCGACTACTGGCTGGCGAAACGTCATCAGGCCCTGATAGAAGAAGTTCAACGGGAGAAAAATTCTCGTTCACAACTCGAGGAAGCCCGTGCCATTGCCGGTACCGGAAACTTTGAATCTATTATCGAGGCGCTCGGGCTGGTTCAAAAAATTGATATTCGCAGTAAAGCCTGGCCAGAAGCCAAAGAATCAATAGAAGCGTGGTCAGATGCAGTTTTGCAATATAGCTTTCGCAAATGGGAACAAGAGGACATCGACGGAGCCATTGCGGCGATTCAAAAAGTGCCAGTTGATGTGGCTAAGTCTCCCGAAGCACAGGATCTGGTTAACTTTGCCTATGCTAAGCAGATAGTCAACCAGGTTGATCATCACTGGCTGCCTTCCTACGGAAAAATACTTAACCTGGGAGAAGCGATTCGAGCAGTTCAACAAATTCCCAAAACTAGCCCTTTTTACGCAGAGGCCCAGGCTAGCCGCCAAGAATGGACCCAAAAGCTTGAGGATCTCAGGCAGCTCTATTTTGCCGACATGATGGCGCAACTGGGCCACAAGCCCACCTATCGCCTAGCGATTGAGCAAGCCAAACTGGTTGCCCCCGCTCGCCCCCAGCGACTCCAGGCTCAAACCCTGATTTCGCATTGGTCTAAAGAAATTGAGCGTATCGAAGATCGTCCCTATCTGGTCAGGGCCGAGCAGTTGGCTGCTGCTGAAAATCTCAAAGGGTTTCAAGCGGCGATTGACGAGGCCCGACAGGTTGCATTGGGGCGAGCCCTGCGGATTGAGGCTCAAACCAAGATCGCAGAGTGGAGTAAACGGATTCAAATTATTGAGGATCAGCCCATTATCGATCGGGCCATTGCCCTGGCTGACAAGGGCAAACTCCGCGATGCGGTCAATGAGGTTGATCAGGTGGAGGAAGGTCGCGCCCTCCATGCCCAGGCCCGAGAACTGGCCAGCGGCTGGATTAACCAAATCCAAATCGCGGAAGACCGACCGATTTTGGTGCGGGCTGAGAACCTAGCAGCACGGGGACGATTGTCAGATGCGATCGCAGTCGCCGCTCAGATCGGCTATGGCCGTGCCCTCTACAGTGAAGCCAGACGATCGATCAATATTTGGGATGCCGAACTCGCTGCCATCTGGGCCGCCGAAGCCGAAGCCTATGCAGATGAATATTACGAAGATGACGGCTACTATGAAGATGATGGCTACTACGAAGATGACGGCTATTACGACGATTACTAAGCCTAGCCCCGCATGCCCAACCTCGAATGAGTGAGCGTCCCCTTCAACTGATGCTGGTGGATGAAGACCCAACGTTTCGGCTGGGTCTACGGGTTTGGTTAGAGCAGCTACCGGGGTTTCAGGTGGTGGACGAAGCCAGCGGTGCCCAAGCAGCCCTCGAGCAGTTGCGATCGCGTATCCAGGCCCTGGAGCAAGCCTTTGAGCAACCTGCCTTGCGGAGTCGCGACCTGCGGCCTATTGATCTGGTGATTTTAGACATGGGCTTAGGTCAGGGTGACCCCGACGAAATGCCTGGCCTGATGCTGTGTCGGGCCATTAAGTCAGAATTTCCCAATTTGCCCGTGCTGATCCTGAGTGCAAAAACCGAGCCCGTCCTCGAATCAGCCGCCCGGCAGGTCGGGGCCGACGGCTATGGCACCCGAGGCATGCCCGTCCGGGACCTGGCCCAACTCATTCGAGAGGTTGCCCAAGCACAACCCCAGGCCACCCTACCAGTGGGGCCGCCACCGGTGGCGGCCCCAGTACGTCCCCAGGCTTCCACTCAAATTCCAGGGCCGTTTACAGCAATGCGACTGAGCATGCGACTATCTGGTCTACAACAAATCAACCAGGCGATTGCCGAGGTCCAAACTGCCCGCGAGAGTGGTCGCCTGTCATGGCTGAATGCCCAGGTCCTAAAAGGCCGTGCCCGCGAGCTCAGAGCCGCCCAATGGATTGTTAAACAGCTCTGGGCCACCCCCCAATTTCAAGATAATAATTGGGGTACCCCTTGGGGCATCCCCGGTAGCATTGACACCCCTCCAGACAGCACAGACCACGCCCGCAGCTCATTGACCACCGCAGGGGGGGGGCGTGGAGGGGTTATAACCCCTGAAGCACCGGGGGGGAAACCACTATCAGGCATACCCAACCCAGCGTTGCGAACTAGCCAGTCAGCGCGTGCGCTATCGCAACCTGGCGATATCCAGGCCCTGATTTTTGACACTGTCTTTAGCAAACTGCAAACCAAACTTGAAAACTCTTGTTCCTTTCCCCTAGAGATCGACATTCTGCGAACTGAGAAAAAACGCGAGCTGTTTTATATCATCTTGCGCAAACTCGAAGATTTGTTAGACGACCTGCGCCAGTCTCACATACAACCTGGCCAGCTTCCTGAGAAAACGCCCAAATTGCTCGACGATCTCTGGTCTACTGTGGTCGAGGAGTTTTTTGGCAAGTACTATACTGTCCGCGTCAATGCTGTTGAGCAAGAAGTCGTCTCCGTGTTACGACAAGAACAACAGACCGTTCGAACTGAAATTCTCAGCCAGATTCCCCTCGCGTCTGAGCTATTGGGCCACTGGCTATTTCAAGAATCTCTATTTATCGACGGTTCATCCTATTTAGCCACCACACCAGAGGCGATTCGCCATAGCGAAAAGCTGCTCGAAAATTTAATCATCCAAATGGCAAACGCAGTCATGCAGCCATTACTGAATCGCCTGGCCGATGTTGAAGCGCTTAAAAAAAGTCTCTACAATCGTCGGCTGATGTCAACCCGAGAGATCGAACGGTTTCGCAACGATTTAGCCTGGCGCTATCGCTGGGACACCTGGGTGAATGAGCCCAAAGCCGTTTTTGAAAGCCAGTATCGCCTGCTCAGGCTCACCCCCCGCGGCCTTGAGTTAGAGACCATTTATGCCCCCCGACGCGACGAGCTAGATCAGCTCTCAGGCATCCAATGGGCGCTTACCATGGCCATCGAAACCCGCGATGCCCTCGCACCCAGGGTACGCACGGTGTTCTCATTTGTGGGCAGCGGCGTCGTGTATGTGCTCACCGAGGTGGTAGGGCGCGGCATTGGTCTGATTGGCCGGGGCATTTTGCAGGGCGTCGGCAGCGCCTGGCAAGACACTAAACGAGCCCGACGACGCAAACAGGCAGAGTTTAATGAATGGGAGTAAAGGATTTTGGATTTTGCTTACCCTGAGCACAGTCGAAGGGGATTTTGGATTAGGGCTATTTGAGTATGACTCGGGCTCGACCTGGGCTTTTGGGATTCAAAATCAGCCTTTGCTGCTTAGGGTCAGTTAAAACATCCATGCCCTCCATCGGGATTGCACCCAATAGCACTTCGGTCTCTTGGGGAATGACCAATGTCTCAACCGTAGTGCGACGATTTTGATATCGCACTTCTAACGGACCTGCGATATCAAAGGTAACGACTGAGCCATCAGCGAGTTCTGCATCGCCTTCACCAATAATATCGAGCCCAAGCTGCTGCACCAGCGAGCGGGGAAGCGACATCATCAGCGCACCGCTATCAACCATGGCATCTAATTTAATGCGGCGAACTTGATCCGCGTCTAGATCACCTCGGCGCATCAGGCCCAGGTCAACGCTGTTGATCAGTTCAATTTCAGCATAAGTCATTCCCATAAGTTCATTATCGCTGATCAAAGACTAAAGGCGTCCCATTTGAATCAAGTTTTACACGATTTAAGATGAAATGGCCCCTCTGAGGAAACCCTTATGACAACGCTGACCATGAGAGATAAACCGACGCTGCCTGGGGCACCTTGGCTAATTGCCCATCGCTCACTATTGAACCTCCATCAGCCCTACAAGCTTACCCTCAACGGTCAAGATTATGTATTGTGGCAAGACGCCCAAGGCGAGATTTTTGCACTGGGGAATGTATGCCCCCACCAGCAAGCTCCCCTCTCTAACGGTTGGATTTGCCCAGAGTACAATATCATCGTCTGCCCGTTTCACACCGTCGCATTTAACGGAAACGGCCAACGTTGTCGCGATGGCAAACCTGAGGGACAACCCTTGATAAATACCCTGGAACTGAGCATACAAGGAGACTTCATCTGGACCTACGGGGGCCATGAACCCAAGCTGCCCATTCCTGATCTCCATAGACAGATTTCGGCAGAGTATGAATTTGTAGGGGTAGCTATTTCCCGTAGTATCCAGGGTGACTTTCTCAGCAACGTGCTGATCAACTACGATTACAATCACCAAAACGGCACTCATCGTGATGTTTTACGCATCAAAAACAACCACGTCTCTCACTTTGAGAAAGCTGGCTACCATGCCACGGTCATTCAGGGGCTTGAGCGGGCAGACAATTCCTGGAAAGAGCTATTCAGTAATCCAGCACTATTGTTATTGCCTAAAAAATATGAAATTCATCTGGAATATGAGTTCCCCTCAACGACCATCGTGCGCACATCACTTCCAACGGGAAAATTAGTGCAGATGCATCTGCTATATCCAGAAAGTGGTGATCGCACTCGCTCAATTGTACTGGTCTTTGCCCAGTACAAATACAACGTTCTCAAAGCCTTTAATAACAGTATTCTTAAAGGGGTTGCCCTGGTGGTTGAGCAAGACGCCGAAGCCATTGAAACCAGCTATCCAAGACAAAAGCCAAAAATCCGCCTGCCTAACGAAGAGATTTTAACCTATGCCGAAGATCTCTATCGGCATTGGGAAGACGCTTAATCTTGATAATTTAAAATTTGCTCGGCCGTACACGAAAATGTAGGCAGTGTAGGTGATTCAACCGACTGATCTCCCACAAACACGGTTTCGTCATAAAACCCCTCTCGTAGGATGAGTATCGTGATCTTTTGCGTCATCGGGTCCACAATCCAGTATTCAGAGATCTCTCGGACGGCATACTCAGAGCGCTTTTGGCGATAGTCCCGTGAGGGATTATCAGGAGAGACAATTTCAACCACTAAAAGCGGCGCAGGCATGTCTAAGAAAATCGTATTGCGAGATTTTCCATCAAGGGCCGCAACGCCTTCTTCAGACAGGACTACTAAGTCAGGATATCTAAACTTAGCGCGTTTGCTAGCAAGCTGAAGCTCTGCATCTTTATGACAAACACGAACCAGCGGCACTAATTTGATGAATTGAACCATCAAGAATATGCCAATACGAACCTTCAAAGGACTCTCAGGGGGCACGTCTACCAGTTCTCCATCAATTAGTTCGTAGCGGGCATCCGTACCGCTGTCATAGGCGAGATACTCTTCGACGGTCATGTATTTTGGGGCGGCGGACTGAACCATATCCCGATTTTTCAACTCGTATCTACTAGCCATTATGACCCATTGCTGAGTTTTCACAGAGGCTTGAAGCTTTCTACTGTTGAGATGCCATCCACTCGACACAATGCTGCATCTCGGCTGCCATCGTAGTACGCTCAGCATGATAACGGCGACCATGCCCTGGCAAGACCCATTCAAAAGAATAGTCCAACAAGCGTTTCATTGACTCAACCTGTTGCGGCCAGGAATACCAGCAGTATCGGTAAAACGCGTATAGGTGCTCTAGATAGACCGACCAGGCCAGGTGATCACCTGTGAACAAAAACTTGTTGCCATATAGCAACACCGTATGGCCGTTGGTGTGACCGGGCACCGGGATGATCAGCAGATTGTCTGCCAAAGCATAGGGCTTAGTCCCGTTGGGCTGAATCTCAACACTTTGCGTCTCTCGACTAATGTCGTCAACGTGGAGAATGCGATCGCAGCCAAAATGATCATGAAACTGTTGGTGGTCAGCCACATCGTCACGGTGGGTGAGATACAGATAGCGCACCCCGCCCATCGCCTCTAGCTGCTTGACTAAGGGTGGGGTAAACCGCGGGGAATCAACCAGAATATTGCCATCTTTACGCTGAATAAAATAACTCGCCGCGGCATAGGATTTCTCAGAATGATAGCCGCAGTGATAGACAGTGTCTTCGATGAGCATTGGCAGACTGGCCTGGGCCTGCTTCATATCCGTTGGTGTTTCAACCGTGCCGATGGAGGCGGTAGGGCAAGACAGGAGTGCTTGCAAAGCAGCTAACCGTTCTTTCTCATTCGCAGGCTGATGATGCACCGCAGACTGACCGTCCGCTCGGGCAAAAATCTGAGGAGCCATCCAGCGACAGGTATCGCAGTCAATACAGGTGCTATCGACATACAGGTCGCCTTCAATATTCTGAGAACGTCGATCTTTGAGGTGGGCCATAACCGAGTTGCAGGTACAAACAACCCCAGTCTAACGATTTTGAACACAACCTGTAGTCACAATGACTTCAAGTTAATAGAAGTTGAGTGTATCTATGCCCCAAAATAGGCAGGCGCGTTACCTGGGGCCCACTTGATATTGCAGCCAATGCTGGGCATTTGCTCAGCAGGGACTGTCTGCCCAGTCAGCACCTGATCTATGGCCGCACGCAGATCAGCACCTGTGACTGGCTTACCGTTGCCGGGACGGCTATCATCAAGCTGACCGCGATAGGTCAGTTTCATCTCCGCATCAAACAAAAAGAAATCTGGGGTGCAGGCGGCGGTGTAAGCCTTGGCGACCGACTGATCGGCGTCAAAACAGTAAGGGAATTCAAATCCGTAAGTCTCAGCCATTGCCTTTAGGTGCTCTGGCCCATCCTGGGGGTGGGTTTCAATGCTATTCGAACTAATGGCAACGATACCGACCTCCTTAGAAACATACTCATGACCCAGCTTGGCCAGTTCTTGCTGTACGTGTTTAACAAAGGGGCAGTGGGCACAGATAAACATCACCAGCAGCGCCTTTTTGCCCGCAAAGGTTTCTAAAGAAATCGGGTTACCTGAGACCACATCGGCCAGCTCAAAGGCGGGGGCAGCGGTCCCCAAGGGCAGCATTGTCGACTCAACCATCACCATCGGCTTTATCCTCCAAACGAGAAAGCGGTCATCACCAGGACAGACAGGAGCAGCCCAGGGCTCAGCAACAGCAATAGGGTAAACAGTTCATGCATTTCCATCGGGTCATGTCTCCAAAGTGCTGGGTGGATTGATGCCTCCATAATGACCGATAAATCTCAGACAGGTCAGAACTTTTATCAAAAAAACAGCCCCACATTTTACAAATTGGCGTATGCTGTAACCTTTAATTGCGTCAAGGTGTCTCCGGTAGAGGGTTAGCGCTATGGGATATGAGCAAATTGGGGGATGGTTTCGAGGCAGTATGATCGCCACAGCCCTGGTATGCCCATGGGTGATATCGACCCGTGCACTTGCACAAGAGCTATCGTCATGGTCATTCGATCCATCGACCCATCAGCTAGAATTTTCGCTGCCTGAGGGCGTCACGCCCCAGTTTTTCTTACTGGCAGAGCCCGCCCGGATTGTCCTGGATATCCCCGAAACCCAGCTAGGCGATGTGGACACAGAGCAAACCTATGACGGCGCGGTAGAGCGCATTCGGGTTTCACAATTTTCGGACGATGCGGTCCGCATTGTCGTCGATCTGATGGCGGGGACCCAGCTAGACCCCGACCAGGCCGACATTCAGTTTGACAATATAGATGGGCGGCGGCAATGGCGTTTTCGTCCGTTGATTGCAGGGGTTGCTCCCACGGTTGCTGAGGAGAGTGGCGTGGAGGGTAGTGATGAACCTTTCTCAGCCTTGAATGGGACCTTGAATGGGGCAGACGCCCTGATACTGCCCCCCAATCTCAACGCAGATGCCCTCCAGCTCTCACAGCCAGGTCCGGCTAGCAGTGTGCCAACTGAGCTACCCATCGACCCCTATGCCCCCGCTGCCAATGCCGAGGTGATCAGCGTGCCCGCCCTGGCTGATGCGCCGGTTGCCCCGTCAAGTCCAGCCAGTGTCAGCCCGCCCAGTGTCCATCCACCCAGTATCCAGGTAGAAAACGATGGGGCCGCCGTGACCGAGGTGCCCCCGATGAGCGCCCCTGAGGTTACTGACACTACAGCTGGGGTCCCCCCAGTACAAGCTGCGTCTGAGGCTGTGATTTTACCCCCAGTTCCCCCAGACGGCAACATTACAGCGGACCCAAGCCAGGTGCTGCCCGCCCTGGACGCTACCCCCCCCATCGCAGCCTCTGAAGCAGGGCCTGACGTCACCTCCGAAGCAGTGCCTCCCGCTGACAACGATCTCAGAGCAGTCGTCGTCACCCCTGCAACAAGCCCAGAGGCACCCCCAGCAGACGTACACCCCGAAATAGAGACCCCTGGGACGGACCTGTCGGCTGATGTCTCAGAGGCCGGTGCCGATGGTCTTCCAGAAGAAATAGCGCCAGAAATCGAAGCGGTTGAGGCGGCAGAAGCCACGCCAGACGTCACAAAACCTGCGCCGGAAGCCTTGACAGAGGAGCCGTCAGAGACCTCTGCGATCGCAACCTCCCTCGACCCGTCATTAACACCCCTACCTGTGACAGGCAACCCAACCGAGCCTCAAGGCACAACGCCTGAGATTCAAGGGATCTCTGACTCTAAGGCTCCAACGTCACCCACACCAATTTCAGTGTGGCCCGAGCCGATTTCCTTTGGGCAGCCCCTACCTTAAGCACTTAAGCGAATTTTGAGTGAACACGACGATGATAGACGCGGCAACTTCATCGAATCAGCGATCTCCGCGTCCTCCCCTCGCCGCGTCCTTGCTAACCGAAATTTTAAGCTTGACGCAGGACTAGAACCGCGTCTGGCCATCATTCTGGTAAAGACAGTTGACCTCGGCATTTTCTGCAACGTCAATATCGCCTGTATAGCCAAAGGTATTCATCCGGTTGCGGCAGGCGCTGACGTCTTCACCATTAATCGCGTCTTTTTGTTTGAGTACGTTCCAGTTTGAGCTACGCAGCACACATCCGGGCTGGGTTTGAGGCTGAGACACAAACACCCGTCGAGGGTTGAGGGTCACAAACGTCCGGGTTTCGGTGACGATGGCACTGGCCCCATATTGGGCACAGAGTTGAGGATTGGGAGCCAGCTTAGCAATTTCCAAATCGGTCGTGAGGCTTTCGGAGCTAAAGTTGACGTTGTAGGTCAAAATCATGCCAGCCACGATGCCGATAATAAAAATGCCGCCTAAAATCGCCAGATTAAAAAGGTTTTTACTGCCACCGCCCTTGGGGTCGCCGCCACCCGGTCCCCCCCCGCCTGGCCAACCGTTGGGGCCATTAGGCGGCTCTCGGTAATCATTCATATCTCTCGGAGGTGGCATGTACCGGGGTTTACGTTTCATGAGACGCTAGAAACAGTAAGAAAATTTAATCGAAACTGCAGCCAGTTTGAAAACTTGAGTTTTCCCGTAGGGCAAACGACAGGTCTGGATGCAGCCAAAGTTTAGTTTACTCTAGAAGTTCTGTTCCTAGTATGCCTTTGATTCGTTGAGTTGCGTGCAAAGGCAAGCCCGTTAGTCTACTGGTGAATCCCCCGTGAAGTCCATCAAAGCGCGTCCCCTCAAGCAGATACGCCCGCTCAATACGTTGATTGCAGATACCCTGACCATTTTTTGGGGAGATTGGCTCGATCTGCGGGTCCGGATTCCCCAGGTGGCGGCTTCAGGATTGGTGTCGCCGCTGATTTACATCCTGGCTTTTGGGCTGGGGCTGGGCAGCTCTATTGACCGGGTGACAACTCCTGCGGCAGGGGATAGCTATTTAGAATTCATGCTACCGGGGATGGTGGCACTGTCGTCAATGGTGATTAGTTTTGGCGGCACCACCTTCTCAATTTGTGGGGAGCGGCTGTTTACCAAGAACTTTGAGGAAATGTTGCTCTATCCGATCCATCCCCTGGCGCTGCACCTGGGCAAGATGCTGGCGGGCATTGTGAGAGGGATGCTGACGGCGGCGTCGGTGATTTTAGTGGCGGTTTTATTTACCCAGCAGCCGTTGAGCTTTATTAACCCGCTGTTTTTGCTACTGCTGGTCTTGAACTGTGCGGTTTTTGCCGGACTCGGCGTGATTGTAGGCCTGAATGTGAAGTCGCTGGAGAGCGTGGGCCTGTTTAATAACTTTTTGATTGTGCCGATGTCGTTTTTGGGAGCGACCTTCTTTGACCCTACAACGCTGCCCAATATGCTCAAGGTGATTGTCTATCTGCTGCCCCTCACCTATACCTCGATTGGGCTCAGGGCAGCCGCATATCAGCCGCTATCAGCGTTTCCCTGGTACTCGATCCCGATTTTGCTGGTGGTTGCGATCGCGCTGTCGTTTATTGGGGCATACCAGTTTTCGCAACAGCACGACTAGCTAGCAGCAATCGCTAACGCTGGGATTAGTTCTGCCACTTCTGCATTGTGACAGCCCATCTGGGAAAAAATCCGATAGTCATCCAAGCTGACCGGGGGAGCCAGCGCTGGCTTAGACTGACCCACCCTTACCAGGTTATAGCGGGTACGCTCACCAAAAATAGCAAAGGTAATGCGGAACATTTCAAAGAAATTGATCACCCAGCTACAGTCGGCCTCTGCGCAGCCTTCGTAATAGCGAATCAGATCAGCAATCCGCAGCTCTAGATGGGTTTGCACGTGGCGGCAAAACAGCGAAATCTTGAGCAATACCAGCACCAAGTATAGCGGGTTACCCTGGGCCATCACCCGCGCAAATAATGGTGAGGGATATTCACGATCGTGGGTCAACAGCTCATTAATCAGACTATTGCAGGTCCTTAAAATCAAGGCATCATTAATCTCCTCACGATCTCGATGGGTGTAGAGCCCCATTAAAGGCTCTCCCAAAGATTGTTTGAGGATATCAGCGGTGGAAGAGAGGGGTAGGGCAAACAGCAAATACTGGAGCAACGCTCGCTTAAAGTCTCGATAGCTCAGGTGGCGTACCTGTTGGCGAAACACACTGGCCAGGTTGGTGTAGCTAAACTCACCGGGCCGCAATAGCAGCACCTTAACTAACGTCAGGACGGTGTCGCCCAGCACCGTCGGATTTTTAGGCAAGTAGAGTGCCTTTTCTGGAGGGACAGTATACTCACCCTCTGAGGTAGTCAGGTTGCCCTCTGAGCGGGCGGTATACATGGCAAGATCAAACCGAAACTCTTCCCGCAACCGGTGGGAAAATGAGTGGGCTGCCTTGCGCTGTTCGACCGGATTCTTGAGGTTGACGTACTGCGGTACCAGCAGGTATGAGGTGTAGCGATCGCACCAATGGGCCTCTTCGTGGTGACGGGCAGCAAACAGCTTTAACTCTTTGTAATGGTCACTGCACACAAACCCCCTTAGCCACTCTCGTAAACGCTTGTTGACCAAGGAGAATCCAGGTTTTAGCAGGGCTTGATCCTGGAAAATATTGACTAATTTTTGAATCGCATCAGGGTGACGCTGTAACCCCCAATTATTAATTAAGATGTAACAAACCCGCTTCAGCGTATGTTGAAATTCTCCTTCATCATTGGCAATGATCAGCGCGTGCAGGGCTGCGGCTAAATCCCAGGTTGTAGATTGTGTGGACTCTGTAAATAGACGCCTGAAAGCAGCCAGTGTGTCTTCAGTTTTTTCTCGGTTTACGCTTTGCAGGAAAAAATCATACAAAGCGGACTGCGCCGTTTGAATATCAATTCCAACCATGGCTCTTGCGGACTAAATCCGTTCCCCTGATGTTCTGAAACTTCATTTAATGACTTAATGAAGAAGTTCACATAAACATATCATCCGACTCTAGTTAGGCAGCCCGTATTATCTCGGAGAAGAAAAAAGTAAGCTACCGACACCAGGGAATTACATTCACTTTTCCATGGACAAATAAGTGTACTAAGTTACGGCCAAACGTCCGTATTTATTCGGTTGTTAATTTTCTTAAACACAGCGTGGGCTTAGGGTTCAACAATTTATTTTGCTAGGATAAATCACGGTCTAATCCTTGACAGCACGTCTCCATTGATACCAGACAAAAATCCGCGAAATCCCGGATCTATGCAACCCCAAATTATAGGCAATACTCAATAATTTCTTACTTATCTGGCTTGCTTTTCAATCGCAGGATACTTCAGTTTTGTTGTTATTGATACAAAACAGCCTCAAAGCTTTAGCTACATCTGCCTGGGCTTCTAAGCAGTCAGAAACCCGGTTTCTGATTTCGGTAACCCTGGATCTTCAAATTTGGCTAAGAAACCGGGTTTCTAGGTCTCGACCAACCCCTATGCGATCGCAACCTGCTCAGCCTTAAGTGCAAAAATTCGCTCGATGGTTTCAGCCACTGACTTATCTGGCGTTGAGGCTCCGGAAGTCACCCCGACCACGATATTGCCCTCGGGTAGCCAGTCATCAGTCACGGTCAAATCTTGATGCAGCAGCTTATGCTCAATCCGGTTGCCGGGGCCAATTCGCTCCGGGCCATCAATGTGATATGAGGGGATATGGCGCTCAACAGCAATTTCTTGTAAGTGCGTGGTATTTGACGAGTTGAACCCACCAATCACCACCATCAGGTCCACATCCACATCCACCAGCTCAAACATGGCATCCTGACGCTCTTGGGTGGCGTCGCAGATGGTATTAAAGCTGGAAAAGTGATCGTTCAGGTTTTGCGGCCCAAACTTTTGCATCATCGTGCGCTCAAACAGCTTGCCGATTTGTTCGGTTTCACCTTTGAGCATAGTGGTTTGATTGGCAATGCCCACATGATCGAGGTCGGTGCCTGGATCAAAGCCGTCTGAGTGGGCGTTCTTAAATTTCGCCAGAAACTCGTTACGGTCGCCACCGTTGAGGATGTAGTCAGTGACGTACTGCGCCTCGGCCATATTTAACACCACCAGATATTTGCCCGCAAAGGAGCTAGTCGCCAGGGTTTCTTCGTGTTTGTACTTGCCGTGGATGATAGAGGTGAAATCTTTTTTCTTATGTTTTTCCACCGTATTCCACACCTTAGACACCCAAGGGCAGGTGGTGTCGATAATGGTTGCGCCCCGTTCGTCCAGCAGCTGCATCTCCTGGACCGTAGCCCCAAAGGCAGGCAAAATCACTACGTCCCCAGCAGCAACGCCGGAAAAGTCTTTCTCGCCGTCTTTGACTTCCACAAACAGCACATCCATTTCTTTGAGGCGCTGATTAACGCTGGGATTGTGGATAATTTCATTGGTAATCCAGATACGTTCGTTAGGAAAGTGCTGTCGGGCTTCATAGGCCATGGCAACAGCGCGCTCAACCCCCCAGCAAAAGCCAAAGTCCTTAGCCAGCTTGATGATGACGGCCCCACGCTGATAGGTATAACCGCGATCGCGAATTTCTTGAATCAGATTGCTCTGGTATTCCGTAGCCATCTGACCGTGGACCTGCTCTTTTTCACCAAACCCTTGATTGCGGTAGTAGTTTTCTGACTTGTGGAGGGCGCGTTTGAAGGCTTTGGTGTCCATAGGGAAAGGGGGAAGGGCGAAAGGAAAAGGGCGAAAGGGCGAATTTTAGGTAGGGGCTGGCCTTGTGCCTGCCCAAATCCGTATATGACGGGTCTCGACCCGAGGATTAGTTTACCGAAATGCCGACATGGAGACTATTGCAATTCTACCTGGCTGTACATTGCGATCGCAGTGCGCCAGACCAGATACCCTTCGCGATTGAGGTGCAGCCCATCAGTGGTGAGGTCAGGGCGTAGATTACCATCCCCGGTTGAAAAAATAGGATACAGATCCATGTAATGGGCGTCATATCTGCGGGCGATGGACTGAAGCGAATCGTTCATATCGCGTACCCGGCTGTTGGGAAGGGCCAGAAGGCGATCGCGACTTTCCCAGGTAGAGGTTTCCGCGCCGTGGGGCAAGATTGACTGCACCACGATTTTCGTTTCGGGGTGGTAACGGCTCAGGTAGTCCATTATTTCGCGATAGTTGCGAATGATTTGCTCATCGCTTTGGCCCCAGATCAGATCGTTAATCCCGATCATGACAAAGATGGTGTCGATTTCGGCCTGATCTAGCAGATGTAGCCGCGCCAGTAGCCCCTGGGTCTTTTCACCTGAAATCGCCTGGTTCATCCACACCCGTCGCCCCGGCAGCAGCTCAGCCGGAAACCACAAACTCAAGGAATCTCCTAGCAAAATGGTGAGGTGATCGGGATGCTTGGCGCTCATCACATCCATTTCTTGCTTAAGCAAAGTGACCCACTGTTCGTAACTGAGGCGTTGCCTGCTATTTGTGGCTGGCAGCAGGGCGGGTTCCGATACAGGCTCAGCTGGGAGCGTCACATCAGCGGCGTTGGCCTGGGGTAATACAGACGGCTCTCCGGCCCCCGATTTTCCTTGCCAGCTCGCCAGCAATGCCATAAACAGCACGGCATTCATCAGCAGCGAGAGGACTGCCCAACCAGGCATTTTCGGAGGGTTTTTCAGGACGCGATCAATCACCGGTTTTAGCATGGCCATTACGGAGCGATGCGTCAGATTCTAATGGGATTTTTGCCGAATGGGTAGTCTAGGCAATGACTTTTTAAGATCTGGGAGGTGGGTGAGTGGGTGAGTGGGTGAGTGGGTGAGTGGGTGGATCGGTGAGGTAGCAACTTCTCCATCTGATTAACTGACAAAAGTTCTGCAATCTAAGATTTAGGTTGTTTCGGCTAGCGACTGGAAGTCGCGCCTGTATGTACACTAGCGAAGCCTAAAGCCCAAGGGGCATTCGAGAAAAGCGAAGCCATGCCCCTTGGGCTTTAGTCCGCCTACGCGGGCTCTCTGTAACCCAGATACATTCTAGGTTCTA
>JBCBQD010000081.1:0-20646 GCA_039820425.1 Cyanobacteria bacterium J06635_1
AAAATCGAGCTGATTCAACTGGGGACTCAGGGCTCGGCAAAGAGCAAACCAACGGCGGCAACAGCGTCGGCTTAGATCGTCTGGGTAACTCTCTCACAGCGGTGCCCCGGTTGATATACTTGAGTATTAGTATTTTAGGTGTTGGGTATATAAAGTGTTAGGGGTTAGATGATCGCACGTGTGACGCCTAAAACTTAGAGCCTGACACCTATTGACCTGTTGCCTAACCCCTCAAACCTAGACCCTAACACCCGCCCTCAATGCAGCCAACCAATCCTGACAAATTTACCGCCAAAGCATGGGATGCCATTGTGGAGGCCCAGGATGTGGCGCGACGATTTCGGCAGCAGTACCTGGAGGTAGAGCATGTGATCGTGGCGCTGCTAGAGCAGCAGGGGTTGGCCGATGATATTTTGACGAAAGCTCAGTTAGATCCTGAAATTTTGCTGCAGGAGCTAGAGGCGTTTTCGCAGCGGCAGGCGCGGGTAAGGGCAGCCATGGATGGAAATCTCTACCTGGGTCAAAGTCTGGATCGCATGCTCGATAAGGCCGAGACCGCTCGGGCAAGTTTGCAGGATGAGTTTATCTCGGTGGAGCACCTACTGCTGGGGTTTGTCGAAGATGAGCGGATTGGCCGACGGTTGCTGCAAGGCTTTGAGGTGGGCTCTGCCGAACTCATGACCGCAATCCGATTGGTGCGGGGCAAACAAAAGGTCACGGATCAAAATCCGGAGAGCAGCTACCAGGCCCTTGAGAAATATGGCCGCGACCTGACCGAGGCGGCCAAGCAGGGCAAGCTTGATCCGGTGATCGGGCGCGACGAAGAAATTCGTCGGGTGATCCAGGTCTTATCACGGCGGACAAAGAATAACCCGGTACTGATTGGGGAACCAGGGGTGGGCAAGACTGCGATCGCAGAAGGCCTCGCTCAGCGCATCGTCAACGGTGACGTCCCCGAGTCGCTCAAAAATCGCCTGTTAATTTCCCTGGATATCGGTAGCCTGATTGCCGGAGCCAAATACCGCGGCGAGTTTGAAGACCGGCTGCGCTCAGTGCTTAAAGAAGTGACCGAGTCAGACGGTACCGTGGTGCTATTTATTGACGAATTGCACACGGTGGTCGGCGCGGGCGGTCAGAGTAACGTCGATGCCAGCAATTTGCTCAAGCCCATGCTGGCGCGGGGCGAGCTGCGCTGCATCGGAGCCACCACCCTGGATGAATATCGCAAGCACATCGAAAAAGATGCGGCCTTAGAGCGGCGCTTTCAGCAGGTTTACATTGGTCAGCCCAGTGTGGACAATGCGATTTCGATTTTGCGCGGTCTCAAAGAGCGCTACGAAGTCCATCACGGGGTCAAAATTGTCGATTCGGCTTTGGTGGCGGCGGCGACCCTGTCCGATCGCTACATCAGCGACCGGTTTCTACCCGATAAAGCCATTGACCTGATCGACGAAGCGGCAGCCAAGCTCAAGATGGAGATCACCTCTAAGCCCGTCGAGCTAGAGACCATCGACCGTCGCCTGATGCAGCTTGAGATGGAAAAACTGTCCCTCGAAGGGGAAGAGGAAACCAGCGGCAATGCCTATCGCACCTCGCGGCAGCGCCTGGCTCGGATTAAAAAAGAAATTGACAAGCTCTCAGCTAAGCAAAAGACCCTCACTGATCAGTGGCAGACCGAGAAACAAACCCTGGACTCGATCAACGCCCTTAAGGAAGAAGAAGATCAGCTCAGGGTGCAGGTAGAGCAGGCAGAACGGGCCTATGACCTGAACCGCGCCGCCCAGATCAAATACGGTCGTCTGGAGGCAGTCCAGCGGGAGCAAGAAATCTTAGAGGCCAAGCTGCAGGAAGTGCAGGCCAAGGGCTCGACCCTGCTACGAGAGCAGGTCACCGAATCTGATATCGCTGAGATTGTGGCCAAGTGGACCGGGATCCCCGTCAATCGGCTGCTAGAATCAGAGCGACAAAAGCTGCTCCAACTCGAAGGCCATTTGCACAAACGGGTGATCGGTCAAGATGAAGCCGTGGCGGCTGTGGCAGCGGCCATTCGTCGGGCGCGGGCCGGCATGAAAGATCCCGGTCGACCCATCGGTTCGTTCTTATTTATGGGGCCAACCGGCGTCGGGAAAACGGAGCTGGCTCGAGCACTGGCCGCATTTTTGTTTGACACCGAAGATGCCCTGGTGCGTCTCGATATGTCGGAATACATGGAGAAGCACTCGGTGGCGCGGCTGGTGGGAGCCCCGCCGGGCTATGTGGGCTATGAGGAAGGCGGCCAGCTATCAGAAGCCGTGCGGCGTCACCCCTACTCGGTGGTGCTACTCGACGAGGTCGAAAAAGCCCACCCCGATGTCTTTAATATCTTGCTGCAGGTGCTTGACGATGGGCGCATTACTGATTCTCAAGGGCACCAGGTTGATTTTCGCAATACGGTCATTGTGATGACCAGTAACATCGGCAGTGAGCACATTCTTGATGTTTCAGGGGATGACTCCCACTATGATGAAATGCGATCGCGGGTGATGACGGCACTGCAAGCTCATTTTCGGCCCGAGTTTCTCAATCGCGTGGATGATTTAATCCTGTTCCATGCGCTAACGCAGACTGAGCTACGCTCGATTGTGTCCATCCAACTACGGCGTATTTACAAACTACTAGCAGATCAAAAAATTACGCTGCAAATTTCAGATGCCACCATGGACTACCTGGCCGAAGCAGGCTTTGACCCGGTTTATGGGGCTAGACCGCTCAAGCGAGCTATTCAGCGAGAGCTAGAAAACCCAATCGCCACAAAGATTTTAGAAAACGTTTTCACCGAAGGCAGTACGGTGCTGATCGACCTGATTGACGATAAGCTCAAGTTCCAAATTAAGGCCCAATCTGGAACAGAAGATAAAACTCCAATATTATCAGGCTCCTAGCTGGAACCTTCTGCTAAAACATGGCGTCTCAGTTAAAGTGAAATGGTGAGATAAATCGTATCCGCTTGGGGACACACTCCATTTATGGAGCCGCGTATACGTTAGGGAGGCATATCCAGCTTCGATGTAACTGGTACCCAGTTTTCAACTAAGGCTAGACTGCCCTCTACTAAGCGCTCTGGCGCAACTGCTGATTGGCTCTGGAACTCGAAATCTGTTCCAAGGGTCGTTTAGATTAGTTGGGTGCTGAGTATGCTTTTGGGGACATTTTTTTTGGGCACTCTGGTAGGGTTGCGATAGCGCAAGTTTTGACTTGTCGGTTCGCATCCTTTGCCCTGGCTACTTGGTTTCTGTTTTCTGACAACCAAGATTTGGCCTGGTAATCTGTTGAGCTAGAATCAGCAACAGTCTCAGTCGTTTTTATGGAAGTTCAAATGTTTGTGCATGGTTTTGGGCTTTCGTGGCGCATGTTTAATGGCTAGGGGCGTCGTCGTTAAGGTCACTTTTACGGGTATTTCACTTTGGGCAACTGGACTTTGTACTTTTTCCAACGGGATGAGTGGCTGTTTTTACAGATTTTTAGTTAGGTGGTTTATCTTTCGCAGCTAACGTTTTTGGGAGTGCGCCTACTTTTGTGTGTTTCATAAAAATCTGTGCTGAGTAAGCTGGAGTTAGCCGTAGAGTTGATGATTTGCATTTGGGGCAAACACTTTGTAGAGCACTCAAGGTTTTGAAACAACAGGTTAGCCATGGCCGTTCATGGGTGCTTTTGATGAGTTGACTGTTTAATTTCTTCTAAATGGTTGGCTTTAATAGTGGCTGAAAGCATATTTGGTGCAACCTGTTTAGTTAACTGCTCTGTCCGTCTGTTGGGCTTTTTCTCGGCAGTTCAATCTCGGATAGGTCATTTGGGTCGATTATATTGCCTGCTCTAAGGTTTACGTACCCCATGGTTTTCGGTAGCTAAGCTGGTCGAGCTTGGTCATATGTCATTATTTCTACACCTGTTCGTTATTTTGGATTCTCTGGCAGCTGTATGACTACGGTTACTTCAGGAACGATAAGTTGTTCATTTCACCAGGCTATTTTCAGATCAGACTCTCATCGACAGAGGACATTGTTGCAAGCCACCAGAGGTTTGGGCTTAAGGGTTAGCTCTTGTCAAGTTTTGAACCTATTCATTTTTTCAAATTGGTCGAAACCCTTCTGCTACTGCTATGCGGCGAATTGACTATCTGGATTTTGCCCCCTTGGCGAAAGGGGTTGGGGTTACATGTCTTAGATGTTTTAGATGTCATTGCTGAGATTTTTTAGTATCTGATGGGCTTTTGGTAGATTATGGGTACAGTTACGATACTGAACGTTAAGATTGACAACATTTCAAAAAATGATTTGTTGGATAATCTGAAGTCTGGCGGTACTGTGTTTACACCTAATATTGATCACATTGTTAAGCTGCAGAATGACCGCGATTTTTGTCGGGCTTACGATTCGGCAGATTATCGGGTCTGCGATAGTCAAATTTTGCTGTACGTGTCCAGGCTGCTCAACAAGCCTATTCAAGAAAAGATATCGGGGTCTGATTTTTTCTCAGTCTTTTATGAACACTACAAGGATGAGCCGGACATCAAGATATTTCTGCTCGGTGCCGCTGAGGGGGTAGCTGCAAAAGCCCAAAAGCGTATCAATGAGAAAGTGGGTCGAGAGATGGTGGTTAGCGCCCATTCACCCTCTTTTGGGTTTGAGAAAAGCGACGAGGAAAGTCAGGAGATTATTAACTTAATCAATGAGTCAGGCGCAACCGTATTGGCTATTGGGGTGGGGGCTCCAAAGCAGGAAAAGTGGCTCTATCAATACAAACATCAGCTAAAGACCGTCAAGGTTATCCTGGCGGTTGGGGCAACCATTGATTTTGAAGCAGGCAATCTTCAGCGAGCCCCAAAATGGATGAGCGAGTTAGGGCTTGAGTGGGTACACAGGTTGACAACTGAGCCGAAGCGATTGTGGAAAAGATATCTCATAGACGATGTGTCTTTCTTTTGGCTACTGTTGAAAGACTTGCTTTCCCCTGGCCTGTCAATACCCACCAGACAAGCGGTCAAGAATAGGCAGTAGTTTAGGACGCATAGGCTTGCTTGTCCAACACATTTCCCTATGGACGAAGACGGTGTAAGGGCTAGCATGGAGACAGTTGGATCGGCAGCCTACGGTTGAGCTTTTGAACCAGTCTGTACGCCTGATAGTCGTATAGCAATAGCTCCATGGTGTTGGGCAGGTGATCCATAAAGGCTCGGCACTGTGAAAGACTGAGCCCAGACATTTTAGCAAGGGCATTGCCAGCCTCTAGCAAAACTTCTTTATTCAGAGGGGCTTTCGCTTCCAGACGCCAGCGGCGTGGCGGGGTCATTTCACCTCGCTCTATGCGACGTAGCCCATTAATTGATGAGAGTACGTAGAGTCGATCGCCCCCATGCAACCGCAGATCATCAGACGGCATCAACACATCTTCCCAATCACCCGCAAGCGCCCGCGTTTGAAGCAATACCGGTACCACTCCATAGCCGTAGGTGACTTCAGCCAGCAGTCGATCGCTCAGGGTATCTCCTGATTCAATCTGATATTCGGCCACTAAAATGGTCTGTTCATTCAGGCGAAACAAACTCAAAATATTTTCACCAAAGGCCGCTCCAGCAAAAGCTTCGGCAGATAGCGCATAAACCGAAAAGGCCCTTGCTTGGGGCATCAGCGCAACCAGGTTGTTGCTAAAGGTTTGATCAAGGGTGCGCACCACGGGTGAAATCGATTTTCCCTCAGCGGCGGCGGCTTCTGAAGCAATCAAGGCAATTTCTAAGTTGATAATCGGGTCATCGGTGACCGCGATGACGCTTTTGGCGGTGGCCAGATTTGCAGACGGCAGCTCTTGCAGCATATCCCCCAACAACAGGGGCACCTGGGTCATCAGATCTGGGTAATTGAGCTGCTGGGTAAGGCCCACCAAAGGTTGTTTTAGATCTTTGAGAATGCGGATCACTCGCTGCCCCACCCGCCCCAGGCCAACAATAATTACATGGTCTTTTTTGGGCAGCCGAGGTCGGCGCTGTAAAAAATCAAAGCGTGAGCTCAGCAGCTGATCGGCGAGGAGGCCAAAGACCCCAAGAACAACCAACAAACTGGTGACAGAAATCATTAGACACACCAGCAGTACCCAACTTGGGACACGACTTGCCCCAAACCCTCCAAATACATCACCATAGCCCCCCAACAGCAAAATTGCCCCGAGGGAAATCGCCTTGGGCCAACTGAGCGTCGATACTGACCATTTGAGCAACAGGGTCCCGATCACCCATAGAGTCAGCCCGGTTGAGAAGGCAATCATAATCACCCGCCGCAGCGATTGTTGGGCATCTTGTCGCCAAAAGCTAGAAAATCGTCGCCGCCAGTCCCCGTCAAAAAAATCTGCTAACCATCTCCCTAGTTTGCGGGCTAATTTTTTGGGGCGTTTGCGCAGGGTGGTGGTTTCAGTGCGGTGATAATCAACCTCAACGTAGGCGATCTGGTCACCGGCCTGCACACGCACATAGGGTTGCCAGCGATGGAAGACAGAGGAGGCGGTAGTGGCCCAGCCAATGGGCTGGTGTGGTTGCTGCTGGGGTTTAAGGTTGAGCAGCCGGGATTCACGACGGTGCAACCGATGGATAGCAATGTTCTCATACTGGGACTCCCCCGACTCAACCAGGCGCTCAATCACTCGAAATCGGTAGGGACCGACCTGAAACACGCTCAAGATACCTTCCCCCAGACCCGCCAGGGCAAAGGTCATGGCGGGTAGCTCCGTCGCATCTAAGGCGACAAAACGACCTAATTGCTTGGCCAGCAGAGTATTCAAGCTGTGGCGTGACGAGCGCAGCACAATGTGCACGTTGGGGTTAAGGCGTCGGGCTGCGATCGCAGTTTCAACATTGGTGCTCTCGTCGCTGGTCACAATCAAAATGGCACGGCAGTGGTCAATCCCCGCCTGCTTGAGCACATCGTCCCGGCGACAGTCCCCCAGGATCGGCGGCTCGACTAAAAGAGAGGGCAAGTCATCTACCTCCCAATTGTCGGGTGGGTGTCTGTCGATGGCGGCAATGTGAACCTCAAACGGGTCGTAGCTAAACTTGTCGAGATTGACGATGCTCTGCTGCCCCAGGCTACCCAATCCGCAAATAATGAAGTGATCCTGGACTAGATTAGGGTCAACGTAAGTGCCGGGAATAAACGTGTCGGGGCTAATCCTGGACGAAGCATCGGGCATAGTCTACGACGATTAACGCTAACGCCTATTTTAGCCCCCTGGCGAATGCTTTAAGGCTGTACCCGCCGCTCGACCACCAGGGTAAAGCGGGCCACCATGCCTGCGATCGCAGCTACTGCCATCAGCGGTGCAAAAAAGGTGATGCCCACTGCGCCGCCCACCAGCCCAGCCGTCAGAGGGATATCCAGAACCACCTGACCGTTTGAGTTTTTGATTAAAATCCGTCGAATATTGCTCTCGTGCAGCAGCTCCTGGACTTTGCTCATCAGGTTATCACCACTAATCGAAAATTCCTCAACCTGAGTATCAGGTGTTGTATCCCCAGTGGCATCTGTATCCTGGGAATTGGTGGTGTACTCACTTTGGGGGAAATTATCTGGGTTCGCCATGGGCTCAAGGGGCTCCAACGTACTGTGTTCTTCCATTGATAACACTGCTGAAACAATTCCTCGACTTTTCCATCGTTTTTTCTCATTTTTGGTGAGAATGTGCGATCTCAGAGGAGGATATTTATGTATCAACCTGGTTAAAACCAAAGGAACAAATCATGGAAATGCAAGCCAGTGAAGTCAAAGCCATTGCAGCCCGACTCCTCGCTGGGCTCCTTGCCAACCCACACATTTACAGCCAAATCAGTGATGACGCTGCAAAAGGTCAGCAAGAGCAGTTTTTGACCGTACTCTCAATCGATATGGCCGAGGGGCTGATCAGAAAGGTTCAGGAAAGATCTAGCTCCAGCTGAGTGCTTAAATCGAGCTGAAACTTAATCAACGGCAACCCTTCAGAAAGGGCAGTCAGGAGGCGGTGGCTAACCAGTCAGACTGGAGCTTGGCACCCATCCCAAAATAGCAGCCTGTCGCTTTTCCTAATCTTCTTCCCAGCTCTCTACAGCGAGCAGGTCCTCGATCGTATCCTGCATCGAAAAATCAAACTCTTCGAGTTCTTTCTTCCAGTGAGCCCAGTCATCATTGAAGAGAAAGGCAATTTTCCAAAGGCGGTCAGTCGGCTGAATCACCTTAGCGTCGACGAGGGAGGCCACCTGGCGCTGAAACTTCGCCATAGGATGAACCGTCGACTGTTGAAGCATCGTCTTGGTCATATAAAACTAATTCAATTTTGCAAAGACTTGTAAACTTTAGATGCGTTACCTGTGGATAAACCTGCACTCAAACACGCTTTAGAAGTGGCCAGTGAAATACTCAAGCAATTGCGCAGTCAGCTCTTGTAAACTTAGCCCTAGAGATATAGCTGTCCGTGACAGGCTACAAACCATCACAGAGAGTGAGCATAGCACATCCTACAGACTTTTTGCCGCAAGTCAAGATTTGGAAAAAATTTAGGGAGTGGGGAGTGGGGGGTGGGGAGTGGGTATCCCTAACCGCTAAGATAGAGCAGGTCTAAAAGCCCTGCGCTCAATTTCAGTTTTCTCATCCCCATGGTTGCTTCCCCAGACGAATCTGAAAAAATTTATCTTCCTAAAACCAGTGAGTCTGAGCCGCTAAAGCGGATTCGCCATACCTTTTCCCACGTGATGGCGATGGCGGTTCAAAAGCTGTTTCCCAAGGCTCAAGTCACCATTGGACCATGGATTGACTATGGGTTTTACTACGATTTTGACAGTCCTGATCCCTTTACTGAGAAAGATCTCAAGGCAATCAAAAAAGAGATGATTAAAATCATCAACAAAGATCTGCCAGTGGTCAGAGAAGAGGTCAGTCGTGAGGAGGCCAAACAGCGGATTGAAAGTCTAGGTGAGCCCTATAAGCTAGAAATTTTAGAAGACTTAGAAGAGCCGATTACCCTTTATCATCTCGGGGATCAGTGGTGGGATCTTTGCGCAGGCCCCCACGTCGCCTCGACTAAAGACTTACATCCCAAGGCCTTTGACCTGGAAAGCGTAGCCGGGGCCTATTGGCGAGGGGATGAGACCCGGGCACAGCTACAGCGGATCTACGGCACTGCCTGGGAGACCCCAGAGCAGCTGGCGGAGTACAAACGCCGCCGAGAAGAGGCCAAAAAGCGCGATCACCGTAAGTTGGGTAAAGAGCTAGGGCTATTCATCTTTGCCGATGACGTTGGTCCTGGGCTTCCCCTGTGGACACCTAAGGGGACGGTGTTGAGATCTACCCTGGAAGACTTTTTAAAGCAGGAGCAGCTCAAACGAGGCTACCTGCCCGTGGTTACCCCCCACATTGCCCGCATTGATTTGTTTAAGACCTCGGGGCACTGGCAAAACTACAAAGAAGATATGTTCCCCATGATGGCGGACGATGACGAAGACCGCTCCAACGAGCTGGGCTTTGTGATGAAGCCGATGAACTGTCCCTTTCACATCCAGATTTATAAGAGCGAGCTGCGCTCCTACCGTGAGTTGCCGATTCGGCTGGCGGAGTTTGGCACGGTCTATCGCTATGAGCAATCCGGAGAGCTGGGTGGGCTAACTCGGGTGCGGGGCTTTACGGTGGATGACGCCCACCTGTTTGTCACCCCAGAGCAGCTCGATGATGAGTTCTTAAAGGTGGTGGATTTGATCCTGACCGTCTTCAAGAGCTTGCAGCTTAAGAACTTTAAGGCCCGGCTGAGCTTCCGCGACCCTGACTCTGACAAATACATCGGCTCTGATGAGGTTTGGGAGACGTCTCAAAACGCCATCCGCCGCGCCGTTGAAACCTTGGGCATGGAGCATTTCGAAGGTATGGGTGAGGCGGCCTTTTACGGTCCCAAGCTCGACTTTATCTTTACTGACGTGCTTGACCGCGAGTGGCAATTGGGTACGGTGCAGGTCGATTACAACCTGCCCCAGCGGTTTGAGCTGGAGTATGTGGCTGAAGACGGGTCTCGCCAGCGTCCGGTGATGATTCACCGGGCTCCGTTTGGCTCCTTGGAGCGCCTGATCGGTATCTTGATCGAAGAATATGCCGGGGACTTTCCCCTCTGGCTGGCCCCGGAGCAGATGCGGCTGATGCCGGTCACCGAGGAACAGGTCGGGTTTGCCCACCAGGTGGCGGAGCAGCTACTGGCCATCGGCGTGCGCGTGCGCGTCGATGCTGGGGGCGATCGCCTGGGCAAGATGATCCGCAACGCGGAAAAGGGCAAAATCCCGGTGATGGCGGTGATTGGGGCGAAGGAAGTGGAGGCCAATACCCTCAGCATCCGCACCCGCGCCGATGGCGATCTGGGGACGCTCGCCGTACCCGAGGTGATCGAGCGGTTGCAGGGTGCGATCGCAAACCACCGCAATTTCTAGGGCAATTTCTAGAACCATGTCATCCATTGCACAGGTCACGGTCCCAGCCACCACGGCCAATATTGGTCCCGGCTTTGACTGCCTGGGGGCTGCCCTCACCCTATACAACCAATTCGAGTTTGCCGCCGCTGAGGCCGGGGTGCAGATTTCGGTTGAAGGCAAAGAAGCCCATCGGGTGCGCACCGACAAGGGCAACCTGGCGTATCGGGCCTTTGCAGCCCTGTATAAAAAGCTCGGACAGGCTCCACCGCCGGTTAATCTCACTATTAAACTCGCCGTGCCCCTGTCGCGGGGGCTAGGGAGCTCGTCTACGGCAATTGTGGGGGGGGTGATGGGGGCAAACCTGCTGGCGGGGTGTCCTTTGGATAATCAGGAGCTGGCTGCGATCGCAACCGAGTTAGAAGGCCATCCCGACAACGTGGTCCCCGCCCTGCTGGGCGGCTGTCGCTTAGCGGCCACCGACCATGACAAACCCTGGACCCTATGCGAAATCCCCTGGCATAAAACCATCGTGCCCATCGTCGCCATTCCTGACTTTGAGCTCTCCACCGCCGAGGCCCGTCGAGTCTTACCCAAGACCTACAGCCGGGCCGATGCCATTTTTAACACCGCCCATCTGGGCTTGCTGTTAAGGGGGCTGAGTGACGGCCGAGGCGATTGGCTGCGGGCCGCCTTAGCAGATCGAATCCATCAGCCCTATCGCAAGAAATTAATCGCTGGATATGACACCGTATATCAAGCCGCCCTGGAGGCCGGAGCCTGGGGTCTGGTGATTAGCGGCGCTGGGCCGACCTTACTGGCACTCGCATCACCCGAACGTGCTGAGGCGGTTCAGCAGGCGATGAAAACAGTCTGGCTGGGTTATGGATTTGTGGTGGATGTCAAACGGCTCTCGATTGATCCACAAGGCGCGGTCGGCAAGATTTTGTAAATGGGTTCGGTGGGTTGGCTAGCGCAGTCTCAATACCGCCATTGGTGATTGATGCATTGGGCAGTAGGTGACTGAGTGCTGCTTATCACCTACTGCCCAATGCATCAAAAATTCTTCGTCAACATCTTTATAAATATAAGTTTACATTAATAAAATAATCTACTCAAATCATTTCTGCTGATGCATCAGATCTTTTTGAAATGCTGAAGCCTTTACATAACGCCATATTTCGTAAAAAGACTGTTTTTTCTAGGGGATTGCACCTTATCAAAAGTTAATTTAATTTCATATACTAGTGGACGGGCGCATTAAATAGGTATTTATCCTTATTGCCGTCTGGACCGTTCGCCTAGTGATGTTTTTAGGTTAGGAACGCTTACCGATTCCTCCGACCTCATCCATAAGGGGTTAGGCCGCCGCGAAAACTGTAATTCATTCCTCTTCGCCTCAATCTAGACAAGCGTTCACATTCAGCACAAGGTTGCGCCTCTGCCGAGTTGCACACTGTGAATTGTGATGACTTTAGAACATTTTCCGTGGCTGACGATGCTGGTTGTCTTTCCAACCTTTGCATCGTTCATGATTCCGTTAATTCCTGAAGACAAACCGGCCTCGATTCGAAACTACGCCCTTGGGGTGAGCCTGGTCGAATTTGCACTCATTCTCTATACCTTTGCCACTCAGTACGATCTCAACGCCTCTGGCTTGCAGCTCGTCGATAGCTTCACTTGGGCTCCCCAAATTGGCTTGACCTGGTCTTTGGCCGCTGATGGTCTGTCGATGCCGCTGGTTATCTTAAGTGGTTTGGTGACGACGCTGGCCGTGATGGCTTCCTGGAAAGTCACCCTCAAACCTCAACTGTACTTCACCATGCTGATGCTGATGTACAGCGCTCAGATGGGGGTTTTCCTGACCCAGGACCTGCTGATGTTTTTCATCATGTGGGAGTTAGAGCTCGTTCCAGTTTATTTATTGATTTCTATCTGGGGCGGTCCTAAGCGCCTCTATGCAGCGACTAAGTTTATTCTTTACACCGCCATCGGGTCGATCTTTATCCTGCTAGCGGCGATGGGGATGGCCTTTTATGGTGAGACCACTAGCTTTGATCTCGGTGAGTTAGCCCTTAAGGACTACTCCCTACCCTTCCAGTTATTTGCCTATGCAGGCTTTTTGATTGCCTTTGGCGTGAAGCTACCCATTTTCCCCTTTCACACCTGGCTACCGGATGCCCACAGTGAGGCTCCTGCGCCAGTTTCCATGATTTTAGCCGGGGTGCTGCTGAAAATGGCGGGCTATGGCATGCTCCGCATGAACATTGAGCTGCTACCCGATGCCCACGTCTATTTTGCGCCGGTTTTGGCTATCTTAGGGGTCGTTAATATCATTTACGCGTCTCTAACTGCATTTGGTCAGGACAATCTCAAGCGCAGAATGGCTTACTCCTCAGTCGCCCACATGGGGTTTGTGCTGATTGGCCTGGCTGCTTTTACCACATTGGGGATCAGCGGTGCGCTGCTACAGATGATTTCCCATGGCTTGATCGCAGCGGTGATGTTTTTCCTATCGGGGGTTGCCTACGATCGCACCCATACTCTGGCGATGGACAAAATGGGCGGCATGGGCCGCGCGATGCCGGTGGTGTTTGCGCTGTTTACAGCTGGGGCGATGGCCTCTTTGGCGCTGCCGGGTATGAGCGGCTTTGTGGCTGAGCTGGCCGTGTTTCTTGGGTTTTCGACCAGCGATGCTTATAGTGTCTTCTTTAAATCCGGCATTGTCATCCTGGCAGCAGTAGGGGTGATTTTATCTCCGATTTATCTGCTGTCGATGCTGCGCCGCATCTTTTACGGCACCCCCGGCGAGATTGAGATTCCAAAGACGGCAACTTGGGATATCAAGCCCCGCGAAGCCTTTATCGCAGTTTGTTTGCTGGTACCCATCATCGGGATTGGGTTTTACCCCAAATTGGCTACTCAGACCTATGATGTCAAAACCAGTGAGGTTGCCAGCCTGGTTCAGAATACTCGCTTGGCCATTGATGGGAATGGGCCGTTCTACGCTCGAGTGCTGACCGCACCGGAGCTGACCGCGAGCCGTCCCAATTTTGAGATTGCCATCGATTAAGCAGAATTTCATTTCGACAAAGTTAATCGAGTCTTCCAGATCGCTTAAAAAGCGCGACGGCCTTAACCTGGGCCATCGCGCTTTTTTAATTTGTCCCTTATCTTCCCCCCTAGGGGCATTGAACAAAAGTCAAACTCGACGGTTAACTGATGAGGTCAGTGTAGTCGAGGCTTTCAAATGTTCACAGCGCCATCACAGCAGTTGATTGGCTTAGGTTTGGGCACAGTCGCTATCTATACAGTTACGGCCTGTAGTCCATCCCAACCGACAGGGACCTTAGAGATTCGGGCTAACGGGGAAGATTTTGTGCGTCAGGGGTTTGTGACCAAAGACGGTTGGCAAATAACCTTCGACCAAGTATTGGTCACCCTCAGTGAGGTCACGGCTTATCAAACTGAGCCCCCGTTTGATCCCGAACAAGCTGAGCCATTGCAGGCGGCAACCCTTGTCACCCTTGATGAACCTGTAGAAGTAGACTTAGCCGCCGGGGATGAAACCGCAGAACCGGTTCTAATAAAAGCCGTGGATGCCCCCGCCGGACGGTTTAATGCCCTCTCCTGGTCGCTCATGCCCGCTCCGCTGGTGGAGGCTCCACTGACATTAATGGGAACTGCCACCAAAGCGGACCAAACCATCCTTTTTGAGCTGGCACTGGCCCCTTCCTTAAAATTTACCTGTGGTGATTTCATTGGGGACGATCGCAAAGGTATATTAGAGCCCGATGACACCGCTGAGGTCGAAGCCACCTTTCACTTTGATCATCTGTTTGGGGATGCCAATCTCCCTGCTGATGATGAGCTTAACCAGACCGCTCTAGGGTTTAATCCGTTTGCAAAGCTGGTCACCGATGGTTCATTAGAGGCTACGCAGGCAGACCTTCAGCAGCAGCTATCTGAGGCTGATTATGGAAAATTGCAGACAATTTTTTCGGGATTAGGCCATGTGGGCGAAGGTCACTGTAAAGCAGAGCGCGTTGAGGTCATTGACCGTGGGGCAGAGGAGGGTGCTGAGTGAAACAGCTCTGGTGGTTGGGGATTTTGTCGGGGCTCTTTATCGGTGGGCTGAGGGCCATGCCTGCCTGGGGACATGGCGCGATCGCAACCTATGAGCACACCATCACGGTCTTCTCAAAATTTGACAACGGCGACCCCATTGCCAATGCCCAGGTCGTGGTTTATAGCCCTACAGATGCCGAAACCCCCTGGCAGACCGGCACCACCAATGCCCAAGGAGAGTTTACCTTTACCCCCGATGACTCAAGTCCTGGCAATTGGGAGGTGGTAGTGAGGCAAGCCGGCCACGGCAAAGCCGTAACGATCCCCCTCGGGGGGACTGCGGCGTCTAGCAGCCAGGGGTTGAATAAGGTCGTGGCAGGCAGCGCAGCCATTTGGGGCTTTGTGGGCACCGCTTTATTTTTTTCACGAGGTAAGAAGGCATAGTGCATATTCCAGACGGATTTGTGCCAGCACCTGTATGTATTGCTGGCTATGGGGTAACCGGATTGTTGACCTGGTACTCCCTGAAGCACATTCGAAAACAAGGCAACGCGACGGCAGAGATCCCTAAGGCGTCTCTGCTGGCAGCGACGTTTTTTGTGGCCTCTTCGATCCATATTCCGGTGCCACCCACCAGTATTCACCTGGTGCTCAATGGTTTGCTAGGGGCAATGTTGGGCTATTTTGCGTTTCCGGCGATCCTGATCGGCTTGTTTTTTCAGGCGGTGTTTTTGGGCCATGGCGGGCTCTCGACCCTGGGTGTGGATGCGGTGATGATGGGACTACCGGCCCTGATTGCCTACGGGGTGTTTCGCTTGCGGTTTAGGCTACCTCAGCAACTGCCGCCTCGCTGGCGGATCGGGATTGCGGGCTTTTTGGCAGGCAGTATCGGCCTGGGGCTGGCGGTGCTGATCTTTGTGGGGCTGATTGTCACCACGATTCCCACTGGGTTTGATGCCGCCACCGAGCGGACAGCGGTGGTGGGGTTAGCGTTAACCCACCTGCCCCTGGTTGTGATAGAAGGTCTGTTTACCGCACTCTTGGTGGTCTTTTTGCAGCGAGTCAAACCCGATATGCTCCCCCAAGCATTATCACGAGACCAGGGGTTACAGGCTCAGGCGTCAAGATCCCAAACGCTGCCAGAACAGGGAGACCCTGTTTATGAGGCTAAATTATGAGGCTTAATAATATTGATGCCTATACGGGTCTGAGCTCCCCCATACACCAGTGGTTACCCACCACGAAGCTAATGGGGTTAGTTGCCCTGATTTTTGGCTTTGCGACCGTGCAACAGCTATGGCTGGTGCCGTACATGGTGGCAATGGCTTTGGGGTTGTTTCTGCTATCGCGGCTGCCGGGGCATTTTTTGCGATCGCGACTACGCTATCCAGGCTTGTTTTTGCTAGGGGTCGTGGTTGCCCTGCCCTTTTTATCCGGCGAGACAGTCCTGTGGCAGTGGGGTGTCTTAACCTTACGGCAAGAAGGGACACTGATGATGCTACTGGTGGCGGGGCGATTTTTCTCGATTATCACCGTGGGCATCGTGCTGCTCGGCACCACCCCGTTTTTAACCCTGGTCGGTGCGATGCGATCTCTGGGGCTGCCGCCGATTTTGGCAGACATGACCCTGCTGGCCTATCGCTACTTGTTTGATATCGCCGACCAGCTCGCCCAGCTCAAACAGGCCATGCGCCTACGCGGATTTCGCCCCACCCGGACGGGGCATACCTGGCAACAGATCGCAGCGGTGACGGGCACCCTACTCATTCGCAGCTATGAACAGTCGGAGCGGGTCTATAAAGCCATGCGGCTGCGCGGCTATGGGATGAGTCCTGTCGCTCCAATGAGGGGTAAACATCGGGTTGGCAGCGCTTGGGGCACATGGCAAGATATGGCGGGGTTAGTGGGTTGTGTTGCGATCGCCGGGGGCCTTGTGATTGCCCAATGGATTTAATATTGAACGAATTTAAGACCCAGTGGATTTAGAGCGTAACTTTAAAACTGCTACAAACCTGCTATCGAGGAAATCAGATGACATCTGTCCTACCTAAGCGCTCGACGTCAGATCTACCGTTCCCGGCTACCACAGCTGTCTCCACATCACAGCTAAGTTTCTCGTATCCTGACCGGGCAGGGGTGCTCAAGGCTATCAACCTACAAATTTTGACCGGAGAACGAGTCGGGCTGATTGGCCACAATGGCTGCGGCAAAACTACCCTCTTCATGACCCTCTGCGGTGCCTTAAAACCCACCAGTGGAGACATCTTGCTGTTTGGCAAACCGGTGGTGCCCAGCCAGTTTCACCCCCAAATTAGCCTGTTGTTCCAAGACCCAGACGATCAGCTGTTCTCGGCCTCGGTGCGAGATGATATTGCCTTTGGGCCGATCAATATGGGGCTGGCCGATGATCTGGTGCAAACCCAGGTGACCGCGGCCCTCAACACCGTTGGCATTGAACATTTGACCGATCGCCCACCCCACCATCTCTCAGGCGGCGAAAAACAAATGGTTGCGATCGCAGGTCTGCTGGCCATGCATCCCCGCGTGATGCTCTACGACGAGCCCACCGCCAGTCTCGATATCCGCAGCCGCCGGCGATTGATTACTTTCTTGCGAGCGCTAGAGCAAACCATGCTGATCGCCTCCCACGATTTGGAATTTGTTTTGGAGGTTTGCGATCGCGTGATCATCATGAACCAGGGCGAAATCGTCGCCGACGGCATCCCCCGAGAGATTATGGGCGATGAAGTTTTAATGGAACACTATGAGTTGGAGAAACCACACTCATTGGTTCCCCATGTGATTCCGCATCATGAGTAGATGCGGGAAGAATTGCTAAAGGCTTTGATGCACCTCTGGAAAATTACGACCAGTTGCCAACCAAAACATAAGGGGCCCAATAAAAAGGTGCTTGATAGCCCGGTGTTTTGAGTAGCTCAATCTGGGCCTGCCGTAAGATGTCGGCGCGACTTGTGTTGGGGGTGAGCTGTCCCAGGTGTTGATAAAGACGCTGCATGATTTCAGCGGTGGCCTGATCATCTACGGACCACAGCGATGCAATCGTGCTACGGGCCCCTGATTGAATGGCAATGCCGGCCAACCCCAGGGTAGCGCGATTGTCACCATTGGCTGTTTTGCACGCACTCAGGATTAACAATTCAATGGGGTCAGCCGTTTGGTTACCCTGGTTTTCAAGGATGTTGCTAAAGTCATTCAGGGTAATGCGTTGATCCCAGGCGAGTAGAAACGTCTGGCTGGGGTCAGAGCTAAACTGCCCATGGGTGGCAAGATGCACGATGGGAGCCGTATAGTTGCCCCCCAACTCTTGGAGGGCTTTGCGGGTAAACGCCTGGTTGATAAACTGGCGGCTACCAACCTGGGTCTCGATGTTGGCCAGCTCAGTCTCGACATTGGTGAGGGGGGCAAACCCTTGGTGGGGTGAAAAGTCAGACCGAATTTCAGAGAGACCGTATGCGATGGCCGAAGGCTGGTCAGAGACCATCGCACCCAGCTTAACCTGGCTCAAAGGCTGGGACTGGGGCAGCTGCAAGCCCGGACTCAGGGCAATGGCATAGTCCTCGATTAGAAATCGCTGATTACTAGATAACACGGCCATCGGCACATTTCGCAAGGCCCCATCTGAGACAAACACCAGCGTCTGAATCTGTTGCTGCGCCAGTGCGGTCTCAAAGGGACGAATTAACCAAGTATAGACTTGCTCAGACAGTGCCCAGAAAGTGTCCGAGAGATAGCGATTTTCGGTCTGTTGGCGCAGCTGGGTAAGAATCTGGGTCACCTCTGCTTCGGGGATAGGAACGCGATGAAACTGTAGCTCCCTTGACTGGGGCAGACGCATTATCACTGCCACCTGATCTGGCAGAATAATCGGATAAATAATCGCGGTGGTGGTATCTGGTTGGGGTTCACTCAGGGCAAAGGTCTCGGTCAGATTGCAGCTTAAGAAATTCTCAAGCTGGGTCAGCTGGAGCGCATCGATTTCTCGAATGGCCTGTAGAAGATTGTCGCTGGACGGAGCCGCATCGGCAGGCTGCCCCAACATCAGCGCCACCAGTTCTCGATAGAGGGGCTCCACCCTATCTCGAAAGGAGAACTGCGCCTCCGACTCAATCGCCATCAGATCCTGGCGCAGGGTGTTCAAGGTATCAACCGCCTGTTGGTAAGTTGCAATCGCCTGGGCCTCGTCTTGCTGAGCGGCGTAAATGCGGCCTAGTTGCCACTGCCATTGGTAAGTGATGTGGTTGTCCTGATCAGCCAGCTGCAGCGCTGCTTTAGTGACCTGTTGGGCCTGCGGTAAAAGGTCTGGGTAAAGATCTGGGTGTTGTTGAGCAAGCTGTTCATAGAGTCTTCCCAGCGTCCCTAAGGCATAGGACTGGGATTGAGTATCGCTGAGATCGGCAGCTTGCTGTTCTACCTGAGTGAGTAACGCAATAATCTCTATTGGCGGGGGGGTTGTCACCTCTGGTTGAGATCGTAACAGGACAATATAGCTCTGGGCGAGGCTAATTTGGGTGTAGAAGTTGGCGTGGCTGGGGGGCAGTGTCGGCAGCTTCTTGACGGTTGACAGTTGGGTCTGTAACTGGGCAGTGAGCGTTGGGAAAAGCGTGTCTGACCATTGCTCATCATGGAGATTTACCAACAGGGCAAGGTGCTGTACCAACGATTGACTCAATAAAGCTGTATTCTCCGTCGGTCGGGCCTGGGCAAGCACCTCGGCTTCTGCATATCTTGCCAATGCTTGGTTTGCAAAGGCTTGCAAGGTTGAGGCGTCCTCTGCTGAGCTGGTTTGCCCATAGCGATAGGCGGCTTGCTCATACAGGGTTTGTTCTGCCTTGCCCAAACTCAGTAACGATAAGAGCTTTTGCTGGGGATGGGCTTGTTCTTCGGCTAAAGCCACACTGTGGATTAGAAGCTGTTGCGCTTCGGATAGCTGCCCCGTTAACCGAAGGACATTGCCCAAACTGCGAAGGCCCAAAATCTGCAAGGTGCCATCGGGCTGCTGCTGAAAGGCTTCAACGATGGCGTCTACTGTCAGACCATCCCTTGCATCACAGCTGTGATCGCCCAGGTCAATAGCCGTTAGCAATGTCTGACAGGCACGCCGATGGTGCCCGAGGGTTTCCAAGGCTCGTGACTGGTTGATCAAGCTGCCAGTGATACCTGCCCCATGGTCCAGATCTTGATAAAGGTCAGTGGTTTGTTGCCATAACCCTAGGGCCACTTCAGGGTGCCCCTGGGCAAAGGCGAGCTGTCCCTGAGTGTTTAAGGTTTGGGCCAATAGGTGAGTACGCCCACGACCATCGGGGAGATTGTCTAGAATTTGCAGAGTGTTTGCGATCGCACCCTCCCCCGCTTCCCAGTCACCCACCTTCTGATAAGCCATCGCCAGATAGCTCCAGAGGGCTGCCCGTTGCCAATCATCAGCTTGGGCCGAGGGTGTTTCAAGGGCAGTTTGCCAGGTTGCGATCGCGGCTTCCCACTGCCCTTGTTGATAGAGCGCTCTACCTTCCTCCATCGGCGTTTGAGCGGTAGGGGATTGACCGTCCAGTGTTGGGACAACTGAATTAGTAGGGGAGCTGCTCGACTCTGAGTGAGAAAAACCAGGCGAAAAGGCAACAGCCCCCAGCGCTAGCAGAAACCCTAGCAAAAACAGACCCAGCCAGCGAAGGAGCAGTCTCATAGTGAGTCAATCAAGAAACAATTGCATTACTTCAGTTATACCGTTAGTGCTGCCCCCCACCAAGCGCAGCGCCCCCACCCATGACATAACCCACAACGCTCGCTATCCTAATGCTACGTATTGTCATGCTATGCATTGTCAAAAGCATCTTCACTGAGCGCCTTCATCTTCGCCTCAGAAATAGGCGCGGCTGATACGGTTAGATTGTAGGTCGACCGTACCGGGCCATAGGTCACCACCTTAAGATAGTAGGTCCCAGCGGGGATCCCTCTGCTACCAATGGCTCTGAGCTTTTTATCTAAGTTTGAAGAGAATAACAGGATTTCAGATTGGTCATTTAGCAGGATTAACCGCAGATCAGCTTGAAAAGGCAAAGAACCGACTGGGGGTATCGACCTTAAATCGCCAAATATCGGTTGTATCGTCTTTGCTATAAAGC
>JBCBQD010000082.1:0-20514 GCA_039820425.1 Cyanobacteria bacterium J06635_1
GCATTAGCCTCTTGACCGATGGCGAACGACGGTATGGGAATCTCTTATTTGAAATCTGCTATGACGTCATCCGCACAGGGAAACCGGGACGGCCTAAAAAGCGATTACCGAAAGGGGTGAGAGTTCGCTTAAAAAACAAAGGCGCTAAAAAGCGTCGAGGGCGTCCCCGCAAAAAGTATCAAGCACCGGTCCCTGAACACCCTCAGACGGGCCACGAGGTGGCAGAGGAAACCATTCATGCCAATCATGTTGAAGCCTTCAATGCATCCATCCGACGGCGTAATGCGGCCTTTCGTCGTAAAACCAATACCTATGCTAAATCCCGAAAACACTTACAACGAACCCTAGACGTTTACTGGTTGGTGCACAATTTTGTGCGTGTGCATTTCACAACCAAAGTGGTGCCTGCCGTGAAACTCGGTATTTTGAAACAGGGGATATCTTGGTCACAGTTGTTATCAATTCGATATGCAGTCTAATCATTGCCCAGCAAAGGATAGACTATCCCCATTAGACGGAACCAGTGCCTGGAAAAGACTGGTGCGATCAATCCTTTTCATTTACATTTTCTTTGTGCTGTATGTCTTTTTTAGAGCAGACAGCATGATTTTTCTGCCTCAGCCCGCTAGCTATGAGGACACTGAGGCTATTCTGAAATTATCTGTTACAGCTACCGAGCAGATCTCGGCACTCTATTTGCCTAATGCCGATGCCAAATATACCCTGCTCTACATTCATGGCAATGCAGAAGATCTCGGTGATATTCAGCCTCAGTTAGCGCGCTTTCATAGCTGGGGATTTAGCGTCTTTGCCTATGACTATCGTGGCTATGGCACCAGCGACGGCAAACCCAGCGAACGTAATGCTTATCAAGATGTGATGGCTGCTTATACGTACTTGACGAAAGAACTGGGCATCCCTGCTGAGCAAGTGATCGTATATGGGCGCTCTGTAGGAGGTGGTTCAGCCGTTGAGCTGGCAGCTCGACAGCCGGTTGCCGGTTTGATCTTACAAAGCACCTTCACCTCAACTTTTCGCGTCGTGTTGCCTTTTCCCTTGCTACCCTTTGACAAGTTTGCTAATCTAGCCAAACTCAAAAGGGTTCGCTGTCCGGTCTTGGTGATGCATGGCCAGGCTGACAAGACTATTCCGATTACGCACAGTCAGAGACTTTATGAAGCTGCCTCAGAACCTAAACGCTCTCTGTGGGTAGATGGGGCAGGTCACAATGATTTCAATTGGATAGCTAATGAACAGCACCAGCAAAGTTTAGTGTCTTTTCAGCAACTCATAGAAACCCATAAATAATTTTAGGAACAAAGCACAAGGAATTCAGCATAACAATCTTATGCCTGACAACATACCTATCAAAATCGGCCTGCGCCGATTCGTGAGAGCCAAACGATCCCCAGTCCACAGAGATGGGCTCTATTCATGTCGCCTCGATTTCCAGTGAACGTGATATCGATAGCACAGTGAGGGTTTAAGGGCTCTGTCAGCCTATCGGGGGATCAACAAAACTGCTCAACTTAAAAGTGTTCAAATCTTCCCTCACCCTGAAAACGAATGATATCGTCTTCGCCTAAATACTCGCCGTTTTGCACCTCAATCACCACCAGGGGGATCACGCCTGCATTGCAAAGTCTATGGGGGGTGCAAGCCGGGACGTAGGTAGACTGATTGGCACACAGCAAAATCTCTTGATCCCCACAAATAGCTTTGGCTGTACCCGACACCACAATCCAGTGTTCGCTGCGGTGGTGGTGCATTTGCAGGCTTAACTGATGGCCTGGGGTCACCTCGATACGGTTAATCTTATAGCCTTGGCCTTCTTCCAAGACAGCTACTGTACCCCAATGCCGGGGCTCAAGCGCTTCAACACTTTCCAGGTCTGGCTCATTGGAGTTTGAGGTCGTGGCTGAGGAGCCTGAGAGCACAGTGAGAATCTTGTCTGCTTGAACGTTGGTGGGCGTCTGATCTTGAAGCATGCTTTTAACGAACCAAAAACTATAGCAACTATGACCCTAAATTCGTCTTTCAGGACACTCCTTAAGATTATTTTGCGAAACGGCATCGTTTTTGGGAACGGTAATTCGGCTGAAAATTTCAAATTTCGATAAAACAGTCTCTTATCTGACTCAGATCTGGGATTAGCTTTCCTGCTCTGTTCGCGTTAAATTCAGACCGACTACCCCCAGTATAAAGTGTAAAAAAGCACCTCCTATAACAATCCTGGTACCAGTACGAGCCTGGCATCGGTACGGGGTGCGATGAGTTGTTCAGTTTCCCTCACTTTTAGCCTTCCTCAGGGGTGATGGGTAGGTCTAACCATCGACTAAGCTGATCTGCGAGCCAGTAGATGTCAGCTTCAATCAATAAACCTTCTTAGAGAACAAAGGCGTCTCGGCCTGCTCAAATTGTCAGTTTGGCGGGGGGGCGTATCACCTGATCGTGACTTGAGAGTCGCTGGGTCCGTCGGAGCACAATCCGATCAATGGCCGCTCTGGGGGCCTGGCGTCTTCGCCAGCGAATACCTGCAATCACGGTGTAGAGGGTAATCTGGTGTGGTGTCACCTCAAGCCGCTGACGGCGTAACATAGAGAAACGCTGCCAGTGTGGCCCCGGCAATGCCCAGAAAGCCGAGGTCATTACGGCCTGCGATCGCAACCAACAACTCCGAGGTCTGGATCAGACGCACCTGACTATTCGCAGGCTGTACCGCTGCATCCGGTCGCGGCGGTGGGTTATCGAGCACGTCTAACGTTGCCTGAGCCTAGTCAAATCGCCTGCTCAAGCCAGGCTCGGTCATCCACTCGAGCAATCGGCAAAACGGGGGCTGAGGCCCGCCCGGTGGCGAAACTGAAGCCGAAAATTTTGCTGCGGCAGTTCACTCGGGTGCTGGCAGTGGCGAGAAAGATTAGCGTAGCCCCCAGACTGTAAAAATCAGAGGCCGGAACCAGCCCGCCAAACTGCTCGGGGGGCATATAGCCATAGGTGCCCACCACCGTCATCGTTTTGCCCCCTCGACTGGCCAGGGTTTGGACTGAGCCAAAATCGACCAGATAAACCCGCCCAGGAGAGTTGCCTGTGCGGTCGGTGAGCAAAATATTGCTGGGCTTAATGTCTCGGTGGATGACAGGGGGTTGTCGGTTGTGCAGATAGATCAAGATTTCGAGCACAGATTCTAGAATGTGGCGCACATCATCCTGATTAAAACATCGACCTGTCTGAAGATGGTCTTCGAGAGAAAGGGCGTCAATGTAGCTCTGCACACTGGCATAACCCTTGCTGGCAGCGGTCTCAAACTCAAAGGCATCGATGTATTTGGGGATTGACGGATGAGAGATCGTTTTCAGGAGTTCGGCTTCTCTCTGAAATAATCTGATTTCTTCCCAGGTTAAATCCTGACTGAAAATGAGGATTTTGAGGACAACGGGTTGTTGGGTTTGACGATCAAAGGTGAGTAGGAGCCGACGACCCATTTTTTTGCTGAGCTGTTGTTGTGGCTGGTCGCGATCTTTGAGAATGCTGGTTAAAAACGGGTCTGGCGCACGCATAAACTATCCCGATTTTTGAACAATGACCTTGTAAGCTAAATCACACCCAGTTTGAAACCTTGAGGTTTTTCCATAGCGCAAACGATAAGTTTGCATGTGGTTAAGGTTTAAGTTTAGGTGGGTAGATGCTTCGATTTCATAACCCCCGTGCCACTTTCGCAGTCTTCTTCTCTAGATCTTCTCGATTAAGCCCTAGGCTGGTAGATATAAATCTTTCGCCATCACACCGGGCGCTGCAGCATCTATCCAGGGTTCAGGTATTGCACCTGGCCAGTCGTCGCTCACCTCAATGACAGCCCTTAATAGATAACCCTCATGAAGACTACAGCTTGTATAAATCAGACTTTAAATGCTGGCTTAAGCGCCCTGGGAAGTATGGCCATTCTGCTAACCGGGGCTCAAGGAAATCCGGTTTTTGCTGAGGCGACACCTGCCCTGACCCTGAGTGAAAAGGTTGTCGGGATGGAACGTCGCCTGGAAGCAGAGTTTGAAACCTATTTTGGACAAGATCTCGCTGATGTGACACAGTCGCCAGAGGAGATTGCCCAAACCCTATCTCGCATTGGTCAAGAAACGGGCACCACCCCTGCAGTTATGTGGGTCATTCCTAGAGAAGATCACTTACACTTAGTGCTGATTATCCCTGATGGGGAGCCCATTGTTCGCGATCTTTATGATGTGCCCAAGCCCGTCTTAACGGAGGTTGTTCAAAACTTTCAAAGGGGCATTAGTCAACCTAACAATCGGACTTATCAGCTCCACGCTCAGAAGCTGCACAAATGGATTATTGAGCCCCTTGAGGCCGAATTTTTGCAGCCTGCCGGGGTGGATATGCTGCTGCTGTGTCTGGGGGACGGGGTTCGCGGTTTGGCGATGTCGGCCCTCCATGATGGGGATCATTTTTTAGTTGAAAAATACAGTCTGGCGCAGATTCCGGCCTTTAACTTAATTCAAGCCGAGTATGCGGGGGTACAGCAGGGGCAGGTGTTAGCCATGGGCAGCTCCGAATTTGAGGAGCAGAGTCCGCTGCCTGCAGTGCCGATTGAGCTTGCCAATGTGATGTGGGAGCTGCGGTCAGCTCGTAATACGACCGACCCATGGGAAGGCCGCTCCCTCCTTAACCAAGAATTTACGCTGCAAAACTTTAATGCGGTGCTCGGGGCGCAAGGGTTTGACATTGTGCATTTGGCGACCCACGCAGCCTTTAAGCCAGGGTCGCCGGGTAACTCTTATATCCAACTCTGGGATAACCGCTTAGGGTTGAGCCAGCTGCGCACTCTCAACTGGCAACGGCCCCCTGAGCTGCTTGTGTTGAGTGCCTGTGAAACCGCGCTGGGTAATCAAGACGCAGAGCTCGGCTTTGCCGGGGTTGCCCTACAGTCGGGCGCAAAGTCAGCGGTCGCCAGTCTGTGGGACGTCAGTGACGTAGGCACGATGGCCTTGATGAGTGAGTTTTATCGGCAGCTGACCAATATGCCTACCAAAGCTCAAGCATTGCGAGAGACCCAACTTAATATGCTGCGGGGAAATGTCCGTCTTGAGGCCAATCATCTGATGGTCTCGAGGGGGGAGATCCCCTTACCGATGGATTTGCAAATGGGTAGCGAAGACTTGTCTCACCCGTTTTATTGGGCTGGGTTTACGATGATCAGTAGCCCCTGGTAGGTTGGGATATCTCTTTGGGCGAAGGCGTTCTGGCCGGGGCAGGCGTCAGGAGAAAAATCCTCTTGAAAGGACAATGTGCACGTTGTTTATAGGTTATGCCCACACCTGGAAAACTTTATAAAATCTGATCATTTCCTGGTAAGCGCTTTAATTAGGGATGAATTTCAATATTCACTCAATGCGTTGGGTGTCCTGCCTTACCAAAATGCGGCTAAGCTGTCTAAAGTGAGTTGCGTCCCCACTTTATTAACCAAACTTATATATATTCATAATGGCGAAACTATCTGCAGAGCTTCAGCGCTATTTTATTGATGAAACGATGCCAGACGATCAGCCTGTAGTCACGGATCGTTTTTACTTCGATGAGTCCAAAGTCACCCTGGACGAGCTTTTATCACTGGCCGGTGAGCGAGCTTTTGGCTTTTTATTTGTGCTGTTGGCACTGCCGTCGGCGTTGCCGGTTCCGGCACCGGGGTATTCGATTCCGTTTGGGATTGTGATGTTGCTGCTGGCATGGCAACTGATCAAGGGGGAGGAGCACCCCTTGATGCCTGAAAAATGGCGTAAGCGGGGGTTTGAGCGGACTAAGGTTCAAGGGTTTATCAAAGCGGGCATTCCCTGGTTGCGACGGATTGAGGCAGTTTCACGGCCTCGGTTGACGCCGGTTTGTACGAGTCCGGTGGGGCGATTGGTGATTGGGGTTGCGATCGCACTCATGTCGATCTCGATGATGGTGCCGATTCCGGGGACCAATACCCTACCCGCCATCGGGATTTTTGTCACCGGGTTTGGGCTGCTAGATGATGATGGGGTCATTAGCCTGGGCGGGTTAACCATTTGTGTCATGGGCATCACCCTGACCTCACTCATTTTGATCTTTGGCAAAGAAACCGTAGAGTTTGGCATCAACTGGATTCGCCAGGCGGTTTTCTAGTGGGGGTTGCCCTTGTGTGGTTTGACTGAGTGCTTAACATCGGAGCCCTGCCTTGATTTTAAGCTACTGATCAGGGGTTGCAATCAGATCGCTCAGGATAGCTTCAATGCTTCGGGGGTGCCAGCTGAGTTCTTTCTGGGCTTTGCTGGCGTCAATGCGGACGCAGCGGTCGTAGATGTAATGGACGCGTTCTCGGCTGAGGGGTGGGTTCCAATTAAATAGTTTGCCGATGGGGTCGAGTAGGGCACCTAGAAGCCGAACCAGGGCTTCTGGCGGTTCGGCGGGGGTGGGGATGCCGGTCTTGTTGCTCAAGATCTCGAACATTTTTTGGGTAGATAGCTCACCGGCAGAGATGATGAAATGTTCGCCTGACTGGCCGTGCTCGGCGGCAAGGAGTAGGGCCTCGACTAGATCATCGACATGGACGATGCCAGTGATACGCTGACCACCGGGCCAAAGTTTGAGGCGGCGCTTGAGAAATAGGTTAATGACGGGGCCAAAGTGGGGGTCGTCTGGGCCGAGGATGCCAGCGGGCATCAGGCTGACGGCAGGCATCCCAGCAGCAGCGTGGGCGTCGATCAGCTGCTGGGCCTCATATTTAGTGCGATCGTAGGCTGACGAGAAACTGGTTTGGGTGCGCTGGAAAGTTTCATCCACCACCTGGCCCTGGGTATCGCCAAAGATGCCGATGGTGCTGCAATAAACAATTTTGGGTGGGGTGCCGCCTGCGTCGGCAATAGCTCGGACTGCCGCTAAAACAGTGCGGGTGCCTTCTACGTTGACCCGGGCCATCTCGGTTTCATTGACAATGCCCAGGTCAACGTAGGCGGCAATGTGAAAGACGACGTCTACGTCTTGCATGGCGGTGGCCAGGGCCACCTGGTCGGTAATATCGCCGTAGACGAGGTCTATCTCCGCGTCAGCCAGGCGAGACAGATTGCTAGATTTTCTAACCAGTCCGGTCACCTGATCGCCGCGACGGTTGAGGGCTTTGACCAGGTGAGAGCCGGTAAAGCCATTTGCGCCGGTGACTAATGCTTTCATCGGAGCTTTCATAGGGCCTTTTCGTAGATGCGGTAGGTTTTATAAATCTGGGCACCGGCGCTCTCAATAATCTTGCGTGAGGGCATGTTGTCTTCAAACACCCAGGAGAGTTCGGCGCGTTTATAGGGTTTATTTTTTTGGCTACCGCCGCGCATACCAAGATAAACGACAGCGATGGGGACCATTTTGCGGCGATATTCGGGCAGTGAGCAGATGGCAATCACCCGCCCCTGGTCAATCTGACGGCGATACCACAAAAATTTGAGCAGCCCCAGCCAGTTGAGCCGACCATTGACCCGCTTGAGGGGGATGTTGTAATCGGGCAGGCCCATAAAGAAGCCAATCATTTCGCCCTGGTCTTCGGCAATCACAAAGACGTCGGGGTCAACTAGCTGCTGTAGCTCCTTGGCTTCTTCTAAAAACTCGGCTTCGGTGCGCGGTGTGGAGCTCCAGTTATTGGCAAAGGCTTTGGTAAAGAGCTGATAGAGGCTGCGGCAGTCGCGTTCAAAATCTTCGCCTTTGGTGTGGATGGGGCGAAAGGTAATCCCGGCTTTGAGGGCAATCTGGTAGGCCCGTTCAAATTTAGGATTGAGCACCAGCTCCAGGGGAAAGTCATAGGCATAGGCGTCTTTGGCTTTTTGCCAGCCCGCTTTTTCTACAAATTCGCCGTAGTAGGGCGGGTTGTAGGGCATCATCACCATCGGCGGTGAGTCAAAGCCATCTACTAAAAAAAAGCAGTTATTGTGGGTAGACAGATCAATGGGGCCGCGCACCTGGGTCATGCCCTGCTGTTTGAGCCAGTCGCAGGCGGCGTTGAATAGGGCTTGGGCGATCGCAAAATCCGCCACACATTCAAAAAAACCAAACAGACCGATATTGCTCCCTTCCCGCTCAACCAACCGCCGGTTGACCGCCGCCACGATGCGTCCGACAGGTTGATCGGCCGCGATCGCAACAAACTGCTGCAAGCTGCCGTATTCAAAAAAAGGATTGCTGGGCAAAAACTGCTTGGCAATGCTCGACCGCAGTGGCGGCACCCAGTGAGGGTCGTTTCGATACACCCGAGCAGGCACGTCTAAAAATAGGGCCTGCTCGGCGGGGGTAGTCACCGCTTTAATTTCTAACGCATTCGGCATGATGGGGGGCGGGGCAAATATCTGGGGACTGTAGGAATAGGTATTAGGTATTAGGTGTTAGGTATTAGGTGTTAGGCGATATTAAAGCCATTAAACCGCATAATCTAAAACCTAAAACCTAAAACCTACTCTCCTGACTCCTGACTCCTATCTCCTGACTGGCTTCCCTACGCCGTACACTTCACCATCGACACCCCCAGCCGGTCACGCACCAGACACATGGTATCTACGAGCTTGTCCATCTCTTCCTGGGTGTGTAAAACATTGGCGGTAATGCGCAGGCGCGGCCTGGCAATAAACCAAATCGGTGAGACCCACAGGCCAAATTCTTCCATGAGGCAGCGGGCAAAGGCTTTGGGCTCTAGCTCCTCAGGCAAAATAACTGGGATTACGTTGGTTTCACCAATGGCTTCAAAGCCAGCCTCGATCAGGCGCGCTCTTAGATAGCGGGTATTAGCCTGCAGCTTTTGTACCTTTTCGGGGTGTTTGCGTACCTGGCGGATGCTCTCCAGGGCAGCCGCTGTCACCGGGGGCGGTAGCGAAATCGTCCCGATCGAAGTGGGTGAAACATCCAGCAAATCGATCAGCTCCCAGTTGAAGGCGCTGATGGCGGCTCCAGCTGAGCCTGCAAACTTAGAGAAGGTCGTCATGATTAGCGGCACGATGCCTCGATCCAGCACCGACTGGGGGGTGATGCCAAAGTGGTCGTAAATGCCTTCGCCTTTGGGGCCAATGGCTCCGCTGGCGTGGGCTTCATCCATCACCACGACGCTGCCCGGATAATCTTCCATAATGTCGAGCATCTGGGGCAGGGGCACCACGTCGCCATCCATCGAAAAGACGGCATCGGAAATCACCATAATCCGATCGTCAGGGCGGGCATATCGCTTGAGTTTGCGGGCTAGATCGTCCATATCGCAGTGACGATAGGCTTTAACTCGCACTTTGGGGCTGTGGCCAAACAGCTTACCCGACCGATTACTGGCATTGGAAACCGCCGAGATAATGCAGCCGTGGTTGAGAACATCTGTAAAGATCAGCGTCTCACGGGTGTGGCGAAAGCCGGGGACCGGCACAGCCAGATGGCAAAACCCATCCATCAGTGCCTGGAGCGCCATCCAAGCATTCAAGAAAAGATGGGTGTGGGGCAAATGCTTAAATTCAGAAATCTCTTGCTCTAGCTGGCGATGTAGGTCAATGCGACCGCTTAAGACAGAGCAGGAGCTGTTGGAGGTGCCGTATTGCATGATGGCATTAATGGCCGCTTGCTTAACCGGCTCTGCCTGGGCCATGCCAAGCACATCGTTAGTGCAAAAGGTCAAAACCTGATGCCGACGACCCGTCGCGGCTTCCTCAATTTCGACCCGATTACCGTGCTTTTGATGGCAGATAAACTTGTCTGGGTACAGACCACTGCCATGCAGATGGTGCATGTAGTCATTAACGACTTCCACAATTCACTCCTTTCACCTAGGGTTTAAACCGATCTCAGATAAAGTGCGACGCCCTTGAGTCTGCGAGTGCAAGACTGGCTCTGACTGTTGCACAAACGTTTCATACTGCCGGACGGTGACCCGCTGTAGGGCAATAATCGCCGGATTTACCTCAACATAATCCCGATCAGGGTTAGCGAGGTAATTGCGCTGCTCGCTCTCCATCATGTCTACGTCCTGGTGGAGGAACTTAAAAAACACCTGATGGAGCACGAGCTTTTCAAGCAGGTTACCAATGTAACCCTGCAGTAGCCATGAAGGGAGTGGCAGTTTTAAAAACAGCATTGAGAAAGACTGGGTGAGCGCTGGGCCGACGGGCTGACGCATCAGGTACAGTGAAGAAACGCCTTCGAGGGTGCTGTGATAATGGGGATATTGGTAATTGATCGAGACTGTACGGGTGCTGACGCCGCCGTTTTGGTCGCTCTTTTTGGCAAGCCCTAGCAATTTGGTCAAAGCGCCCCGATAAGACACCTGATAATCTGCCTGGACAGAAGAGTTTGTCTGCTTCAGGTTCAGCAGAATGGGGTCAAACCAGCCCTGGAGCTGCTTGTGCAAAAAGCCGTGAAAGACATCCATGGCGTTTTCGTTGCAAATCGAAAAATGAGCTTGGAATCGTCCTGGAATCCTCACCATAAACCAGTTCGGATCGCCGTACTCTGCAACGTCTGGCAAGGGAGTTTGATGGGCTAAATTTGCCGATCCTGGAAAAATCCAAATCAGTCCGTATTTTTCTTGGACGGCGTAACTGTGGGCCTGGGCACAGGGTAGCTTTTGCTCAGGCGGAAAGTAAGGAATGCTGACGCAGTGCCCCTCGCCGTTAAATGCCCAGCCGTGGTATGGACAAACTAAGTTTTTGCCGTGCACTTCGCCCTTGTGCAGCTCAACACCCTTGTGGGGACATGCATTTTCTAGGGCGTGGGGTTGGCCAGCGTGGTCTCGATAGAGGGCAACGGTCGTCTGCCAAACGGTCACGGGGATGATTTGACCCGGTTTGAGCTGATGACCCCACAGGGCTGGATACCAGTAGTTGGGGTTTATACCGACTTCTCGAACCCGTCTTTCGATGGGCTGACCTTGCAAAACAGGGGCTGATTCCATAAATAGCGTTAACTTCCGCAGCAATACTCATCGAAAACTCACTGTATGTAAGCAGGATGAGATTTTGCTGAACGTTTTTTAGGCGACATCTAAACACTGATAGGATATTAACATTTATTTACTTTGCCGGATAATCTGGGCGATAACGTTGATATCTCAAGGTATCGCATTACAGACGAGGTCTAGTTTGATTAGATGCTGTTTCAAAGCGAATGCTTTGCTCGTATGCGAAAGCCAAAGCCCGGTCTGATCTGCGATCGCACGAAACTAAACCCTTATAGAGCTGTTAACCACCCGCAGTCGTCAAAACCATACCTGCCCCAGATGTGGCAGCCCAGGATGTGGCCAGAGTTGCAATCTTCGGTGATATGGCCAAGGCTAGACTACTCGAACGAGCTATCTCAAAGTTTGTCCCCTGTGTATGACCCTTGTGAATTCTACGTCCTCTAAATCATCTTCGCGCTTAGTTCCCTCTCGTCAATATTTAATCATTCTGGTCGTGTTGATATTCGCTGGGGCGCTGTCGAGCGCAGCGGGTACCATCGTGGCTCCGGTCTTTCCAGAGGTCATCGAGCAGTTTCAGGTCACCGCTCAGTGGGCGGGACTGCTGGTCAGTATGCATACCCTCACGACGGCGCTGGCCAGCCCAATTTTGGGCCTCCTGGCCAATCGCCTGGGGGGTCGCTCGGTGCTATTGCTGGCGCTGGTCGCCTACGCCCTGTTTGGGGTGATGGGGGCCTTTAGCCAGGGGCCAGGGACAATGTTGCTATCGCGGGCGTTGGTGGGGGTCGCCAGTGGAGGCATTGCCGCCGGCAGCCTAGGGCTGATTAGCAATTTATACGATGGCGATGCCCGGTCTCGGATCATGGGCTACGCTGCTAGCATTCTGTCTACGGCGACGATGGTTTTTCCGCTGATCGGGGGAGCGCTGGGGCTACTGGGCTGGCGCTGGGCATTTGCGTTATATGGGCTGGGGTTGCCGGTGGCTCTGGCGACTTTGGGGTTGCCTCGCCAGCGATTAAGACGAGCCAATGCGGTCGATTTGAGCCAGACCAAAGGCATTCGTCAAACCCTACGGCGGCCCAATGTGATGCTCCTGTGCCTGGCCCTGGCGATGGTGTCGGCGATTTTTTATATTGTTGTGGTCTATGTGCCGATTTATCTTAAAGCTGAGATCGGTGCCAGTACTTTTTTGAATGGCGTGGTGCTAGCCTCTCGGGCGGTGGGGGCTGCGGTGATTTCGGCAATGGGAGCCAGTCGATTGGCCAAACTGTTGGGGGCCAACCGTGCGATCGCACTGGGCTTTTTGTTGATGGCCTTTTCCCTGGCAACGATTCCTGTCCTGATCACCCCGGCAACCATCTTACTGGCCGCCTTACTCTTTGGCCTGGGGTTCGGCATTGTCATGCCTAACTTTTACAGTTCACTGGCTGACTGGTCGCCAGATGCGGTGCGCCCAGGGGTGCTGGCGATTGGCACCGGCTGTGCCTCGTTGGGGCAATTTATGTCTCCGCTAGTTTTTGGCCCAATTTGGGAATCGATGGGGGTCGGGGTGTTTTATACAGGGGCCGGGGTCGCAGCGGTGATGGGCTTGTTGATTGGGGCTCTCAGTGAAATTAAACGTTAGATTATGGTGGCGCTAATGTTGATGGTCTAATAGTCAAAGTATTGCCCTAGACCATCCCTAACATCCTTGTAGATAAAATCCTTGTAGATGAACAGGTTGACTCAGTTTTTACAGCGGTGGACAGTGCCGCTTTTGCTCTGCACAGTGGCATTGAGGCAAATTTTTCTGACCCAGACAGTGGGCCTGAGCCCCTGGCACGGGGGCGGATTTGGCATGTTTGCCTCGGTTGACCGGGACGAGCGACGGGTTCTAGATATCAACGCGGTCGATTGTCAAGATAATGTTTTAGTGGTTGAGTTAACGACACCGGCTAATTTGCTCAGTGAGGCAGACCTGACCCACTTGAGAACCGTGCCAGAAGAATCGCTGTTGCAGCGCACGGCCCACCAAATTTTGGGGGCACGGTTGCAGCAGAGTGAGCCAGATGTCGATGTTTATTATGCGGTGCAGCCCGCTGAGGCAGAGCTACCGACCTGTTTACAGCAGGTTCAAATCCAGGTTTGGCGGGTACACCATCAGCGGGGGACAAATCAGACCTGGTACGAGCCCGTGACCCAACGGCTGGAGGTGAGCCCGTGATTAGGCACTCAGGCATCGGGGCCTTTTGGCATTGGGTCCGGGCGAACCCGATGATCACTCGTTTGCTGAGTCTGCCTCGGACACAGCTTTTGCTGGGGTTGACGCTCATCCTGGTATTGCTCCACGGGATCGATGAGTTTATGTGGACGACGCTGCCAGCCAGGTGCCTGGCCGTCGCGATGTTGTTATCTCGCGAGTGGCTCAGGTCTCGGTGGGCCTGGTTAGGGCTGGCGGTCCTGTTGGGGGGGCATACGATTTGGGCCTGGTCGGCCCTGGTCAATCATGACTATATGATTGCTTATTGGGTAGGGGTGTGTGCGATCGCAGTGTGGTCTAAAGCCCCCAAACATGTCTTTGCCTGGAATGCCCGTCTGTTGATCGGGTTGTGTTTTTTATTCGCAACTGCCTGGAAGCTAATCTCGGGGGAATATCTCGACGGTTCGTTTTTACATCTCACCTTTTTGCTCGATGCCCGCTTAGAAATGGGAGCCGCACTGCTGGGCGGGGTAAGCCTAGACGCCCTGGCCGCCAACCGTGACCTGTTTGAAAGTTTGGGAATAGTCACCCCCGCCACCCTGGAAACCACCCCCCTGCTCTCAACCATAAGCGTGGTGTTATCCTATTGGACCATTCTCATCGAAGGGCTCGTAGCGTTAGCATTTTTGGCTCCTGGCATCAAATACCTTTATGACAACCGAGAGTGGGTTTTGCTGTTGTTTATTGTGACCACCTATACTGTGATTCCCGTATTGGGGTTTGGTGGGATTCTGTTTATCATGGGACTGGCCCAGTGCAAACAGCCTAATCGCCAAAAAATTTATCTGACCCTGCTGCTATTAATGCCCATTTGGATGCCCCTGCCCCAGGCTCTATTTTATGTAGCAGGACGCTTTCTAGGAACCAGCTAAATCAGTTCACAAGAACAACCCCACAGCCACACCTTACCTATCGCCCCAATCTCCTATCTCTCCATCTCCCCGCGTCTTTTTTCCCTATCTCCATCACCCTCTACCCTTACTGCAGCAATGCCCAGGTTTGTGGACATCTCTAGAGTTCTGATATTCGAAAACTAGTTTTATCCTCTCCCTGTTGCTCAAATACCTAAACTCTGCGAAGCAGAAACCTGAGTAGTTCAGACCAAAGAAAGCAAGAGTCATGCCTGAGGCAAGGCAAAATATACATGAACCCCACGCCCATTCTCTAAAACAGCTACGGTATCGCCTGAGACAGCAACACCTCGCCCAAAATATTTTGAGATGCCATCCTCATTATCTGACAGCATGCTTTGCTGAAAACAACTGTTTCTATTCTGCCTTCTACGTGTGTAGATAAAAGATTCTTCACCGTCGAGGCCCTTGGCTGGATTGCGTGTACTTCCTAAAGCTCACTAGCCAGAACTTCAGCCTACTCCTCTGGTTCAATGCCCGCTGCGCGCAGCTGCGCCCGTAACCGTTCTGCCCGCTGTGCTTCCTGCTCTGCCCGCTGCGCTTCCTGTTCCGCCCGCTGCGCTTCTTGCTTTGCCCGTTCTATCCCCCAGAGCAATAGATTGTTCTGGGCATCCCACCACCGCAGCCAGTAGCCTGTCCGGTTTTCGCGCTCACCCTGCCAGATCCCTAAGAAAAGCTGCATCGGCTCGACCCAGTACAACCCATTGTCTGCCATGATTTGAATACCGTAGTGACCATCCTCCTGAAGCTGATACAGCTCCAAATCCCCTGAAGTGGGCTCAAAGATAGCGTAGTAGGGTACCTGTAATACAGCCTCGTAGTAATACCATTTGCCGGGCGGATAGGTCGGTTTGCTGGAATACTCATCGCCCGCTGTTTCAGAGAGAAATTCCATTACGATGGTTGGAATATTCCCCTGCAAATGGGGTGTATAGCTGCGTTCAATCTCTGCTCTGGGGACTGCTGTCTTAGCTACATAAGCCCAATCAGGGGCTTTTACCACGATTTGATCATTGACCGTTGCACAAACCCCGTAGTTGGTCATAGTAAACGCGCTATCGGCTATCAGCCCGGCTTGATTCAAACTGTCGGTAAGGGCCGCTGCCAGGGCCGGTTGAGTCACGTTGTCCACAGGATCATCGGGTAGCTTAAAATCGTCCGGTAGTTTATCCCATGTAATCGTCAGGGACCGGGGTTTTGGGGTTAAGGGTTGAGCAGTGACCATGGCAAAGCAAACTGAACAATATTATCCTCAAGTGGGCTCTAGCGCACCAGCTACCTATCGACAGCATACCTTGCTTTCCCTAATCCTGACCGACTACGGTCAACTCAGCGATCCAGCTTGTGGAGGTGGCCTCCATGTGTGGATATTTCACCTACTTACCTCTGCGATTTCTGCACTCGCGTTTCCCATTGTTGATGATTCTCTTTGGCCTGTTTCACCAACGGCGAGAACCGCAACAACTGGCTAACCGACCCGTTTACCCAGTTTAGAGGCCATTTGAAGGGACGGGCAATATCTAGAAACAACACCACCCGATAATTGTCGGTTTCATTCCAGGCTTCGTGGTAAAACGTATCGTCAAAGATGAGACTTTCCCCCTCGACCCAGTGGCGAATCTCATCCCCCACCCGAATGCGACACCCGTCCGCTGGCTCTGGCACCCGCAGCCCCAAATGATAGCGAATCAGCCCCTTGTGCTTACCCCGATGTTCGGGAATATGTTTACCCGGTGCCAAAATTGAGAAAAATGCCGCCTGTAACCCAGGTACTTGCTGAAGCAATGCCCAGGTTTGCGGACACTGTTGGCAGTTCGCCGTTGCCACAAAGCCAAACGCACAAAAAAAGTAGGTTTTCCATTTATTGTCTGGGCTAATCCGCTGCTGACGCGGCATGATGTCTTGAAAACTCGGCAGCGCGTCTACCTGTTGCAGCACCTGATCTAACTCATCCCGAATCACCTGCCAATGGGCCTCAAGCTCGGTGGCCCAAGGAAACTGCTCTACCGAAAAAAGGGGAGTATTGCCCACCTTAGACTGCTCCCCTAGCCAGGTTTCTAGCTTGCGATACGGTCCACTATCAAAGATTGGATGAAGTGGTGTCTGGGGTGATTGAGGCTGGGTCGCAGCGGTCTGCATAGAGATAGAAGGGCATAACGACAGTCGACTTACTATTCTATCTCTGAGTGGCCTGTCATCTGGGGCTGTCGATAGTCGAGATCAGGTATCTCCAAGGCCACACTCTGCCATGCGTTGGTATAAAACTAGGCCGCTTTCAATCCAGGCTTCGCCTTTACCAGGGCTAGATTCGTACATCCAGCTTTGCGACGGGAGATGCCCGGTCGGGGCCTCCAGCGAATAGGTGATGGTTTGTGACCAGCCGAACTTGTCTAGGAGGGCATCATATAGATCAAATTCGTTTTCGAAGTCCTCGGGGTCGAGGCTAGCCCAAAACTGCTGTTGGACGCTCAGACCAAATTTTCCCTGGCTGTGGGTGCGCCATAGATTGTCGATGGTGGCTAAATCCTGACAGGGAAACTCAATCAGCCCATCGTAACTGCCGCCAAAAAAGGTGCGATCGCGATACCACCCAATTTCTAAAATCAGCTTCTCAGTTTCTTGATCCGCAGCCTCCCACTGTCGCTCAGACAGCAGCGCCTCCAGCCGTTGGTAGTTAGGCGGACGAGTTGATAGATAGCGCCAAAACCCTAGTGCTGAGAAACTTAGCAGCACCAGGGCAAGAGGCCATTTTTTGAGTCGGGGTAGTGCCATTTGAGCATCGAATGCGTCAAAGGAGATCAACACGTTTGAACCCAGTCGTTACGCAAGGTGAGATCGAATCCTTAGCTCTGTTGTGTTTCCCTCAGATAAAGAAATATCGGTAGCGAACAAGATAGCCCAATCCCGAAGGTCAAACCTATGTAAAGGGCTAGCCAACGGCGAGATAGTCCTAATCTTTTTAACTCAATGAAACTAAAACAGAAGAATACCCCGCAAGAGATCAGCAAATCGGCGGCCAAGGCACTTGCCACCGGGTTAGCAAACGCCTCGGCAAAAAAGCTCCCCACAGCCACATTTCCCTGCTTCAAAAACTGAATCAAAAAATACCAGGGAACGATACTGCCAAAGATGGCCAGAGCTAAATACATATTTTTGTGGGTTGAACGTCGAGTCGTGATAGTCGTTGTCATGGGTCAGTCACTCAAATCGGTCGCCTCGATTATGACCACCCTACATAATAGAAACAATTACCTTAGAGGTAATCAAGTTTAATAATACTGCCAAGATAGTCCCACCTATTTCCCATGACAACGTTGCTGTCTGATACTTTTAGCGAACTGCTCAAATACTGGCGCAAGCAGCGCAATCTGAGTCAGCTGACCCTGTCTCTAAACAGTGATGTTTCCCAACGTCACATCAGCTTTTTAGAATCGGGTCGGGCTAAACCCAGTCGTGAGATGGTGTTACAGTTAGCCACCGTGTTAGATATTCCCTTTCGCGAACAAAATAAGCTGCTGACGGCTGCCGGGTTTGCTCCGGTTTTTACCGAGAGTGATCTGTCCGCCCCGGAGCTAGCTCCCATTCGCAAAGCCCTTGATTTTATGCTGGCCCAGCAGGAGCCTTTTCCTGCCATCGTGATGGATCGCTACTGGAATCAAATCGATAGCAACCAGGCTGCCCGGCGAGTCATGACCCTGCTGATGGATGCAGGCGGGTTGCAGGCATGCATGAACGCAGACGGCAAATTTAACCTGATGAAAGCAACCTTGCATCCGGCTGCCCTTAAACCCACCATCTTGAACTGGGAAACCGTTGCCAGCCAGCTGATTCGCCGAGTTCATCGAGAAACCTTGGAAGTCGGCCAAAGCCCCGCATCGGTTGAATTGTTTGACGAGCTAATGAGCTACCCAGACGTAGCCCGGCTGTGGGAAGCTGGCCCCTACCAGGGATGGCAAATGCCCCTGCTCACGGTTAATTTCAAAAAAGACGATCAGCGACTGAGCTTTTTCTCAACCATTGCCACCCTGGGAACGCCCCACGACATCACACTGCAAGAGCTGAGGATAGAATCACTGTTTCCTGCCGATGAGGGAACAGGCCAGTGTTTACAGAAGATGAGCCAGGGAATTTTGGAGGCTGATTTTTGAGAGTTGATTTTTTAAAGAGGGGGCAAATTTGCCAAACAACGCCTCCTGTGAAGACCGCTTATAGCTTACAGCCCAATCATGAAAGGCTTGTCAACCTAAGTTGACACTTCTTAATATTATGCGTTACATTTAGTTACATAGACGGTTAGCTTACTCCTGAGATCGAGCTAACTTTCGATTGTATTAACTTCAAGGAGTTTACTTCTATGGCTATCGTATTAGCGCTGATTATTGTCGGTTGGCTGGCGGCTTCCATCATCGGCACCCAGGCTTACTTCCGCGGTGAGCAAACCAAGCCCATCCACGATCGCAACTGGAGTTCTGACGAGTTTGAGCAACTGGCTAAGTCTTTCACCGGTCGCGACACAGACTTCAATGAGCGGGTACCTGCCTACGGGTATGACGCTTACGCCAGTCAGTCTATGGTTAAGTAAGCCTGTCTGATTTGAAAAAATTGTTTTTTTGAGACTCTCCAACTTGTGATTAAGAGCTCGATGCCCTGGTAGGCATCGGGCTTTTTATTGCAGCTTTGTGGCTAAAAACCGATCGAGGGGCAAATAGGCCCAATACATTGATGATTGTCGATCGCTGCCTAGCTTTTGAAAGCCCAAACCCTGGATCAGGTCTTCGTAAATTGGGTGAATGGTTAGCGTGTAGATATCGCACAGATTTGGAAAGTCTTGCTGCATTTGGGTTAAGATTTGCTGCGCATCTTGGAGTAAAACGCGCTGGTGGGTTTTCCAGTAGGGGGCGTCGATGATCCAACTGCGGGCAAAGACGGCGCGGCAGTCGGTATCTCCTGGCAGTGCCATCTCAAATCGATCGTCGGTGGCCTCCAGGGCGCTGAGGTGGAGCCCTTTGCTGGGTGGCCCAAAAAAGTGGACTTCTGAGCTGCGCTGGGTGGGGTAGAGCAAATAAAATCCCGTTGGATTTTGGGTGTCAGGTTGGCGCAAAACTCTCATGCCCACGGCATATTGGCTGGCCCAGTCCCTTAATAGTTGGGCGATGCGATAGGGCACTGCCTCGCTGTTGCGGTTCATCCAGTTATAGTTTTGGGCCAGTAGGTTCGCGACGGGGATAGCGTCGCAGCGGGGGTCAAAGGCGTCGGTAAATAAGTCAGCCCGTTGGGCGGTGGGGTGTTCTGTCTCTAGCAGTTCGGGAATGGGGGGGATTGCGATCGCAAGCGTATTGCCATCAAACATTTTTTTAATCAACCCCAGGGCGGCCAGTTTATCAAGCATCAGCCCCGCCGACCGCTCACTGCCCCGATCGGTATCGGTATAAAACAGCGCCATCGCCTCGCGACAGGTGCAGCTCACCCAGTCATCAATGGGCATCAGTATTTCGCACGTTTTCATCGGCTGCTGTTTAAGGCAGAGATAGGCCCACAATTTCGTAAAGCACTCTGCCCGGCGACGGGTGAGCCCCACTCGCCCGCGCAGCAGATCGGCATAATACTTTTGACGCTCTACCGGAAAACAGTCATCGAGTTGGGAAGGATCTAAGCGCACAGTGGAGGGTAATGGGTAGTGGGTAGTGGGGTATAAGAGGAAGGGGCAAAGGGGAAAGGGGAAGGGGGAAAGGGGAGGCACTTCTGCCTACTGGCTTCTGAGGACTGCTAGAACGTCTCAGCGACTCCTCTTCTATATCGCAGATTTCGTGAGTAACGTCAGCTAGCTATGTGTGACTTCATCAGTTGGCCTTGGGGTTCCTGATGTTTTGGTCTTAAAAACTTCGATCTGCTTCGGTTAACTTCTAAGGACTTTGAGTCAACCCGCTGCTCACCGATACACTTCGTGCGGTTGCCTTGAATGCATTGATGCTTCGGAGAGGGGTTTGTCAGAATGCACCTAATCCGATGTCCCTAAATTGACGAGGCAGTTCCCATGAAAGATATCAGTAATAATTCTCTCCATAGCTCTGGCTGGATTCTGCAATGTTGGATCTCGTTTGTGGTGTCTTTGTTTGCCACCACGATGGGGTTGATTTACATGCCGATGAATGCCTGGTCCAGGGGTTATATGGCGGTCAGTGTTTTGTTTACAGTCAGCTCAACGATTAGTATCTCAAAAACAACCCGTGACCAACACGAATCTCGAAAGATTATTGCCAAGGTGGATGAGGCGCGTGTAGAGAGACTGTTGGCTGAGCACCATCCGCTCAAGTAAATGGGCGTCGGTTGGTTGTGTAATAGAATTCCTGTAGAAGGTGATAGGTAATTGGTAATTGTTGGTGATACCGTACTGTTACCGGCTTACCCACTACCCATTACCCTTTCCCACT
>JBCBQD010000083.1:0-20351 GCA_039820425.1 Cyanobacteria bacterium J06635_1
GCCACCCCCTCTGGCACAAATAGCTTGGCGGCAATGCGACTGCCCCCGGCAACCGCACTCAGGTAGGTCAGGTAGTAAACCCCCATGGCCCGTAGCGAGTCACCCGGGGATGGCATCGTGCCCAGCTTCTGTATAGACAGCGGTGTGCCCGCAATATTTGGCAGATTATCCGTGGCAGCCTTTGAAAGCATAGAGTCAGTCATGATCAGGATCGCACCTCAACTTCAGCCAGCGCCTCAGGGGGCAGCGCGTAGGACTTACCCACCAGCGCGTCCTCCTCGGGCATAATCTCAGGGAAGCCAATCCCTGGCAACACTTGCACTGCAAAAATCTCTTCGACCCCCGATTCAAACCGCATCTGGGCCAGGGTCTGCCCGGTCTCAATATTCACCACCCAAACCCCACAGGTGCGCTCGTCAAGCCGCTCGGTCAGGGGCAACCCGCTAAAAACAGCGCTTTCTCGCACCTGGGACAGGCCAATAAACGCCAGCGGTCCAGCAAAGTCAATGCCTCGGGTAAACCCAGGGCACTGCGCCACGGTTTCGAGCCGTCCATTCGCCAAATCCACCGTTGCCAGACTGCCCTGGCCCGACTCCAAAATCCACAGCCGATCTTGATACCAGCGCGGCGAATGGGGCATCGAGAGGCCCTGGGTGATGATGTCATTGCGGTTAATCTCCATCACCAGGCCACCTTTTGCTTTGTTCTCTCGCCAGCCCTGAGGCTGATCACTCTTGCCGAGAGCACTCACATATTTGGGTTGCTCATCCACAATCGCCAGGCCATTCAAATGACAGCGATCTTCTGGCGCGTAGGCACTGACAAAGGGCGGTCGCCAGCGGGGGATAAAGCTATAGGCCATATCCAGCGTACACAGGCAAGAAAAGCGCGTATTCACAAACCACAGTTCGTCATCGGCCCAACCCATCTCATGGATGTCAATATCCCCCGTCACATGGCTGTTACGGGGGATGTAGCAAGCATCGTGCCGATTGGGCGGGTCAAGCTTGGGGGTCACCGCTGGCATGTTGTACAGCTCATGGATATGAAAGGCTGTCCCCACCGCCAGTCGGGTGCGATTGGCAGCGAGGCCCATGGCTTTTTTGAAACTGCGAAAGTGGACATTGAGCTTGCCCTGATCGGCCCGCAAAATCATCAGCTTGCCCGCCTGGTAGGTTGATACCAGTAGGCTAATGCGCTGCTGGGCCAGCAGCGCTTGAAAATTCGCCGATGCTGATACCTTTAGTCGTTCTGACATTCCAATGGCTCATTGCCTGCAATCGTACCGATATTAGTACATTTAATGTCATCACCGTCAGCCGTAATGGTGTTGTCAGTGAAAAACACGTCGCCGGTAATCGTCCCAGGGAGAACAATCGGAGGGATGTCAGGGATGACAATCCCATTACTCAGGTCAATGCCATCGTCCTCGTCTGATACTATCGTATTGCCTGAAATAATCACTGAGCCATCAATCTCATCTAGATTGGCAACCAACACCCCGTCATCCACTGAGACAATGCCGTTGTTGGCAATGGTAATATCCCCCACGACAGCATCTGGAACCAGCGCGGTCAGCTGAGGAGCATTGCCGACAACAATGCCATATTCACTAGATTCGATATTGGTATTGCCGCTAATGGTGACCTCATCGATACTGCTGCCACCTCCTTCATAGGAGTAATTAACGACTGCGATCGCAGCGGTCCCAAAGTCGGACGGATCGGTGGGATTAATATCTGTATTCGCCCCTGCCACATCGACAGACTCATTGTTGTTGATGGCAACACCGCCTTCAATTTGACCATCGGCATTGAAAACAACAATGCCCACTGCTGCTATCTCATCATCAGCCAGGACTTGAATAGGACCATTCTCGCTAATGTTGACCCCGCCGCTGATAAGACTGTCGTTGTTGAATACTGCAACCCCAGTGGCCCCTTGCCCAAACGGACCATAGCTATAATTGCTGCTGCTATCAACCTGGATATCTGAGTTCCCCGTTATAGTGATGCCTCCAGCAATCTCGCTGGTGACTTCTCCGCGGCCTGTGTCATTAATAATCCCAATCCCAAAGGCCTGAGCCTGAACGGTGTTACCACTAATGGTGACACCATTGTCAATGGTGCTTTCTACATTGAAGAGCGTGATACCCCCATAGGGAGAGGTTTCAGCAGCTTCAGTTCCAATTACATTATCGCTGATGAGCAGTTCGCCATTGATATCGCTGTAACTATAGTTGCTAGCAATGATGCCAAACCCTTCGGCATCTATGACATTGCCACTGATCACAACATCTCCGTCAAGGGTTGTTCGGAAATTGTTGAGGCCAATACCATAGCTATAACCGTTTTCGATAACGTTTTCACTGATGGTGATATCACCCGTGAGGTCACTGTCTTCAAATGAGGCAGAAATACCTGAATTTGCAATTTCATTGTCAGTGACTGTGATGTCACCAGTCAGGGTAGATTCATAAGCGTAGACATCGACACCTGTATCTCCAGCATCAATGGTATTACCCGAGATTTCGACATCACCTGTTGTCGTTGAGTAGTTGAAATCAAGATCGACCCCTCCCTCATCAGCGGTTAGGGTGTTGCCGCTGATGGAGATATCGCCGATTATCGTCGCGTAATAGGTATCGATATCAATGCTATCGTCACTATATTCACTCTCCTCTGTACTGTTAAGGGTGTTACCACTAATAACAATATCGCCAGTCAGTGTGGTGTCATTGATGTCGATTTCGATGCTGTCGTCGTCTGCGGCGTTAACGACATTGTTGAGAATGGTGATGCCACCCGCAGTGGTTGAGTCATCCACATCAATATCAATGCCCGCACTCGCTTCTTCGCCTGCGGTCGTTACGATGTTGTCACTAATGACAATATCACCCAGCAAACTATCAGCAATGACGCCAGGCCCTGCGTCATTTTGGATATCAAAGCCCCCTAACACCGTGGGACCATTGGGGCTGCTGCCCATCGTGACGGTGCCATCAATGATGGGAAAATCACCGCTTCCCGAGAAGGGCAGCTGTATCTCTATAGACTCGTCAAAGCCAGCAATAAACTGCTCTGGCCCGGTTGAGAGTAGCTGCACCCCACCTGGAATCGTCAGGTCTTCTGCAATGACAGCCCCGTTGCTGTCAGCGATGTAAATGATGCCGTTGCCGTCGGTGGGGATGGTGTCGGTTGCATCAGCGACGGTATTGTAGGGGGTTTCAAAGGTGCCATCTCCAGCAGCACCGTCAGGGGTTACATGGTTAAAGAACCAGGGCTCCCCAGTGGCCGGGTTGGTGACGGGCCCTGTCTGCACATCGGCTTCGGCGGCGACCACTTCACCGACTTCGGTCTGCTCATCGATCACAATGTGACCGGTGCGGTCAATGGACTCACCTAGACGAGCCACGACGGTATCGTTATCTGCGCCTGCACTGGTTGCCCGGTAACCCGGAAACGCTGCCCCAATGTTAAAGCGAACGGTGGTGCCAAAAATGTCGTCATCCTGGACCGACAGCCCCGTCCGTAAATACTCGGTGGGCTCGGCCTGTAGCCGCAACCGCCAACCCAGCGACCCATCTACGCCCTCGCCGTCGTAGTAATACAGCCCAGCAAAGCCTCGCAGCGCACCGCTCTCGCCAATGTCGAGCAGTTTGGTGCCCAACTCCAGGTCAAACCCACCCAGGGCTGACTCAAACCGGTTGATCTCTGCCTGCTGTTGCTGAGCGTCACCAACAAGCTGGTTGCCGATAAATTGCAGGTTAGTGATTTGCGTCCCGGCATCCACCAGGTTGCTGTCCACCAGCTCACGCTGGTCGCCGATGGGTAAAAAGCCATTCAGGCGCAAATCCCAGTTTTCGCCCAGGGTCTCAACGCCAATGCCGAGTTGATCAAAGCTGGCATTGTCGGTACCGCGTTTGTCAAAGGCGACATAGCCGCCAAAGATCCGGTCTGAGCTGGGCACATAGTGGCGGTAGCCCAGCTGTAGGTTAGTTCCCAGGTTTTCGTCAGTATCTAATAAGAGCTGACCTTGGAAAAAGAGCAGTTCGCGACCCGCGTTTTGCCAGAGGGGAATGAAGCTCTCAAACTGACCAAAGGACTCGGCTCCGCTGCCAGCGGTGTCAAAATCAAGGCCAAAGCGAGGACGAATCACGAGGTCGGTGCCTAAATCAGCCGCGGTGGGTTCCTGTGAAATAGCGGTCTCATCTTGAACTGCCTCCCCCTCAATCACTTCGCCCTGGCCCCCCTCAATTGGGGTCTCATCAGCTCTAACCGAGGGACCTGCAAACATGAGGACAACCAGCAGGGTTGCTGAAGTGTACCAAATAGGATTTTTCATAGTAGACAAACGCTTAACCGCCGGGCTTAAAGATTAGATTGATGCGATCGCAAGCAGCAGAGGTTGCTGGCTCAATGCATCAAGCCTTTTAAGTGTTCCCAGCAATGTCTGGATCTCACGATGGAAGTCCAAACACGTTGTCTAATTATCTAAAGTTGAGTGCTTAGAATCTTGAAGAAAGTCGCAATAAAGCATACTCTAATTGTTCTAACCGCTGCCCTAGGACGGTTTCTTCGCTCAGATAGGCCTTGCCTTGGGTCATGATTTTAGTGAGCCGCTGTGAGATTTTTGCCTGATGGCTACTCGACAGCAGGGGCGACTGTTGTAGACAGTCTCGCCAGTGGGCGGCTGAGCGCACCCCTGAGCGCACCCCGCGACCATAACGTGGATAGCTCGCCAGCGGCGGCAGTACCTGGGGGCAATAGGGTAACTCCATCGAAGCGCACCAGTCTTGCCACTTAAATCGTAGAATCCGTGGACTGGTGACAATTGGTATCCAGTGCACCCTTAAGGAATCGGCCACAATGGCACCGTGCATGGCTTCGGCGAGTAAGACATTGACCTGACTAACGGCTTCTAAGGCCTGCTCAACAGGCCCGCGGGGGTCGATGTAACGAATTCCGAGGGGTTCGCAAATCCGCTTCCAGTCGGTGGCAGCATAGGTGGCGTGGTGAATATGGGGCATAAACCCATAGGTGGCCGTTTTTTCGCCAGACGGTTTAAAGCATCGGTTGACCAAAATGCCACCGTCGGTAATGGCGGTCTTGGCCGGTAGCGCCAGTACCGCAGCTGAGAGAGGCCCGCGCACACAGGCAATTTGCCAGTGCTGGGGAATTTGCCGGAGGGGTTGCTCATAGCCAGCCCCGGTGCTAAAGATAATCAGTCGCTGGGCTGCTTTTGTGCGCTCTGTCAGCAGACTATTGAGTAAGGTACCAGTTCCTACAAACAGGGTGGATTCATCATCATCAAAACTGCCAGGCATCAGTTTTGGCCATAGCCAGGTATTGAGTTCGTCGCCAAAGTTGGGCGTGCGATCGCAGCGCTGGTAATAAAACAGCTTCATAGAAAAATCATTACGGTCGTACATGGGTACTGCCGAGGGGGTAGATACATCGGCACAGAAACTGTAGATGACAAATGGGTGTATAAGTCTTTCAAGGCATCATTCATCAAACCAGGTTGATTTTTATAGATTTACAATGAGGCCGGTGCAATCTCAGACCACAGCGACAGTCACAAGCATAGATGTCCCCTATTCAGATGTTCCCTATTTCCTGAGCTGTGTTAGCCGTCTTTCAGCTTTAAGGCGATAGCTGTGTATCCAGGCCCGAGTCAGCTGCCAGCATCTCAGGTTAGGTTGCCTGGACCATTGTCCGTAAGCAGGAACAGCGGCTTTTTCTAAGAAATCACACCACTTTTGGCAAATATGTTGCGACTGATACAACTTAGCCTGAGAGACGCCCTCGTTCACTAAAGCTTTTCGCAACTTTGTAGATTTTTTTAATTGCTTTAAATGTTTAACTAAGGCTTCGGATGAAGCAGCTTCAAGATAGTCAAGGCCGCTGCGCCCCGTTGCTCGGTAGGCTGACTCCGGGCCTAAAATAGCGAGAACCCCTGCCAGCCAGGCATTGTATAGTTTGGTCGTAGGTTTATTAGGATAGCGCCGTTGATCAAAGCTGCGAATGGCGACAACCGCATCTATTTGGCGATAGTCATGCCAGCGGTTGTCGAGGGAGGTGTAATCGTTCCAGGTGTTTACATGGATAATGGGTTGCCAGGTTAGCCCCAGTTCGGCTAGCCGATCGCGCCATCGTTGAGTTTGTAGCTTTGGTGCCAGGCTATTGTGATGGTCCAAAAAGGCAATATTTTCAAAGCGATCGCCCCGGTTGCGATCGCGTCCCAGCAACCCCGGCTGAGGCCAGTGGGGCATAAAGTAATGCTGGCCTGGCTTCTTCGGGGTTGTTGTAGATATGGTAACGCCAGAAGCAGACCCATTGGTTGGGATGAGCTTACTGTATCGATCAAGGTTCAGTTTGAAGTTGTTGAAGGTAGAATTGTGACTACTGAGGCTGCGCAGTTTGGCAGTACGATTATTTATGGCTACCTACTTACTCAAGGCCGGCCTGAGCTTTGCCAGTCAGTTTCATATCCTGGAAGGTTGCAATCAGTCTGGATCCATCTGGGTTAACCCACTCGTAGGTAATTGCGAACTGACCAGTCAGTGCTGGCGCGATCGCACCCCCAGGCAACGCCTGGCTTCTGACCTCTGAACCAAAGCCAACAATACTTTCTGCAACGGATAGTGGCATCCCTGGGGTTAACTGATCGTAGTGGGCCAACGTCACAACCGCATATCGCTGAGAAAGAATATTATATATAACGCTGAGTCGCAGGGCGCTCAGGCCAAACTCTGCCACCATCGGGCGTAGTCGGGATGGCTGGGGCGGTAACAGTAGCCTCGGGAGCACTAAAATCATCAAGCCCAGCAGCAGCCCTAATTCTATCAGGGGCTCCCGAAGGGGCTTCTGAGGACTCACAAGCACTTTAGTCTTGAAGTGGGGAGTGTGATCTTCCGCCAGCTCCCGTGGATGATGGTGGGAACCCACCATCACTTTAGTCTCGAAGTGGGGAGCCTTAAAGTGAGGTCTGTTATCTTTTCCTATAGACTAGTGTCATCCTCCTAAATCCCTTTTCCTAAACGCCTTGATCTAAATGTTAAGCAGCAATTATGGGGAAAGTGTGAGTACCCACAAGCGGGGGCGGTACCTGTGACAGAGACTGTAACTGACATCATCATCATTGGCGCTGGTATTGCCGGGTTGGCGGCTGGTTGCTACGCCCAGATGAACGGCTATCGCACTGAGATCTTTGAATTGCACAACCAGCCAGGGGGTCTCTGCACAGCCTGGGAACGCAAGGGATACATCTTTGACGGCTGTATTCACTACTTGTTTGGCTGTGGGCCAGGACAACCCTTTTACCAGCTGTGGCAAGAGCTGGGCGCGGTTCAAGGGCGACCGTTTGTCCACCATGACGAGCTGATGCACCTGATGGGGCCGCAGAGTGAAACCCTGATTGTTTACAGCGACCCCGATCGACTAGAAGCTCATCTGACAGAGATTTCTCCGAGAGATAGAAGGCTGATTCAGGCTTTCTGTAATGGCATTCGAGTCTTTACTGACTTTGATCTATCCTTGCTACAGCAGCAGCCCAAAGCCCTGATGGGGCCCGTTGATTGGGCTCGCCTGGGCATAAAGGCACTGCCGTTTCTGGTGCCGATGGCTCGATGGGGCCTGCTCTCAGCCCAAGACTTTGCCCATCGGTTCAAAGATCCTTTTTTGCGTCGGGCGATTCCCCAAATGTTTGCCTGGCCCAGCATTCCAGTGATGGTGGGAATGTCGCTGTTGGCTGCGATGCATAACAAAAACGCAGGGTTTCCGATAGGAGGCTCCCTGGCCTTTACTAAGGTGATTGAGCACCGCTACCGCGCTCTCGGGGGCACCCTTCACTATAACGCCCAAGTAGAGCGCATTTTGGTGGAGCAGGGTGGACGGTCTGCTGATCGCAAAAAGGATCGGGCTACAGGTGTCCAGTTGTATAGCAATGAAACGTACTTTGCTAATCGCGTGATCGCTGCCTGCGATGGCCACAGCGCTCTCTTCAATTTGTTAGGGGGGGAATACCTCCCGCCCTGCACCAAACATATGTATGACGGTCACCTGCCAGTGCACTCTCAGTTGCAAGTCTCCTTAGGGGTCAATCGTGATTTCTCCCATCAGCCCCATTGGGTCACCCACTTGCTAGATCAGCCAGTTGTTATTGCCGGAGAGAAGCGCTATGAGATTAGCGTTAAGCACTATTGTTTCGATCCGTCTCTTGCCCCAGCGGGTAAGTCTGTGGTGATTGTGATGTTGTCTACATCTTACCCATACTGGCAGCGCATTTATGGGCGTACCCTTTACACCGCAGAAGAGATCCAGGAATCTGAAATTTTGATTGACCAGTTAGAACAATTTTACCCCGGCATTAAAGCCGACATTGAGTTTGTGGATGTGGCAACCCCCCTCAGCTATGAGCGCTATACCGGCAACTGGCAGGGGGCTAGCTGTGGTTGGCTGCTTACTAAAAAGACGATGCCGTTGCTGATCACCGGTCTACGAAAAACATTACCCGGACTCCAGCACTTTTATCGGATTGGGCAATGGGTCGAGCCGGGTGGCAGCGTCCCGGTGGTGGCGATGTCAGGTCGCAACATCATCCAACAGATTTGTCATGAGGATCGGAAGCTATTTAGGGCCACATTACCTGAATAGGTCACTTGAATAGATCGCCTGGGATGTGCGATCGAACAAACTGTTGATCATCGACAAAGCCAGTGTAGAAAGTTAGGTTGTGAACCAAAGAAGTGTGGGATGCGTCAAATAGGGTGTTGAGTGAGGTCACCCCGATGGATTGCCCATTCTGTGAACATCCTAAAACTCATAAGCATGGTCGCACCAGTAAAGGTAGTCAACAATTCAAATGTGCTCAGTGCGATCACACCTTTACTGAAACAATCGATACGCTTTACTATCGCCGTCAAGTCACTCCTGAGCAGGTAGAGAGGATTCTACAGGCCCATGCCGAAGGCAGCAGTCTGCGCGGCATCAGCTGGGTCGGCAAACGGGCCTATGGCACTGTTGTGAGTATCGTTCGAGCTACCAGTCAAAAAGCCCAACTGGTTCATAACCAGGAGGTTCAGGATGTCGAATGTGAGCAAATCATAGCCGATGAGATGTGGTCATTCATTCAAAAAGCGCACCGCCCGCGCTGAGGTTCCCTCAGCGTAAGGACGGAGCAAGCAACAAAAGCACTGCGCCCCGGAAGACTTGACGTTTGGCGACTGCTGGATTGGGGTGAGTTTGGCCAAAGCGAGTGGCTTGATTTTGAGTGCTCGGGTGGGCAAGCATACGGATGGGTTTCTAGCAGAATTGGTGGCTAACACAGAAGGAAAAACCGCCTGTCAGCTTTGGTATACAGATGGTTGGGAGGGGTATGAGCGAGTCTTCACCGACGAGGTCGAGCATATCATCGGCAAGCAAAATATGCAGCGCCTAGAGCATACCAATGGGATTATTTGACAACAAACTGGGCGATGGCTAAGCCTACGGCAGGCTACGCCAACGACGACAGAACAAGTTCGGCAAGCTTTGGGAGCAGACCAAAGTCACCACTCGCTTGGTGATCACTTACTTCAACTGGATATGGCAACACTCTCGAACCAGAGACACGGCTGCTCAGCGAGCCGGATTAGCCACTCAGCCTTGGATATGGAATGATATTGCAATCTATCCCACGTTTTACTGAGGCACAATCAATAAGATTTGTGCGTTAGGACTCAAAGAGAGGGCGCTACCGATGGTTAAGATCAGAAATCGAGTCCAATTTAGTCTAGAGGAGCAGACAGATGCAGTTCATTCAGCCTAAGCAGTTTACGGGGTTACGTGCGTGGGATGCCTTACCCATTGCGCGTATGAATGGAATTACAACTAAACTACATTGGACTGATCAACCTTATCAATGGCATATCAATGATGGCCAAGAAGTCTTTGTTGTCCTGGATGGGGTTGTGAATATGCATTATCGTGAGCAGGGTGAAGAAAAAGTTCAGCCGATGGTTGCTGGGGATATTTTCTATGCGGGTGAGGGAACAGAGCATGTCGCTAAACCTGTGGGCGAGACACGGGTTTTAGTGATTGAGACTGAAGGTAGTATCTGACTGGAGTCTGACAAATTTGCTTACAGGGCCAATTCAGAGGCATGAAGGCCGAGCACGCCAATTATGCCGCATTGTTAATCAGAGCCGTATCCCTCGCTAGACGCCCATCTTCCATATGGACAATGCGATCGGCAATGTCGAGAATGCGAGTATCGTGGGTAACCAGCAAAATCGTGCAGCCTTGTTGTTTAGCAAGACGCTGCATAATCTCGACCACATCGCGGCCAGATTTACTATCCAGGGCGGCAGTGGGTTCATCGGCCAGGACAATGTTGGGCTCGCTGACCAGGGCACGGGCAATGGCTACCCGCTGTTTTTGCCCCCCTGAGAGACTATCGGGATAGTAATCGACCCGATCGGCCATGCCAACCGCCTCTAGAATCCCTCTGGAATGAGCAATCCGGGTCTCAAGGGGCAGATCGGGGTGGAGACGCAGTGACATGCCCACATTTTGCTGGGCAGTTAAACAGGCCAACAAATTATGAGACTGAAAAATAAAGCCAATCTGGTTACGAACCTGCACCAGTTGTTGTTTGTTGGCCCCAAAAAGTTCTTGTCCTAGAACATTGACACTGCCCTCCTGCACCGATCGCAGCCCGGCGATCAGCGTCAGCAGCGTGGTTTTACCGCTGCCAGAGGGACCGGTCAACAGCACAATTTCCCCCGCGCAAATATCTAAATCAACATCAAACAAAACCGGCTTGCGTAATTCGCCCTTGCCGAAGGCATGGTTTAGGTGGCGGACGTTGACGACGGGAGATTGGGGAGACATGATGGATACCTAAGATTAGGAGTCAGGAGTCAGGAGTCAGGAGCCAGGAGATGGGGGAGGTGGGGAAGAAAGACTTTTAATGTGGCATACTCGGCCAGATGATCATTCACATCGGAATAGAGAACCTGGTTCACAACCACGACGCCGACGATGAAACCCATAATGGTTCCGAAGTTGAAGATGGTCCCTACTGGCTGCACCGGGTCAAAGGCAATCACTGCGACCTCAGTGACTTCCTGAGCCCATGGGTTCACCCAGGTGGCCCATGAATAATAGAGAGGACTCGTCGATTCAAAGCCTTCTACGGCTGCGGCTTGATACAGATAACGTCGGGAAAAGGTTTGACTATCCCCCAGGCGATCGGTGCGGTTACTGATTAAAACGATATCGCCTTGTAGATTCCGATGAACCAGAGTAGCGCCCTCGTACAACAGATTTTTGAAGCCCAACTGCATGAAGATCAAAATATCGGCAAAGGCAATCCCCGATAGGGCAACTAATAAGCGCACTTTTTGATGACTCAGCTGCGCCCAGCCCAACGGCGGTTCCTGAAAAAATCGCTTGAATAAAGGTTTTACAGAAAATATCACCGATCACCTCCTCACCAAGACTGAATTCTGAAGTTTGGATGCTGAATTTGCCCTCCTTAAAACACATCTGCTGGATCAGCGGCGCGCAGTTTTCGCATCGCAATTGCTGCTGAAATCATGCACATGGCCACGGTTGCCGTAAACACTTGCAAAGTCACTCCAAGTCGCATCCCAAGTGGAATTTTGGTCAAAAATGCCAGCAGTTCATACATTCCTAATGAGACACCATAGCCGGGTAAAAACCCCAGCAGCGACAGGATAATGGCTTCTTGAAAGACCACCCCCAGCAGTTGCCGATCAGAATATCCCATGGCTTTGAGGGTGGCATATTCTGGAAGATGATCGTTAACGTCGGAATACAACACCTGATTAACAATCACAATGCCAACCACCAGACCCATAATGGCCCCAAAATTGAAGATGATTCCGGATGGTTGATTCATCCAGAAATCGATCTCAGTTTGGATAAACTCTTTAGGTGTGAGCACCTTAACCTCGTCAGGTAGCTGAGCCTCAAGGGTCTGCCGGACGATGTCAGGATCGGCGTTGGGCTCCAAGATCAGTGCGCCTAAATTGACCGTATCCAGGCTATCGGGACCGCTTAAGCGTAAATAGTTTGAGTCGCTGGTAATCAGATGACCTTCGGTAAAGATGCTGCTCCCCAGGGTAAACAGCCCTTCAACCTTAATGCGATGTCCTGAGAGTTCGGTGGTAACCGATTTGCCTTGATCAAGGGTCTCCGCCACAGGGCCAACCTTGGGCTGAGTTTTTCGATCGAGCAAGATGACATTGGGCAGTTTAATCTGGTCAAGTTGCTGATCGACTTCGGGTAAATCTAGAACTGGATGGGCGGGATCAAAGGCAAGAATCATCAGGTCGGTGCTCTCACCATCCCAGGGATTTACCCACGAACCGCCGCCAAAATAAAATGGGTCAGCAGAGGCCACCCCTGCAACCGCATCGGCCTGATATAAGTGACGTCGGGAGAAGGTCTGCCCAAAGTACAATGCCTCTGTGCGCTGACTCAACAACACCAGATCGGCGCGCAGATTTTTGTGGACAAAGGTTGAGCCCTCGAACAACATGTCCTGAAAGCCCAGCATCGTGAAGATCAAAATGTCGGCAAAGGCAACCCCCGTTAGCGCAACCAACAATCGTACTTTTTGATGGCTTAGCTGCGCCCAGCCCAGTGGCGGCTCCTGACAAAACCGCTTGAACAAAGCCTTTGGGAAAAAGCGTTTCATGGTTGACCCTCGTCACGCTCTAGATCAGGCTCTACATCAATCGTGATGCGGACTTGTAGGTTGGTTAGCCCGGTGACTCGATTGTTATCTTCGGGATCAATCCGGACTTTGACTTCAACCACCCGAGCATCTTTATCAGCAGCAGGATCGGCATCCAGGACATCTTGCTTCTTAATTTGCATGCCCACATGATCAATGACGCCGTGGATCTCGCCGTCAAAGCCGCCGTGCTCACTAATCACAGTGGCTCGCTGTCCGGACTGCACCAGACTGACGTCGGTTTCATAAACCTCTGCGATCGCATACATCTGTTGAGTCCGGCCTAACTCCACAATGCCTTCACTGGTGTTGACCTGTTCCCCCACGTGGGTATTGATTTTTAAGATCTGGCCCGCAACGGGCACCCGCACATAAAAGTCTTCGAGCTCGGCGTCGATGCGGTTGACCTGTGCGATCGCATGGTCTAGCTCAGCCTGGGCCGCTTGGCGATCTACGGGGCGCACTTCCCGGAGTTTGTCGAGCAAGGCTTTTTCTTGCTGAAGGCGTTCTTGCAGCGTTGACACCGTGTTTTCTAAGTGGGCCTCAGCGGCCTGGCGCGACGCCCGGGTGGTTTCAAAGGTCTCTCGTCGATCGTCCAGCGCCGTGGTCTCAACGGCCCCTTCTCGGTGTAGCTGCTGATAGCGCTGATAGTTTTGTTCGGCGTTGCGCAGCTCTGCCTGGACGCTGGCAATCTCGGCCTGGCGCTCAATGGTTTCTGTGCGTAGCTGGGCCTCCAGCTCATTGATCACCGCCTGTTGGGCAGAGATGTCAGCAACTTTAGCCTCCCCAGTTTCAGTTTGGGCCAGCCTGGCCTGGTAGATGGCCACATTTTGCTGGGCTTCGGTGAGTTCGGCTTGTTTTTTATCGAGCCCCTGCAAAATGGCAATCACCTGATCGGCTTCGACCCACTCTCCTTCTTTGACTAAAATCTGGTTGACGCGACTGTCTGCGGCATTGGGGACCGAGAGTTTGATCACCTCTCCTTCGGGCTCTAGTCGACCCAGGGCGGTGACAGCTTTGGCGGGTGCGACCTCAACCACAGCCTCGGGGGGTGGCCCTGGCCCTCGGGTCTGAGAAAGCACGACGTAGGTGCTCACTGAGCCCAACATCAAAACGATTGCTGCGCCCGTCATCCAGTAACGAGGGAGCGGTTTGGGATGCAGGATATTAGCCATCGTTATCAACCTCTTGATGGGATAGAGATGTGAGTGATGGAGAGGTGAGGGGTCTTTGGGATGAGATGTCGAGGCGGAGGGAAGGGGTGTTGACTTTAGTGACGGTTTAGAATCTCCACTTCGATTCTACGTTAAAGTAAAAATACCTAGATTAAATACTTACAAGTCTTATCGCTTGCTCAAGCTAGCTTAACGGTTTGAATCACTTGCTTAAACCACTTGCTTAAATCACTGTTTGAATCACTGGGTGAGTTGAGACCATGGAATGGGATGAGCTACGACAACGCTATGCCGCTGGAGACCGAGACTTTAGCCAGCTTAATCTAAGGGGCGTTAACCTGGCTGGGGTCAAGCTTAGCAGCATCAACTTAATCCGGACAGATCTCTCCTGGGCTGTCTTGCGGGGGGCCAATCTGAGCGGAGCCTTTCTCGTAATGACAAATTTAAAGGAGAGTGATTTGCAGAGTGCCACCCTGATTGTGGCCAATCTGAGCGGGGCCAACTTGCAGGGGGCCAATCTGAGCGGGGCTCACCTCGGCGAAGCCGTGCTAACCGGCACCGTTTTATCCCAGGCCAATCTATCCGCCGCGAATCTCGAAGGGGCCATTCTAGCCGGGGCAAATCTGGTACAGGCCAATCTCCAAAATGCAAACCTGCGCGGCGCGAATCTCTATGGGGCCGATCTACAGGGGGCATACCTCAGCGGGGCAAATCTATCCCGAGCAAACCTGCGAGAAGCCAATTTACAAGGGGCTATTCTCCCGGAGGTGCAGCTTCAGGCAACAGCACCAAGCTAAGAGGATCCCCTAAAAATACCCATTACCCATTACCCTCTCTTCTTCTCCACATCCCCGCGTCTCCCCTTCTCCCCCTCGTTCTACCCCTTTTCCCCATCGTTCTACCCCATCTACCCCATCTAACCTCTCTACGCCTTAACCGTACCCACCACCCACTACCCACTACCCACCACCCACCACCTATAACAGAAGAGGATAATCGTTTAGTTGAAAGCCCCTGAGCGCGTAGTTTTTCGAGAAAGAAAAAGGAGATCGCCATGAACAGCGATGAGCTACTGCAGCAATATGCAACCGGAGAACGCCAGTTCCAGAAGGTTGATCTCCAGGGGGCCAGCTTATTTCGAGCGAACCTGCCAGGGATTGTGCTTAAAGCGGCCAACTTGATTGGGGCCAATCTGAGTGGGGCGAATCTCACCGAGGCCGATTTGAGCCAGGCTAACTTGATCGGGGCAAATCTCAGTGCTGCCAACCTCAGAGGGGTTAATTTGAGTGGTGCAGAGCTGATCGGGGCTAACCTGGGTGGGGCCAAACTGGGGGAGGCTAACCTGGCAGGCATTACTTTGAATGGGGCCAATCTCAGTGCTGCAAATTTGAATGGGGCCAATTTCAATGCTGCGTCTCTGGCCAGGGCAAATCTGGCAGGGGCCGTCTTGAGTAACGCGCGTTTAAAAGAGACCTATGGGTCAGGGGCAAATTTGAGTCATGCCAATTTGACCAAGGCAGACTTAAGTCAGGCCAATTTGGAGGGGGGTAACTTATTAGGTGCCAACCTGGGCAAGGCGGTTTTGCGAGGAGCCATGCTCACCAACACCAACCTAAGCGGGGCCAACTTAGCGGGGGCCGATCTCAGTTTTGCAAACCTCACCGGGGCCAACTGGCCAGAGGAGCACTGGCCAGAGGCAACCTTAGCAGAGACAACCCTGCCCAACGGCACAGTGGGTTAGGCGACGTCATAAGATCCTCATATTCGCTGTATAAGGTAAAGCAGAACAGAATATCGAGCGTCCTGCCTGTCGCTTCTATCTTGCTGATTTCACATCTACCATGAAGAAGCCAACAATGATACAGTTCCCCTCACCTCAGTTTCCCTGGCCTGCCAAGAGACTGATAGTAATTTTGGGCATTTTGATTGCGATCGCACCCCTGGTTTCCTATGGCCTCTTTTACGGAAGATCGCGCCAGCCCTCCACCCCTGCCCCGCCCATAGCAGAGATGAGTCTGGCCACCCCGGTCACAGCGCTAGGGCGAGTAGAGCCCAAGGATGAAGTGGTTCAGGTGTCTGCCCCAACGGGGGCGGAAGCATCCCGGATTGAGACATTATTAGTTAAAGAAGGCGATTACGTCGAAGCGGGGCAGCTGATTGCCATGTTAGACAGTCACGAGCGACGCCTGGCCGATTTAGACGCGGCTGAGAAACAGGTTCAGGTTGCCCAGGCACGGTTAGCGCAAGTAACAGCGGGGGCCAAAGTAGGTGAAATCAATGCGCAAAAAGCAGCGATTGAGCGCTCAAAGGCCCAGCTACGGGAAGATGTGACCGCCCAAGCCGCCACGATTAAACGATTAGAATCAGAAGTGCGTCACGCCACCTCTGACTATCAACGCTATGAAGCCCTCTATCAATCTGGGGCCATTTCAGCGTCGCAACGGGATGGTAAACGCCTGGCACTGGAGGTGAGTCAACAACAATTAAACGAAGCAGAAGCCCATTATCGTCAACTCCAAACCACGCTAGCGCAACAGGTTAAAGAAGCAGAAGCCACCCTCGACCACATTGCAGAAGTCCGATCTGTGGATGTGCACGCAGCAGACATGGAAGTTGAAAGTGCGATCGCAGCCGTCAACCAAACCCAAGCCGCCTTAAAGCTGACCCATGTGCGAGCCCCGAGAGCGGGTCAAATTCTGAAAATCCACACCTGGGCGGGAGAGCTGGTGGGCGATCGAGGCGTTGTTGCCCTCGGCCAAACCGATCAAATGTACGTGGTCGCTGAGGTCTATCAAACCGATATCCAGCGCGTGCAGGTGGGGCAGCGCGCCACCATCACGGGCGATGCGATATCTGAGCCCCTACAAGGCACCGTTGAACAGATTGGGCTACAAATTTTTAAGCGCGATGTCCTCGGGACCGATCCCCTCGCCGATACTGATGGACGGATTATAGAAGTTAAGATTCAGCTTGAGCCCACCGCCAGTCAAGCCATCGCCGGGTTAACCAATATCCAGGTCGATGTTACCCTTCAGCCGTGAGGTGCGCTATGCGACGGAAACTTCCTTTAGCCTGGCTTCAACTCAAACGCGAGACAATTCGTCTGGCGGTGGCATTATCCGGCATTAGTTTTGCAGTCATTCTTATTTTTATGGAGTATGGGTTTGAAGATTCTCTCTACGACAGCAACACCCGCCTCCATCAACGTCTCAAGGGAGAGATCGTGTTGGCCAATCCCCAGACACGGGGTTTGGTGACGCTCCAACATCTCCCCAGAGAGCGTTTACAGCAGGCCCGAGCGGTGCCGGGGGTGGCCACGGTTCATCCCTTATATATCGACTTTGCCTATTGGAAAAACTCAGAGACTCAGCAGAAATATGCCATTTACATTTTTGGCTTTGATCCGGCCAAACCCGTCTTTAATTTGCCAGACGTCAGCCAAAATCTCTCTAAGATTCAACAAATGGATACGGTGCTGTTTGATCGCGCCTCCCGGCCTGAGTTTGGACCGATCCCGACCCTCATAGAGCAGGGGCAACCGGTGGTCAGAGAAGTCGCAGATCGTCAGATTAAAGTCGGCGGGTTATTTACGATTGGGACGTCCTTCGCTGCCGATGGCACGCTGATTACCAGCGATCTAAATTTCATGCGTCTATTGCCCAGTCGGCACCTAGACGAGGCCGATCTGGGCATCGTCTCCCTCCAACCTGAGGTTGACCCTGAAGTCGTCCAATCTAGCTTACAAGCTCAATTGGGCGATGAAGTAAAGGTCTTGACGCGCCAGGAATTTATTGATCTAGAGAAGGCCTATTGGGCAGACGGTACCGCCATTGGCTTTATCTTTGATCTGGGTGTTTTCATGGGCTTATTTGTCGGCACCGTTGTTGTCTACCAAATTCTCTACAGTGATGTGTCTGATCATCTGGCTGAATATGCCACCTTAAAAGCCGTTGGCTTTAGCGATCGGTATCTGCTCAACGTGGTCTTGAAAGAAGCCTTGATTTTGGCAGTTCTGGGATATGTTCCTGGCTTTGCGATCGCAACCGGTTTATATAAACTCACCCGTTCTGCCACCCTGCTGCCGATTGGCATGACGATGATTCGAGGGGTGTGGGTCTTGTTCTTGACGATCGGAATGTGTCTAATTTCAGGGGGGATTGCCGTTCGGAGGCTTCAAAATGCAGATCCAGCAGACATCTTCTAAGCCCAAAAGCGTTGAGTCAATGCGACCTGTGGTGAGAATTGAAAGTCTCAATCATTGCTTTGGCCAGGGGTCGCTTCGCAAACAAGTGTTGTTTGACATTCACTTAAACATCTATCCCAGTGAAATTGTTTTGATGACGGGGCCATCGGGGTCTGGCAAAACCACCCTGCTGACCTTAATCGGTGGCTTACGCTCTATCCAGGATGGCAGTGTGGTGGTCTTGGGGCAAGAACTACGGAATACTAGCAAACACCGCTTGGGGCAGGTTCGATCTCACATTGGCTATATTTTCCAGGCCCATAATTTGCTGAAGTCCTTAACGGCTCGGCAGAATGTCGGACTCGTGACAGAGCTCCACGAGCATATGTCTGATGCCACCGCCTACGATCTCACCGAAACTATTCTCCGCGAGGTGGGGTTAGGCGATCACATGGATTATTACCCTGAAAACCTGTCGGGGGGCCAACAGCAACGCGTTGCGATCGCCCGGGCATTGGTCAGTCGGCCAAAATTAGTCTTAGCAGACGAGCCCACCGCCGCCTTAGATAGCAAATCGGGGCGGGATGTGGTGGACATTATGCAGCACCTGGCGCAGGAACAGGGCTGTACCATCCTGCTGGTGACCCACGATACCCGAATTTTGGATATTGCTGACCGCATTATTCACATGGAGGACGGTTGTTTGAAACTCTCGGAATGAGGAGGATGGTTTCAAAGACAGGGTTACTGTGCTGGACGGGACAAGTCTGGTGCAGGGGTGATCGGAATTACACTGTTTCTAGGGGGCGTTCTAGGGCAGAATATCAGTGATTTAATGGAGTGATTCAATCTGGAGAGGACGCAATCACACCCCTGCTGCCCTATGGAACTTATCGAACATCTCGAAGCCCGGTTAGCCATATTTGTCGCATTCCTCAAATTAGGGCTTGAGTCAATTGCGGCTTTTTGCGTCTTGATTGGGTTATTTAAAACCGGTGAACTTGCGATCGCACTCAGTCGCCACCATTTTCGGCTCAACCGTCGCCATGCGAGGAAGTTCTCGTTAGTGCTGCTGCGATTGCGGTTCGGGGTTTGGCTGGCGGTTGCGCTAGAGTTTCAGCTTGGGGCAGACATTGTGGCGACCACCGTTGCGCCCTCCTTTGAGGCCCTGGGCAAGCTGGGGGCGATTGCCGCCATTCGGACTTTTCTCAACCATTTCCTCAATCAAGAACTGGCCGAGGAGGTGGCCGTGCAGCGCAAGATCGACCATGAAACCTCTGTCAAAGAGCTAACGGAAGACGAGAAGGTGATTTCATAACCATGGAAAGAAAAATAGTCTTTCTAGAGGGGTTTAAAGGGCTGGAATAAACAACTTTTCTGTTGTTTTAGTAGGGATTGAACCTGCAATATTTGATGTCTTTTTTTGTTAAAAACTGAAAAAAATCTGTGGAAATCAATTAATCTGAAATTGAAGGGGTCTAGGAACTTACACCTTTCATACCCACTGAGGAGGCAATAGCTTTATGAGGCTAGTTATCCAAGGTAGAAATCTCGAGATCACAGATGCGATCAATGACTATGTGCATCAAAAGATTGGTAAGGCTCTCAACCATTTTGAAAATTTAACGACCAAGATAGATGTTAATCTGTCCGTGCCTCGTAATTTGCGCGGGCCCTCTCAACAGATTGCTGAGGTCACAGTCTATGCAAACGGCAGCGTCATTCGAGCCCAAGAGAAGCATGAAAATCTCTACGCCAGCATTGATTTGGTGGCCGACAAACTGACTCGACAGCTAAAACGGTATAAGGATAAGCACCAGCGCCGATCGGCCCCTAAAGAGATGGCAGGGGGTGATTTGGAGCCGTTACCCCTGGCGACTGATATGATCCGCGATCGCACCCCCGAGCTGCCGCCTAAAGTTGTGCGCAATAAGTTCTTCAGTATGCCTCCTATGTCGGTGCAAGAGGCGTTAGATAATTTGCAGCTAGTTGACCATGATTTCTACATGTTTCAAAATGCAGAAACAGGAGAGATCAATGTCATTTATGAGCGTAATCATGGCGGTTATGGGGTCCTACAGCCCCGTAAAGAAGCTGGAGACCGTAATGGAGATAGCTAACGATGTCTAAAAAAAATGTGTTGAGCTTTTTGTCTAAAGCCACTCAAGATGAGCAACTCAAGGCGCAATTAAAGACAACCTCAACCCCAGATGAGCTGGTGGGGGTCGGCAACCAGGCCGGGTATA
>JBCBQD010000084.1:0-20193 GCA_039820425.1 Cyanobacteria bacterium J06635_1
ATCATCTCAGATCAACGCATGCCTGAGATGAAAGGCACAGAATTTCTCAGCAAAACGGTGCCCACCTTTCCAGACACGGTGCGCATCATCTTAACGGGCTTTACCGATGTCGAAGACCTGGTCGAAGCCATTAATGCGGGGCAAGTCTATCGCTATATCACCAAACCCTGGGACCCAGAAGAATTACGTAGTGTCGTTCAACGGGCGACTGAGACTTACGACTTGCTCAAGCAGCGTAATGAAGAACTGCATCAGGCCGAAAAGCAGATTAAGTTGGCCACCCTTGTTGCCCAGGCGGCCATGCAGCCGCTTTCGTCGGTAGACCTCCAACAGTTGCTGACCGATGGGTTTAAGCAAATCTTGGGGGCTAATGTCTGTGCCCTGGCAACGGTCAGTGAAGGCGCGATCGCAGCGGTTACCCTGACGGGTGATTTGCCCGACGCCCCAACCTTACTCAGTCAAAGTTCTTTGGTTCAGCAGGCAATCACAACCCAAACCCTGCAATCAGCCAACGCAGTTGCCACCGAGCCAACCCTTTCCCAAGAGGGACTCTATCAGGCCGTAGGGACTCAATCTCATCTGGTTGTGCCGATTCTTTATCAGGGTGACCTGACTGCGGTTTTATCACTGCAATGGTTAGCCACCCCTCCTCCCATCCATCATGTGGGGCAGACCATGAACCTGTTGGGGGCCCAGGTTGCCCTGGCCCTGGCCAGCCTGCACAGCTGATCGCCTGGCCGTCATCTTTCCAGAATAATTTTTCTAGAAATACGCTCCCTGATAAAACGAGTAGTCCGTCAATATTCAATATTCGGGTTTGATGGGTGAGTGCGCTGTGCTAGTGAGTGCGATGGTGAGTAGTGAAGGCTCCATGACTCTCTCACTACTCACCCACTCACCTCGCCTAACCGAAATTTTAAGTTTGACAAAGTACTAGGTCCAGGCAAAGATTAAGGATTTTAGTTGTCAGCAGCCAGGGGTTAGTTGCAAGCTAGTATTGTACCCTGGCCCTATCCAGATGCTGACGATTAATCTATGCCCCTTGCCCAGTCCGCCAACTCTATTCGTGACCTGTTTGATCGGATTGCACCGGTGTATGACGATCTCAATCAGTCGCTGAGCCTTGGTCTACATCTCGTTTGGAAACAGATGACGGTCAAGTGGAGCGGTGCTCAACCGGGTATGCACTGTTTAGATGTGTGCTGCGGCAGTGGGGATCTGGCTCTGCTGTTAGCTAAACAGGTGGGACTCCAGGGCCATGTGGTCGGTGCTGATTTTGCCACGGCTCAGCTTGCGATTGCCCAGCAGCGCGCTCAGCGGCAGTGCCTGACCAGCCGCACTACCTGGGTCGAAGCCGATGCCCTGGCGCTACCGTTTGAGCCCAACACCTTCGACGCGGTCACCATGGGATACGGGCTGCGAAACCTGACCGACATTAACCGGGGTCTCAGAGAGCTACACCGTATCCTCATGCCCGGTGCCAAAGCCGCTATTTTAGACTTTCATCGTCCCCAGCACAGTTGGGTGCAGCAGTTTCAGCAATGGTATCTGGATGCGGTGGTGGTGCCCGCCGCCAACCGCTGTGGCCTAACGGAGGAATATGCCTATATCGGCCCCAGTGTGGATCGCTTTCCCCAGGGGCCGGAGCAGATTGACCTAGCTTTCCGAGCTGGGTTTACCCAGGCCGTACACTATCCGCTGATGGGTGGGCTGATGGGGGTTTTAGTCGCCACCAAATGAACGGCTCTACCCTATTGTTCTTGATTGCCCCGCCGGTTGCCGGTGGTGTGATTGGCTATTTCACCAATGATTTAGCGATTAAGATGTTGTTTCGGCCCTATCGCCCCCTCTATTGGTTTGGCCGTCGCTTGCCCTTTACGCCGGGGTTGATTCCCAGTAATCAAAGTCGATTGGCGAAGCGCATTGCCGATACGATTATGGGCTCATTGCTGACCCCTGAGGAGTTGCAAAATCTGGCCCGGCGGCTGCTGCAAACCGAGCGGATGGAAAGCGCCATCCAGTGGCTACTGCATCTGGCCATGGACCAGGTTAAAACCGAAACCCAGGACAACACCGCCCGCATTCTCGGCAATATTTTGCAAGATATGCTGGGGCAATCGCTGCCCCGATTACTCAGGGTCTGGGCACGCCAGGAACACTTTCTCGAAGATCAAATCAATCATATTTTTGATCAGGTGTTGCTGGAGTTTCGGCTCAGTGATGAGCAGGCCGCCCAAGCCTCACAGTGGGTGCTAGAAGGGGTGCTGCCCCCGGATCGCATCCGACAGCTGATGATCGACTTTCTCACCGATCGCAACATTGCTGTCATTGATGACACCCTGCGGGCTAAAACCAGCGGCACCTACTGGGTAGTGGCTAACTTGTTTGGGGTGCGCAACGCCCTGACCCGCTTGCGCGCCTACTGTCTAGAAGAAAAAGAGCAAAGCAACGCTCGCATTGCCGAACTGATTGTGGCCCTGCGGATCAAGCTACGGCTACAGGAGTGGCTACAAAACTTTTCGCTGCAAGAGCTGCCGATTTCCACCGTGCGGCAGCTGCGACGGACGCTTCGTCAAACCATTCGCACCTATCTGCAAGCTGACGGGGCCGATCTATTGCAGGGGCTTAGCGACTCGATCAACTGGCATAAGCTTGCCCGGCAGTTGTTGGCAAGGTTGCAATCTTCCCCGGTGGTGGCTAACTCCCTGGGCATGGTCAGTAACGAGCTTGCCCTGGTGTTAGAGCGCTATCTAGAGCGCGATTTAGAAAACATTGTCGCCAAGGCCATCCCGATTTTGAATATCGATCAGGTGATTATGGACCGGGTGAAGGCGACCTCACCGAAGGATCTCGAAGCGGCCATTCAGGGGATTGTGCGCAACGAGTTGCAAGCGATTGTCAACCTGGGCGGCATCCTGGGCTTTACCATTGGCCTTTTGCAGGCAGGGTTATTGTTTTTGCAACGGTAGGGGCGAGGTGACCTCGCCCCTACGATCCAAATTAACCAAAACGACCCGATACGTAATCACGGGTGTATTCCTCTTTGGGGTTGCTGAAGATGGTCTGGGTATTGTCGTACTCCACCAGGTAGCCCAGCTTGCCTTTCTCAGTGGCCTGGGCATTAAAGAACGCCGTCTTGTCAGATACCCGAGACGCTTGCTGCATATTGTGGGTGACAATAATGATGGAGAACTGGGACTTGAGATCCTGCATCAGGTCTTCGACCTTGAGGGTTGAGATGGGGTCGAGGGCAGAGCAGGGTTCATCCATCAGAATCACCTCGGGCTCGATTGCGATCGCACGGGCAATACACAGACGCTGCTGCTGCCCCCCCGACAGTGACAGCCCACTCTCCTTGAGTTTGTCTTTAACCTCGTCCCAGAGGGCTGCGCCTCGCAGAGAGCGCTCTACCAGCTCATCCATATCGCCCTGGTAGCCATTGATGCGCGCTCCAAAGGCGATGTTGTCATAGATTGACTTGGGGAAGGGGTTGGGCTTTTGAAATACCTGTCCGACTCGACGGCGCAGCTCTACCGGGTCCACCTTTTTGTCATAAATATCAACCCCGTCGAAGGTAATGCGCCCCTCCATGCGCGCCCCTGGAATTAAATCGTTCATCCGGTTAAAGCAGCGCAAAATTGTGCTTTTGCCGCAGCCCGACGGCCCAATAAAAGCCACAATCTGGTTGCGGGGAATTTCCAGGAAGACATCTTTTACAGCCAGGGTTGAACCGTAATAGACCGAAACCTTATCGGCATTAAAGACGAGATCTGTTTTAGTGCGAGTATCTTGCATATGGCTCACCAAGGATTAGCAGAAAGATTAACAGGGAATTAACGGGCCTTTTGGAAACGATTGCGGAGGAAAACGGCAAAAGCATTCATCAGCAGCAATACAATCATCAGCACGATGATGCCCGATGCGGCGATGTGATGAAACTCTGCCTGGGGGCGTCCGACCCAGTTGTAAATCTGGATGGGCATCGCCGTAAACGGGCTCTGCACGCCACTCGGAGTCGAGCGAATAAAGGTGACGGCCCCAATCGCAATCAGCGGTGCTGTCTCCCCAATGGCGCGAGACAATGCCAGGATGGTCCCTGTCAGTATGCCCGGTAGCGCCGAGGGGAGCACGTGGCTCCAAACCACCTGCCAGCGGGTAGCGCCCAGGGCAAAGCCCGCCAGTCGCATACTGTCGGGTACCGCCCGAAGCGCCTCTCGTGTGGCCACAATGATCACGGGCAAAATAAGCAATACCAGGGTCAGGCCCCCAGAGAGCACACTGCGACCCCCGGTGATTGGCTCAAAGATCCGAACAAAAACCGTTAGCCCTAGCAGACCATAGATGATAGACGGCACCCCTGCCAGGTTGCTGATGTTAATCTCGACTAAACGGCTAAACCAATTGTCTGTGGCAAACTCTTCTAGGAAAATGCCCGCACCCACGCCGACTGGAAAGGCCACTGCCGCTACTACAAACATCAGCCAGAGCGTACCAAACAGGGCGGCTAAGATACCGGCTCGCTCAGCTTTTCGAGACGGGTAACTGGAAATAAACCCCCAGTTGAGGGTGGGGATACCATCCATCAAAATGGTGAGTAAAAGCCAGGCCAGCACGGCAATGGCAATCACCGTCGCCCCCCAGGCTGCGAACTTAAAAATACTGTCTAACTGGTAACGACCAGACAGGTTTTGCCTAAACTTTGAGGCTTGGGCTACTGGTCCAACGACCGCTCTTGAGTCCTGCACATCCATAACAAAAGACCTTTCGCCTAACTTTTGCCTAAAGAACTTCCTAAAAACATGACTACCCAGGGTGGGTTAGTCATACTTCTCTCTGAACCGCCGCACAAACCAAAACGTGAAAACATTTAGCGACAGCGTTATCAGAAACAACGTTGTCCCCACTGCGAATAGCGTCTTATACTCAATCGTGCCATGGGGCGCATCGCCTGCGGTGATTTGCACAATAAAGGCGGTCATGGTCATCACGGGTACAAAAGGATTAAAGCCCAGGGTGGGGTTTGCCCCCGCTGCCAGCGTCGTAATCATGGTCTCACCAATCGCCCGCGATATCGCCAAAATCAGTGAAGCCACAATTCCGGACAGGGCGGCGGGTAAAACCACGGAAATGGTCGCCTCTCGTTTGGTCGCACCCAGAGCGTAAGCTCCGTCCCGCAGCCGCTGGGGGACTGAATAAATCGCGTCTTCGCTCAGGGACGCCACCATGGGAGTAATCATGATGCCAAGCACAATGCCTGCACTCAAAGCATTAAACCCCTGCAAGCCTGGGATAAGCTTCTGTAAAAACGGGGTCACCGTCAGCAGTGCAAAATAACCATAAACGACCGTGGGCACCCCTGCCAAAATCTCAAGAATTGGCTTGAGAACTTTCCGAGTCCCTGGCTTTGCATATTCGCTTAAGCAAATCGCTGCCAGCAGCCCCAGCGGCATCGCCACCGAGATTGCAATCGTTGCGACCATGACGGTGGCACTGACCAGCACAAAGATGCCAAACTGCTTACTGGCAAACAGCGGTGTCCACTTGGCGTCGGTCAAAAACTGCCAAAATGGCACCTCTTTAAAGAACTCAAAGGTCTCAAAGATCAGTGTTCCAATAATGCCAACTGTGGTTACGATGGAAATCGCCGCAAAAGAGCCGCAAACGATCTTAACGATGTTTTGTATGAGTTTGGCGCGATCGCGACTGGGCTTCCATTCACCAGGCGCAATATCGAAGGGCGTCTCGGCAGTCATCTAAACTCCTCGGAATACAGGAAAACCAGTGTGAACCTTTTAAAATCTCGTTAACTTTTGACTGACCGTTGCCCTCCTGGCTTGTCAAAAACAAGCCTCTCAGAGGGCAACGGCTATCTGCGTGAGCGTCACATGAGATAGAGTTATCCCCCATCGGCGCTCACGACTTAGAGGTTGGCCTTAGATGTCGGTGGGGTCAGACCCAAGTTTGCCTTCGTCAATCCGCGCCTTAGAACGAGCCAGGGTCTCATCCGGCAGCGTGATATAGCCAGCATCCTTGACTAACTCACCGTTAGCAGGATCGAGCATGTAGTCCACAAATGCCTGCACTTGGGGCTGGGTATCGTAGGACTCTTTCTTGACGTAGAAGAAGAGAGGGCGGGCCATCGGATTGTAGGACCCATCTGCAATGGCCTCAAACGACGGCTCAATGCATTCACCCGCTTCATTTTCAATTGCAACCGACTTCAATGAACCCTGGTTTTCTTCGTAGTAGGCAAAGCCAAAGTAGCCTAAGGCCCCTTCAGACCCCTGAACACCTTGAACGACTACGTTGTCATCTTCACTCGCGGTGTAGTCACCCCGGCTTGCGCCTTCTTCACCATTCACTTCGTCGGTGAAGTAGTCAAACGTCCCAGAGTCAGTACCGGGTCCATAGAGACCTAACTCCTGATCAGGGAAAGATGGATCAACCTGACTCCAGTTGCTGATGCTCCCCTCCGAATCGGGTGACCACATTGTGTTGAGTTGATCAACCGTTAGACACTGAGCCCATTCGTTGGCGGGGTTAACGACAACGGTAATCCCGTCAAAGGCAACGGGAACTTCGACAAACTCAATGCCAGCTTCCTCACACAGAGCAATCTCTTCTTCCTTAATTGGACGAGATGCGTTGGAGATGTCAGTCTCACCCGCGCAGAATTTCTTGAAGCCACCCCCTGACCCCGAAACACCCACGGTTACATTAGTGTCCGGATTCGTCAGCGAAAACTCCTCGGCCATAGCCTCTGCGATGGGGAAAACGGTGCTAGAACCATCGATCTGAACTTCACCTGACACACCCTCACTACCGGCTGCGACTTCGCCGCCCTCGGTAGCACCCTCATCAACCGCCGTCGTCGTTGTGCCGCCACCGCAGGCAGCTAAGCCTGCCAGCAACGCTACCAATGAAATCGAGTAAGCAACGCGCATATTCTTACGGATTTTGAATATCATAGGACCTTAGTCACTCCCTCACCATGTGCAAAAAAATCAGTGCTAGAGATGCAATTTATGCAAACCCTACTGTCCTGGTAATCATTTATGCAGGATGACTACCAGAGATGTACTGCAGCGTATGCAGCCTGCATTCTAGCTGGAAGTTAGCGCCCGAAAGTAAAGGCCAGGTTAAGGAAAAAGTTAATAACTCAGCAAACTAACATACGCCTTCAAGTAAGGGATGTGTTTTGTAAAACCATTTTTTTGTGCTCTAAATCACAATGTACTACGTTATCTATGATGGCTTGTGTAATCTTTGTGTCACCCTCGTAAAGGTTCTGGAGAGGTTAGATACTGGCCAGCGCTTTCGCTATGTGTCTATGCAGGATGAGGCCACCCTGGCCCCGCTCCAGGTGACAGCTGAAGATTGCGAGTTGGGTATGATTTTGATCAACGCTGACCGCCCCGACCAGCGCTGGCAGGGGAGTGACGCGGCTGAAGAGATAGGCCGAATTTTACCCGTCGGGGCGCTCTTTGTGGGGGCTTATCAAGCCCTGCCAGGGCTTAAACGAACCGGGGACCGATTCTACGCATTCGTTCGTGATAATCGATACCAGCTTTTTGGTAAGCGTCAGCAAATATACGGATCAACTTACCCCGTCTGCGATACGGACCGTTGCGATCTCTACTTTTCCAAAGATCTTGAAAATTCCTAAGGCCCGGCGAAAATAGCTGCACTCAGATCGCGGCGGCTGAGGGAATACTTAAAGCCCCGCTGCACATCGCTGCCGTCGTCTGCGGCCCCGATGTAACGTACCAAAATTGAGTCAACCTCTAGCACAATGTCGGCTTCCCAGGCAGGCCGCTGTACATTCCAGCGGTTGAGTTCTGACGTGTCTTGCTGACAACCCTCATCAATGAGCCAGGCCTCGATTTCAGGGAGGGGGTGGTTGTAGAGGGGGGTTTCGGCGGGGGGGAGGGACATGGGTGGAGGGTGGAGGGTGGAGGGTAGTTTGGAAAAGGGGAAGGGGGAAGGGGGAAAGAGTTAGAGGGGCAGAGGAGGCAGGGGGAGATCGTAGGGGCAAAGGTCACCTTGCCCAGGGAGCAGGGGAGAGGGGCGTAAAGATCTTAGCGCCGTGGGGCAGGTTCACCAACCCTTATGGCAAAAATGAATAGGGCCTAGCCTCTGTGCCCTTGGGGGTATCCTCAACCTCGGTCAGTCCACCTGAATTTATTTCAGATGTTACCTCAACAGAGGTTCCCGGCAACGAAAAGGGCACTGCTGTGATGTTGCCTTTGGCAAACCCCACCAGCACGACCAGCGCCAAACAGGCTGCAAACGTCACCCCCAAGATAAACAAGGCAAAAATTTCGCCCGCTGAGAGGGGGCGATCGGTTGGGTCGAGATACAGATGTTTTGACTGATAGGACTTCCCCCGTTTGACCGGCTCGTTAAGATCGGTTGGGGCTTGAATCACATGGATCCGCGAATAGCCCAACTGTTGGTCGTAGAGCAGCCGTTTTTCCGGGCTGCTGAGGGTGGCGTAGGCCTCGTTAAGGGCCTGGAATTTTTCAGTGGCCACCGCATCGGGGAGTTGAGTCGTATCGGGGTGATAGAGCTTGCTGCGATCTCGATAGGCTCGACGAATTTGTTGCACCGAGGCACCGGGCTTAATCCCGAGCAACGTGTAGTGGTTTTCGGTCTGACTCATATCTGACATCCGTGTCATCAAGCCGCTTCCCAACAATGAACCCCACGGGTGAGGCGAATTTGAGCCAGGGTAAATACGACCGGAATTACCCGAGTATAATTGGTGGCGATGGCCCGCCAACCTAAATCAGCAAAGAACCAGGCCCACATTGCTGGCCCCAGCACTGCCAGGGTGCCACGGACTGCGCCGTAGCGGGCTGCACTGATAGCCATGCCCCGAGAGGCGAGGTTGATAGCTGTACGACCCTGTACTTTAGCCACCAGGCTAGCGGTTCCCCGAAGACTTTGCTGGGCCACCTGATATCGAGCCAGGTTAAGGGCAAACTGACGGGCGACCTGTTTGAGTAAAAAGGGCCGCACTACGGAGCAAACCGCCAGGGCGCTACTGCCCTTGAGCAGCAAACCCACCGGATCTTTTTGCAAAGCAGGCACTTTCTTTACCAAATCAGACTTTGACAGGGCTATCTCTAGCTGGCGCTGCAACCGCTGCTGGTCCCGCTTGGGCAGCTTATGCCAGGTTTTTTCAGTCAGCTTAAGAAACAGTTCGGCTTCTAGATCGGCAGTAGAAAGCTTTTGGTCACAAGTGAGTTTAAGATGGGCATAAATTTGAAGCAACACCTGGCGATAGCTAAAGCCTTGGGTGCGACGTTGCAGCACCGTCAACCCGTCTGCGGCCAGAAATCGAAAACGCTGCTCTAGCTGGTCAAGCAATTGGGCGCGATCGCAACTTTGCACCTCAATCGGATCAGGGGTGTACAGATAATCTAACGGATTAAACTTGGGTCGAAATAATACTTCGGTGATGGCCTCTAATTCTTCTGGGGTTGCCAGTTCTAGGCCGCTTCTAAGCTCATCCAAGGGTTGCCTCGCCGCCGATTTTGTTAGTCTGCTCCTTATTCTACATATATCTATAAATAAGGGATATAGGGTTGAGCCAGAAAGGTACGGCACAATGTAGCCTATGACCGATATTGCAATCATTGGAACCGGTTTGGCTGGGCTCACCTGTGGTCTCGCGTTGCAAAAGGCCGGGCATCGGGTCGTTTGGTTAGACAAATCCCGCGGGGTGGGGGGACGTCTGGCAACCCGCCGTTTGCAAGGGACCTGCGCCGACCATGGGGTGCGCTACTGGTCTCCCCGGCATCCTGACCTGCAACAGCTGACGGCAACGCTCAAAGCGCAGGATATTCTTAAGCCCTGGCCGGTAAACGCCTATTGCTACAGCCGCGTCGATCCGATTCCGCAGCTTACCCTCCAGCATTTAGTGCAGCCGATTTACTGTGCTCAAAACGGGGTGAATGCGATCGCAAAATATCTTGCGGTAAACCAGTCCATTTTGCGCCAGCACCGGGTGGTCGAGATCAAGCAAAAAGCGTCCTCAAACTGGCAGCTCGTTTGTGAAACCCCCGATGGGGTAGAAACCCTCACCGCTGAAGCAGTGGTGATCGCGATTCCGGCTCCCCAGGCAGTACCGCTGCTAGCCCCCCACGGCTTTGCCCAGTCTCGCCTCGCCCAAATCGAAGCCGTACGATACGAACCCAGCCTCACCTTGATGCTCAGGTATGCTGCCGGGGCAGCGCTGCCTCGCCCCAATGCCCCAGGCAATTTGCCAACCCATTTGTCAGCCCAGGAGGGGTGGATGATCTCGGTGGATTCAGCAGGTCCTTTGGCTTGGATGGCCCTCGAAAGCAGTAAAGACCGTCCGCCAGACGCCCCTTTGCTAGTAATGCAAAGTCAGGCAGATTTTGCTGAACTTTACTTAGATGCCACCGATTTGCAAACGGCGGTCCCGCCCCTGCTACACACCGCCAATCAAGTTCTGCCTGGGCTGCCCTCCCCCGAGCAATGGCAGATCCACTGCTGGCGCTATGCCTTTGTCAAACAGGCCTTGCCCGAAGCCAGCGTGACTTTTGAAGATGACACCATCGTTTGCTGTGGCGACTGGTGTAGATTGGCGAATACGCCCTGGCAAAACCTTGATGCAGCCTATTATTCAGGGTTAGTAGCTGCCCAGAGACTAATCCAGAAGTAAAGGGGCAGAGAGAGATGGGGATGATGGGGGAGCAGGTTTTGAATTTTGAATTGAACTCAAAACTCAAAACTTAAAACTCAAAACTTTCTTCTAACTCCCGTCTCCCGTCTCCTGTCTCCTGTCTCCTGTCTCCTACCTCCTAAATTTTTCATTTAGTATCACCCTATCTCCAGACCTGGTACGGTTCGATACGATCGAAGTGGGCATTCCCCCGCACACCTCAATACATCGCACCAGAGATAGGAGACCGGCGTAATATGGCAGTCCCCCAAAAAGTTTCCCAGGCCGTTTCAACTGGTTCGACCCTATCTGAGCAGGTTGCAGCCAGACCGCATTCCCTGGGTATCTACGCCTATCAAACCCTGAGAAAGCATTTTAAGAAGGCGACGAAGTACAAATCGCAGGTGCTCAAAGATACTGACCCGGAGGCGTTGCACCAGATGCGGGTGGGGTTACGACGGCTGCGCACGGCGGTTGAGATTTTTGGTGGGGCGATTGAGCTGCCGGAGGGGGTGGGCGATCGCAACATCGCCAAAATCGCCCGACGCCTGGGCAGTGTTCGCGATTTAGATGTGTTGCTGATGTGGCTACAGACCTTTCGCCAGGAGCATGACCTGGGTGCGACTGAGATCAAAGCTTTACAAACGGTCGAAGCCAACATTCTTAAACATCGCCAAAAGTGTTTTCGGCGCGCCCGTAAATTGCTCAAGAGCAAAGAGTACGATGCGCTCACTACGGCCTTGAAAGGTTGGCTCAAACAGCCTTGCTATCAACTTTCGGCCCTGCTCCCCATTGATATGGTGCTGCCGGATTTGTTGTCGCCGTTGGTGGGTGAAGTGTTGCAGCACCCTGGCTGGTTAGTGGGCACCGCCCAGACACTGCCACTGCGCCCTCGCAAACGGATGAGTCTGCCCCTGATCAACCAGTGCCTCAATGACCAGGGGGGGATGCTGCACGACCTGCGCAAACGCATGAAGCACGTCCGCTACCAGTCTGAATTTTTCTTGGGGCTGCACGGGCTCTCCTATGCGTCCCTGGTCAAAGGCTTTCGGAATATCCAAGATACCCTGGGCATTCTCCAGGATGAAGCTGTTATCCAGGCGGTTTTGCAACAGTCCTTAGGTGATGATTGGTCTACCCAGATACCGACCCTGGCCCAATACTTTGATCAAGAACGCCGTCAGATGTGGAAACATTGGCAGGCATTGCAAATCCAATATCTTGATCCTGCGTTTCGCCATCATTTGCGGCAGCAGATGTTAGCGCAGAAATCGCTTCAGCTTGAGGATGGGCTTTACAGCGTCTCAAAAGAGGATGGTGAGCCCTGAACCACAAGCCTCTTCAGAAATCTCTCAGTTGTCCTGAGCACGAATGTGCGATTTTGGGGCTTACGCCGCTCCTTTGGCACAGAATCACGACCATCCGTAAGAAATCTAGATAATCTTCTTTCCTGCCTGCCACACGGGGTAAGGAGAAAACGGGTTGAAGATCTTTGATAAAAAAACCGCCATGCTTGATAAAGAACTCAAATACAAGTCGAGCTGCCCGGGCATTCCCATCACTAAATGGATGATAAAAACAAATATCCAAATAAGCGCGCACAGCCTTGCTAAGGGGATGTGCATTATCTCTGCTGTCATGCAAGAGTTTTTCTGAAAACGTAAATTCTAGCTCCGGTTTCCATCCGTAGACTTCTAAGCCCCCTTTTGCAAATGCAGATTGATTGCGAAAAGGCACATCATCCGCTCCAAGCACAACGCATTGCCAAGATTGCAGACGAGCAAAAGTTAAATCTACTTTGCGAGTTGCATCTTGCCTAACCAATTGGACAGCGTTATGTATTCGATGACCGCGCTCCGCAGAGCGCGGTAAATCAAATTGCTCAATGTACTTCCACTGAGCGTCATGTAAGTCTTTCGATGGCCTAAGCTGACTCAACCATTTTTCGAATTCCAATGAGGGAGTACACCAATCGATAGCTGAAGTCGCTTGCAAATGCAGCTCAAGCGCATCTTGATTCACCATGTGTTTTTCTTGCCCATGAGAAGTGGCACGATCTTGGATTGGTAAGCATCAGCAACCGCATCCACGGTGGCTTTATCAGGCGTAGTCCAGCTATGGAATTTACCCGAGACTGCTTGACTGGCAACTTCTTGTGATACTTTGACCGAAACCACTCTCAAGCTTTGAAGGTACCAGGACAGCACCATATGGGCATACCCATGCCATCCACTTTCTGCCGCCGTTGCCTCTACAACATAGCTAATGATTCTGCTGGTAGCACTGTGCAAATCAAGAGCTGCATGGTCTGCTGAATCACACCGTGGTTTTTTTAAGCGCCTAAATAATTGCTTGACTTCTTTCAAATGCTCATGCCACTGGATTAAGCCATTTGCCGCCTTTTGCGCGGTGAAGGTAACGTCGTCTAATGGGCCACTACAAAGAACAGAATGATACGGACAGCACCAAGCTGTAATGACGCCCCCGTCGAGACTTCCTTCCCCTCGACTGAAACACCATCCGGCTGCCCAGTCACCATAGGCTTCGATAAACGATCGATCAATCTCATCCTCAACAGCTTGAGCCCATCGTCCTGGATACTCAGTATTTATGGTGGTATTTCTGATTGCATCTATTGCGATTGGCAAAGCTAAAGATGAATCAAAGGTATACCGGTCAGGACATACCTGAGACCACTTAAGCTGATATATGTTCATCAAAGCTTAGATAGAATCGACTCTATCTCCTCAGAGTAAATAAATATACTACAGTTTGAAGTATGTTTATAGTATATCCATTCTCTAAACTGGTATCCACTGTCTCACGCTTGAATCCCACACATACCCTTGATATAGGGCAAGTGAGTCACTGTGATTATTCTCCGGTAGCTGGGCTGGGTAGGACCGGGGCTGGGGTCAGCAGCCCCTCCAGGGCATCGCCGTTATCTTCGAGATCTCTCAGGATGGTAGGAGTAGCTGGTTCGCGATCGCGAAACACCGCTTGCAAAGACTGCTCCAACGTTTCGCCCATGGCGATCCGATTTTCAAACGCCACAATCACCCGAGCCAAAATGGGTAGCTGGTTTTGTTCAGCTTCTAGATACAAGGGTTCCACATATAGCAACGACTGCTCGATGGGAATCACCAGCAGATTACCCTGAATTGCCCGCGATCCCTGGGTATTCCATAAAGAAATGCGTTGGGAAATCTCGGGCTCCTGGTTGATGCGGGCTTCGATTTGCTCAGGGCCAAAAATCAGCTCTTGCTTAGGAAAGCGATAGAGCAAAATCCGCCCGTACTGCTCATCGTCAGATCGGGCCGCCAGCCAGGCCACCATATTGTTTCGCCGGGCAGGGGTAAAGGGTCGCAGTAAGATAAATTCTTCTGTGGTCTCCTGGGGTAACCGCATGATCAGGTAGTAGGGCTCTACCACCTGGGCCTCGTTCGCGTAAATTTCGTTGGGAGCACGCCAGAGGTCTTCGCGGTTGTAAAACTCCTGGGGGTCGGTCATGTGGTAGGTCAACAGCTGATTGGACTGCACCAGCGTATAGTCCTCGGGGTAGCGAATATGTCTGACCAGGGCGGGGGGCATCGCTGTCAGCGGCTGGAACATGCTGGGAAAAATTCGTGCCCAGGTTTGAATGATGGGGTCGTCCTGATCGGCAATGTAGAAACTCACACTACCGTCGTAGGCATCGACCAGTACTTTGATCGAGTTGCGAATGTAGTTAAAGTCGTTGATGCCCGGATCGGAATAGGGATAGCGATCGCTGGTGGTATAGGCATCGATCATCCAATACAGATAGTTGGTGTCCGGGTCTTCTGGACTGGCTTCATTGGGGTTGGCGACAACCAAATAGGGATCCTGGTCAAACTGTAAGAAGGGGGCGATGCGGCGAATGCGATCGCGAATGTTGCGGCGAAATAACAGCTGGGTGTCGGCGGTAAAGTCGTTGGTAAAGAGCATCTGCCAATCTCGAAGATGCTTGGCAAACAGCAGCCTTCGCCAGAAAGCTCCGATTGAAATGCCCCCCTGACCATCGTAGACATTGGTCACATTTCCCTCACCGCTAGGATAATCTAACTCTTGCAGCTGGGTGGAGGTCATAACGTAAGTATTGGTCAACTCACCAAAATAAATACGCGGGGCCCCAATGGGGATGCTGCGATTAATCACCGGGTCACTGGGGCGATGGTCAATGTCTTGGATGAAATAGTCGGGCAGTCCGCTGGGGGCGGCGGTATTCACTGGGCTCATGGTAAACCCGTAGCCATGGGTGTAGATCAGATGCTGGTTGACCCAGGTTTTGGCCTCGTCCGGCACTCGTTCATAGTTAAGCTCACGGGCTGAGATCAGCACCTGTCGCCGCTCCTGACTACCATCGTCGCGGATCAGCGTGTAGCGATCCACATCGGCATCGGCAAATTCGTAATACAGCCGGATTTGCTGGAGCTGTCGATTCGCTTCCAAAAGGGGGCGGGTATCCCACAGGCGAATGTTGCGAACGGTGAGTTCGTTGGCTTCAAGATCGGCGTAGGTGAGATTGCCCTGGGGGTTAAACAACTCATCTTGAATATCGCTGAGGTTAAAGGCCTCGCGGGTAAATTTGATCGACCGATCAATGTAACGGGTCTCGCGGACCAGCTCGTTGGGCTGCACCACCAGCCGTTGGACTAACCATGGGGCGATTGTCTCGCCCACCGCCGCAAACGAAAGATAAATTAAGATGGCGATGATCAGCGCCCGTGAACCGTAGGGACGACGCGACAGTTTTGGCAAGTACGCATGCTTGCGATTGCTCACTAACACCGCCCATTCCAAAAAGCTGCGAAAGCCAATCTCCCAAAATAGGGTACGCCACAGCATCGCCAGTGCTAACCCCAGCGAGATCAGGCAGAGTCCTAGATTCACGGGTAAATCAACGGTGACATCGGTAAAACTGGCCCCATAGGTCACCCCTTGAACCGAGTAGAGCAGCTCATAACGCGTTAACCAGTGACTTAAGGCTGTACTCAGTAACAGGCCACCGCCCAGGCCATAAAGATGTCGCTGCTGCTCGGGCGAAAACCCCATAAACCGCCCCTGGCTCAGGCTGTTGCCCGCCAGCAAATAAATCAGCGCCACCCCCGCCAAGGTAAATAACAGCAGCCCCGTCAGCCAAAATTCTAAAAGTTCTAAAACCGGTAGCCGAAAAATATAAAAACTGATGTCATTTTCGAACAGCGGATCAACTTGACCAAACGGGGTTGGGTTGAGGGCGGGTAAAATCCGAGACCATTGCCCTGAGAGCACCAGGCCAAAGCTCAGACTCATGGCCATCGCCCCGATGGCTGCCAACACCTGCGGGTAAATCACCAGCGCGATCGCAACCCCCAGCAAAAAAGCTCCCTGCCACGGCTGCCCGATGATTTGCTGGATAATTTGCCAGCCGGTTTTCCATTTGAGCCACAGGGGCAGCGGCGGCAGCGCACTGACACTGTCAGGTTGGGTGTGCCATCGCACCATCGCCATCTGCCCGTGGTAGAGCAGCAGCACCGCCATCACCAGCGTCAGGCCAACGGCGATCAGCAAGAGCCGCCTGAGCCCCAGCCCCGAGCGCAAATTTTCAGCCTTTGGCAAAATGCAGTGGTCATCAAAACTCAGCCGCCGCGCCAGCGATAGATTGACGGCGGTAAAGGCCAAGCTGCCCAAAAACGCTAGCGCCCCCAACCCTATCTGGGTCTGCAACCGCAGCCAGTAGACCGATAGATAGTCGACCGAGTTAAACCAAAAGCCCTCAGCCACGCCGTAGGTGATCAGATCGAAACCGAGGAGTAGTGCGATCGCAACCACCGCCCCTTGACCATAACGGAGCTTTAACTTAAGCAACGATTTTGGCACCTCCCGAACCTTGGTCATAGATGATAAATTTTGATCCCTAACGAGTGGCTGCCCTGAAACGCTTCATAATTAAAACGCCTTCTTCTAGATCTTATGCAATGACTTACTGTTTAGGCATTCTAGTTAAACAAGGGCTGGTCTTGGCCGCAGATTCGCGCACTAATGCTGGCGTTGATTATATTTCGTCTTATCAAAAACTGTTTGACTTTTCACTCCCAGGGGAGCGGGTGATTAGCCTGTGTACCTCGGGCAGCCTATCCATGACCCAGGCGGTGATGCACCAGTTAGAACGCGATCTCAAGACCGGGGCCGAGCTCAATCTGCATACCCTGCCTACCCTCCACGACATCGCTCGCTATATCGGTCATCACATTCGCACCCTCCAGGCTGAAGACCGCCCCTGGCTGGAGAAAGATGGCATCGATTTTCAGTGCAATTTTTTGCTAGGGGGGCAGATTGTCGGGGAACCCCCTGAGTTGTATTTGATTTACAGCCAGGGCAACTGTATCCAGGCCACCCCCGAAACGCCGTTTTTGCAAATTGGTGAAACCAAGTACGGCAAACCGATTTTAGATCGCGCCCTGCGGTTTGAGTCGTCTTTGGAGACAATCGCTAAATACGCCCTGCTATCGATTGACTCGACGATGCGTTCCAATATCTCGGTGGGGCCCCCCATCGACATGGTTTTGTATGAAACCGACAGCCTGGAGCTGCGTCATCGGGCCGAGTTTCAAGCTGGGGATCCCTATCTGAGGAAAATTCGCCTGTACTGGGAAAATGCCCTGCGCGAGGCTGCCAAAGGGATGCCCAATATCGAATGGAACCAGGCATCGGTGCCGACGGAACCGGATATTTCGTAACTCATCACAACACCGTCAATTTAATGTCGCTCTCCAGGGTTGCCTGGGCCTGACTGCCGTCCTTGAGGCTGCCGGTCACAGGGGCTGCCTCGAGGGGGTGTGCCGCCGCTGCGATCGCAATATGACGATCTGCCACCGCCAGCCCGTGGGTGGGGTCAAAGCCGCGCCAGCCGCCCCCCGGCACATACACCTCAACCCAGGCGTGCAGATCGTGACTGAGCTGATCGGGATCGCCCTCCTGATAGCCACTCACAAACCGCGCCGCCAGCCCCACCGCCTGACACGTTTCGATAAACAACACCGCAAAATCACGGCAGGTGCCCGCCCCCTGGCTCAGGGTGATACCGGCTGGTTGAGGGGGCCCCTCTAACCGCTGTTTGTACTCAAGGCGCTCATAAATCGCCTGGTTTAGCCCGGTGAGAAAGTACCCCACATTGCCTGCAACCTGATGCAATAGCCCCTGGGCAAAGTCAATCACCCCAGGGCTCAGCGCCGTCACCCGACCTGGCAGCAAATAGGGGGTCAGGCGACTGGTCAGTGTGCTGGGATAATCTATCGGCGCAGTAATGGCCCAGGGTTCACAGAGATAGTCGAATGGGTTGCTGCGATAGGTCTCGACCACCGCCGCCGTAGAGATATGCAACTCTGTTAAGTCCTTAGGCGGAAACCAAACCTGGAGACAGGCGTTACCGTCAAGATCTAAGATTTCGGAGACTTTAGACGGCGTTGGCTCTAGGGTGATGGCAAAGTGACTAAGCTGCTGCATGCCATCGCTGCGGGGCCGCAGGCGCAGGGTGTGTGGGTTCAGGCGTACAGGTTGGCTGTAGGCGTAGCGGGTGGTGTGGCGGATTTGGTAGCGCATTTTTGGCGAAGGTAGAGGGGCAGGGGCGGCAGAGGAAGCAAGGGGAGAACAGGTTTAGAGACGAGGAAGGGGCGGGAAATGGGGACGTTGAAGTTTTGAATTTTAAGTTTTAAGGGTTGAGTGCAGGCAGAGTGACCATAACTCGACCTTCAAAACTGAGAACCAGGTATTTTCTTCCCCTGCCCCCTCCGCTTCCCCTGCCCCCTCTGCTTATCTCAACCGTTTGTCTCAAGCTATGCGACTAAGACGCCAGCGGCAGCGCAACAAAATCATCGTAAATATGCTGGCCGATCTCATTCAGGCGAGTTTCTAAATCATCGAGAAATTCATGCAGCCCCTGGTCAAAGATTTCATCGAGGGTGGTGTACTCTAGCTCGGCCCTGAGTCGCCCCAGGGTCCGTTCGCTGGGGTGGGTCCAGCGGCCCAGGGGAATGCCAGAGATTTCATGGAGTGATTTTTCGGCCTGCATCAGGCAAAACTGAATGGAGCGGGGAAATTCTGGGTTGAGGATCAGAAACTCGGTAATGCTGCGGGGGGTTAGCCGGCGGTGGCATTTGCGATACATCTCATAGGCACTGGCCGATTTGAGTAGGGCGATCCACTGAAGATCATCCAGGGGGGTGCCGACGTCTTTGAGCGACGGCAGCAGAATGAAATATTTGACGTCGAGAATGCGAGCAGTTTTGTCGGCCCGCTCGATTAGCCGCCCCACCTGACCAAAGTGCCAGCCTTCATTGTGAGACATGGTAGCGTCCATGACCCCGGCAAACAGATGGCTGGCCATTTTGACCTGGGGATAAAAGCCATAAAGTTGCTCCGGTGAGAGCGTTTCACTGGCGGCGTCTTTGACCATCAAGTAAAACTCATTGACCTGTTCCCACATCTCTGACGAAATGGTTTCGCGAATACCTCGGGCATTTTCGCGCGCGGCTTGCACACAGGACAAAATCGAGTTGGGGTAGCTGCTGTCAAAGGTGAGAAAGTGCAGCACGTTTGCGGCGGTGGCGTCGCCGTAGCGATCGCAAAAGGTTTTCATATCCCCCGTGGTAATCACCACCGGTTCCCACTGCTGCGTATTGACCGTGGCGGTCGTATCCAGCAGCAAATTCAGATTGACCTCGACGAACCGAGCCACGTTTTCAGCGCGCTCGACATAGCGGTTGAGCCAGTAAATGGCATCAGCGACTCGACTCAGCACAGGCTCTCTCCTTAAAAAACATTTCTGCCTTAATCCCCCCTGCTCCCCTCATAAACGATGAATTAGGAACGATGTAGGGCTGCTTTGCTCTTCTCGTTCGCCTTTGGCGTTCCCGAAGGGTAGAGTACGATGAGTTCAAATTCATCCTTCCCCCTTCCCCTTTCGCCTTTCGCCTTTCGCCTTTCGCTTACCCCACCACCCCCTACCCCCTACCCACTACCCCCTCTTTAACCACCCACGTATCCTTACTACCCCCGCCCTGGGATGAGTTGACCACCAGGGAGCCGCGTTTGAGGGCCACCCGAGTCAGCCCGCCGGGGTTCACATAAATGTCTGGGCCATAGAGGATAAAGGGCCGCAGATCCACATGGCAGCCCTCAAACTGATTTCCGATCAGGGTGGGTACCCGCGATAGGCATAGGGTGGGCTGGGCGATATAGCCCCGCGGGTCGGCCTTGATATTCTCAGCAAAGGCATCTCGCTCGGTGGGAGACGCCTGGGGCCCAACCAGGAGTCCGTATCCCCCTGAGGCGTTGGTGGCCTTCACCACAAGCTGATCAAGGTTGGCGAGTACATGGTCTTGCTGCTTGGCGTCTTCGCAAAAATAAGTCGGGACATTGGGGATGATTTGATCTTCGTTCAGGTAGTAGCGAATCATCTGGGGAACGTAGCCATAGACCATTTTGTCGTCCGCCACGCC
>JBCBQD010000085.1:0-20183 GCA_039820425.1 Cyanobacteria bacterium J06635_1
CTAAACCAAGCATCAGCAACTAAACGAGCTAATGATGATACGTTATGCCGTTATTGTATTACCTTAAAGAACATTAGTATCAGTCTCAAGTTGGCAGCTAGTTACATGAGCGATCAACCTGCTGAATACTTGCAAGGGGTAGTGGAACGATTGACGTTCCATTCGGCAGAGTCGGGTTACACGGTGGCCCGGTTCAAGGTGCCCCGTGCATCGGAGCCGGTGACGGTGACGGGCAGCTTCGCCAATATTCAGCCGGGGCAGACGCTGCATCTGACGGGGCAGTGGCGCAACCATCCCAAGTATGGAGAGCAGTTTCAGGTCTTTAAGTATCGAGAAACGAAACCCGCCACCTTGACGGGGATCGAAAAATATCTGGGCAGCGGCTTGATTAAAGGAGTGGGGCCGGTCACCGCCAAGCGAATTGTGGCCCACTTTGGGTTAGAGACGCTGGACATCATTGAGCATGAGATTGAGCGCCTGCAGGAGGTGCCAGGGATTGCCCGCAAACGGGTGAAGATGATTCAAACGGCCTGGGCCTCGCAGAAGGTGATCAAGGAGGTGATGCTGTTTCTCCAGGGGCATGGGGTTTCGACCACCTACGCGGTGAAGATCTTCAAGCAGTATGGGGATAATGCGATTGAAGTGGTCAGCCACAATCCCTATCAGCTGGCCCAGGATGTCTATGGCATTGGCTTTGTCACCGCAGATACGATTGCCCGAAATCTGGGAATTGCACCGGGGTCACCGTTTCGCTATCGCAGTGGGTTCGTGCATGTGCTCAACTCGGCGGCGGAAGATGGGCACTGCTTTTTGCCCCAGGCGGAGCTGGTGACCAGCGGGGTGAAATGTCTGAGCCTGGAAGAACATCAGCCGGACCCTGAGCAGCTGACAAAGCTGATCGCAGAGATGGCCCAGGATGGAGAGCTGATGCGGCAACGGCATGAAGATCAGACCGCCTGCTATGCACCCGCGTTTTACCAGGCAGAACGCAACCTGGCCGAGCGGGTGAAAGCGCTACTCGCCGAACCTTTGAAGGTCGATATGCCCAGGGTCCACCGCTGGATAGAGCGGTTTATCGCCGCGACGGAGATGCCCCTGTCTGAGGAGCAACAGCGGGCGGTGGAGATGGCGGCCAGTCAGCGAGTGTGCATCCTCACCGGGGGACCGGGCACCGGCAAGACCTTTACCACCCGCACGATTGTGGCGCTGTGGCATGCAATGGGGAAGACGATTGCCCTGGCCTCGCCCACGGGTCGGGCGGCGCAGCGACTCAGTGAGGTGACGCGTAAAGAGGCCAAGACGATTCACCGGCTGTTGGAGTTTGACCCCAGGATGATGCGCTTCAAGCGGGACAGTGAGCATCCGTTGCCGGTGGATGCGGTGGTGGTGGATGAGGCGTCGATGCTGGATTTGTTTCTGGCCCATTCGCTGATAAAGGCCATCCCGCCGACGGCACAGCTGCTGCTGGTGGGGGATACGGACCAGCTGCCCAGTGTGGGACCGGGGAATGTGCTGGGGGATTTGATTGCCTCGGGGCAGGTGCCGGTTTTACGCCTGATGCAGGTGTTTCGGCAGGCCCAGGCGAGTCGGATTGTACAGAATGCCCATGCGATTAATCGGGGTCAGTACCCGGCGCTGGAGTCGGTGTCGGCCTCGCCTGCGACGGATTGTCTGTGGTTGGGGGCACCGGAACCGGCGGATGGGGTGCAGGGGATTCAGGATGTGATTCGTGATTTGATAACTACCCTGGGGTTTGAAGCGGTGAGGGATGTGCAGGTGCTGTGCCCGATGACGCGGGGGGAGGTGGGGACGCGCAATCTGAATCAGGTGCTGCAGGGGTTGCTGAATCCGCCTGGGCCAGACCGGGCTGAGATCAGTCGGGGGAGCCTGACGTTGCGGGTAGGGGACCGGGTGATTCAGCAGGTGAATGACTATAACCGGGATGTGTTTAATGGGGACCTGGGAACGATTACGGGCATTGACCTGGAGGAGCAGGAGGTGACAGTGCAGTTTGAGGGGCGCAGTGTCACCTATGATCGGGCTGATTTGAATGAGATTACGCTGGCCTGGGCGGTGACGATTCACAAGAGTCAGGGGTCGGAGTATCCGGTGGTGATAGTGCCGATGTATATGCAGCACTATCTGATGCTGAGTCGGAATCTGTTGTATACGGGGTTGACTCGGGCGAAGCGGCTGGCGATTTTGGTAGGGCCGAAGAAGGCGATTGGGTTAGCGGTTAGGCAGGTGAGAGCGAAGGGGAGGTATACGTTGTTGAGTGAACGGTTAGCGGACGCAGTGCAGATTTGATAGATGGGAACGATAAACTTTAGAAAGGCTAACTGGAAAAATACCCCCCACCAATTCTCAGCCGGTAACTAGCAAAACAACGAAGAACGACGAGAATTGATTTACAATTCATTTATTACACAAAAAATTACACTACGAACGATTTCACTTTGCCCCCAGTCCCTCCAATAGATTCTGCCAGCTTAGACAGCAATACAGGTTTTGTCGGAAGCTTGATAGCCCCAACAAAACCTGTATGAGCGACAGGCCATAATAGATTTACTACGGTTTATTGATTGGCTGTTAATTTTGCCAGAGGACCTGGATCAGGAATTCTGGAAAGAAATAATGACTTACCAGGAGCAGAAGCAAATGCCTTACGTGTTGAGTCTGGAGCGTATAGCCAGGCAGCAAGGCCTTCAAGAAGGGCTCGAGACAGGTCGTCAAGAAGGGCTTCAGGAAGGGTTACGAGAGGGGTTACTATCTGCCATCGAACTTGGACTGGAACTCAAATTTGGGGCAGAAGGGTTGCGGCTATTACCTGAGATTTCCAAGTTAGAGGATGTAGACCTGCTCAAGGCATTGCAAGAGGGGTTAAAGGTGGCCAAGCGTCTAGAAGAGCTGCAAACAATTTATCAGCCGCAGACGCCTCAAACCCAGGATGTAAGGGATATTGAGACCGATAGCTGAGGCGACTGGGTAGATTAGCTAGAAGAGGTGCATTTCAGGTGATCACTCCTAAATTATTCGTGTTACCTTAAACGAAAATCCAATAAAGTGACACGAATAGAATGATTGAGATCGCACCCTGGCTTTCTAAGATCCTTCAAACAGGTGAGCTATGCCTCCTGAAGTTTCAGGCATTCAGCGATTTTGCGAGGATGGTGCTGAGGTTTGCTATCGTGCGATCTCGCACATGATCGACTGCTAATCGGGCGGCCTCAGACAAAATGACAGGCGTTGCGGGCAACAGTTTGGGGGCACTCACTAGCCCATTGCATAAGAGTGCGATCGCTAGCTCGAGGATCCCCTACGACTGACCAATACACCGCTTCAGTTTCATCGTCTGCAAAGAACTCCACCCAGGTTGGGGAAAGATTCATATCAATCAAAATTTTCATGCAGACTGCAAAGGGACCTCGATCTCATCCACCCGCCAGGCAGCATAAGCTAATGATTCTTTCAGGTCATCGAGTTCTAGATAAGGATAAGCTTCCAAAATTTCCTCTGTGGTGCGTCCTGCAGCCATTAAGTTTAGAATGGCACCTACTGTAACCCGTAACCCTCGAATACAAGGCTTACCCCCCATCACTTCTGGGTCTAGAGTAATGCGACTCAGGTTTTGCATGGTTAGCCCTCTGTCAAGCGGGTTAATTTTACATTGTGCCAACTGGAGCCCGCCTCTGGGATTTGATGATAATTGTCTAGCCGATGATCGAGTTCCTGTTTTTGTGCATCCGTGACAGGCAACGCCTCAGGGGTCGAAAGGATCTGTCCCAGAGATCTTTAGCAAGTTGTATCTGCTCAGCAATGCTTATTTGGCCAATATCTGCAATTGAGCAGGGGTTGCATTGGGCTTGGGCTATCTGTGTTGATTGGGCGTTATTCTATTCTAACTGGAGAGCCTTAGACAATACGTTCCGCATATTAGGTTTGGGAAGCGTTTTTGGCCTTTGCCTCATTGTCTGCGATCAGGGCAATGCCAGTACTACGAATAGCCGATTCGGCAATGGCAGGAGTTCTGAGGCCGCTGATGAGGTGATTAACGCAACTGGCAATGTGTGAGCCCAAGAATCGAAAATATTCCTGGGGGTATTGGTACGCTCGATAGGAGGCTTCACACTATCTAGCCGACCGCGTATTCTGTAAACTCTCGCAAATCAGGTGGCTGTAACCCTAAGACGATATCCGTCTTGGGTACCCCTGCCTCAACCAGTTCTTTCGCCAGATCATCTTCTGTGCTGTTCCATTGCAGCCAGATTTTGCCGTCTTTAATATCAATGTGGATGGCACATCCATAAATAAATTGCCCTCGATCCCAGCCTACATGGACGATTTGATAATGGTCGCGCTCTTTGTCAAAAACAACTTCGGTATCGATATCACCATGGGCAAGTTTGATTTTGCCTCTCTCCAGGAGCATATCTTGGACAAGTTGACGATATCGCTCTAGTTTTTCCATAGCACAATCACCTCCTGTTTAGCATCATAAACAATGAGTTTGACTTGGTTTTCTTCCAGCATGGTTTTAGGAAACTCTAGTTGGAAAAAGGTATCAAAAATTCTGTCAGGTAATGCCAGATAAAGACTTCTATCAGGTTCTTTCAGCTTTAAAGCTGCCCGGTAATTAATGAATTGCCCAAGCGCAGTATGAAATTCAGATATGGCTGATGCGCCTATCAAAAAGCTTTTAATTTCGACTGCTATTTTTTCACCTTCCCGTTCCGCGGCCACCAGTCTTTCTGCACCTAGATCAATGGCCATTTCTACAGGCCCTACTTTTAGCGCAAAAGGATCATGGGTTATTTGCCAGTCGTTTTTTTGTAGAGCACGTTTCACAACTTCATGAAAGACATCTTTTGCAGACATAAGGGACGGATTCAATGATGACCTAGGTCAATTGTAGGTTCATTGATTTTAGGAACTTGAGGAATAGGTGAGATCGCACTCTGGCTTTCTAAAATTCTTAAGATAAGGAAGCTATGCCTGCTGAAGTTTCAAGACCTCAGCGATTTTTCAAGGATGTCGCTGAGGGTTGCTAGTGTGCGATCGCGCACATGGTCTGCTGCTGATCTCGCCGCCTCAGACAAAATGACGGGCGTTGTGGGCAGTAGCTTGGGTGCGCTAATCAAGTAGCCCAAAGCCTTAATAAAGTTGTCGTCCAGATGGCTGGCCGCTAGGACACGAACGGATTTATCGTCACGTGAATTGAATGCTAATAAGGCCTCAGTTTGTGAAGGGGTAGCAGGTTGCCCTAGCGTCTCAAGGATAGCGTCTATGGCCTCTTGAACATATTCAGCACTGAATTGTGGGGCAGGTTTAGCTGGGGTTTGTGTAGTCATGGTTTACTTCTCCAATAGAAAGCGCCTTTGTTCATCGTGTTGTATTTGAGGAAGATATAACTTCTCCCAATATTCGTTAAAGTGCCAAAGCGTAATCCTTGAGGTCAACTCGACTATACTCGCTCGCTCCACAATCATGGCTACTTTAAGGAGTACATAATTAAAATCGCCTAGTGTCAAAAGATTGTAGCGTCGCCTTGTTTCCTTATTGGCTATTGGGTCAGGAACAGTCGCTAATGGACTAGGACCAAAATTAGGGCGTTGGCCGATGTAGCGGTTCAAATCTTCCTCGGATCCTCCCTTGAGGGTTTCGTAATATGGCTGCTCAGTCATTTCTCTAGCCTTGGCATCTGCTATAGCTGCTCTGCAGTAATAGTCACGATGCCTAGCAAAAAAGGAATGAACGATTTGCTGTAGCAAATTTTTGGACTGCCATCCTAAGCGATCGCAAGCTAACTCGAATTTGTTCCAGACTTCATCTTCAACGTGTATGTAACTCAGCCTAATTTGCTGACTCATATCTGCGGCGACGATCATATCCTCTCAAATAATGCCATTAATGAGTATTCTAAGTTTTATTTGAACCATATAGGATATTGTTGAACTATTGATGTTATAAGTTCATTATTCATGTAAAAGCGACTTGCTCTGCCCTGAGAAAGCCTGCAAGCCGCTTTATGTCCCGTAGAAAGGAACTCTAGAATTATGCACCCTAATCAATCCATTCCAGATCTAGATGCGATCGCATGCAACCTAATTGCCCTGGATCTGGCCTACATCGGCCCCCAAGAATCTTCATGCTGGGAAGCGGAATTATCCGCACTGGTCGGGCTTAACGAGGTCATTGAAGTCTGTGCTGAGGCTTGCCGAAGCCCAGAAGTCGCTGAATTTTGGCAGCGGGTCCACATAACCCTATCCGACACCGCCGCGCTGCTCAGTAGCCGTCTAGCCCTCCTGATCGATCTCAATGGTGAACGGGCCGATCAGCAGCTTTCTCTTACTTTGGTAGGCGATCCAGCCTCTATGACAACTGAGCTGGCCGAGTCTGCCTAGACTCCCGACCCTATTTTGCTGTCACCCAGGCAGCTCATTTTTAGCCCGATTGATCCGACTCGGATGCGATCGCGCTGCGGGCGCATCCGAGTCGGATTTGAGCCGCAGTTTACCGCACCCGATTGCTGACAAAGCTTTCAGCGATTTTTGCGGGTCCTAAATTCCGCAGGCATCCTATGAAAACCTTTGAGACCATCACCATTACGATTCCGGTTTCTGACGAGTATTCGTTTGAGTCACTCCGGGAGAAGCTGGCGTCGATGACGAACCAACCCATAGCCTCAACGACTCTCTATGACTGGATCAAAGACGTGTGCCGTCTGCGGGCCAGCGGCATCTACAAAGCCACCTATACCGCCAATGACCTATCGATGTTGGTGACCTGGCTGGCCTTTCGGCGCATCTGCAAGCGGGGCACTGCGGCCAAAAAGTTCAAACAGTACTTAATCCAACTCACGGAGGAACAAAATCATGCAAGTCAGCACCCAGCAGCTTGAGCAACTCAAGCAAGATGTCAATGGCCCCTCAAAGACCCGAGGCCAGGGCTTTAGCCAGCGTTCAAAGGCTAAAGCCACTGCGAGCGCTCAACCCGGCGCACTGGCGACTGGCATCAACAATGCCGCCACCCAGCAGGCAAAAAGCCTCAAAACCTCGGTCGTTACGGCCCGACAAGAGTTTGACGCCTTAGCCGAGGCGGCCACCCCAGCTGTCCAAGACCTCATTGACGGCACCTATTTTGAGCATGCCCTGGTGAGCCGCTTAACCCCGGTCCAGCCCAAACGCTTCCAATTTGGAGCCTTTACGGTGCCCAATTTTGGCAAAGCCCTGCCTGCTGTCGATGTAGACGCCCTTTTTTTGCCATCCGGCAGCGGCTCTACCAACTAAAAGCCCGTGAGCAATCAGGACTGGTGGCGGCTGGGGTTGCGATCGCGCTGTTTTGTGGCGTTGCGATCGCAATTCTTGGCTATTCCACCCAAACTGTCACACCAGCGGAGCTTGTAGGCAGCCCAACAGGCAGTCGAGCAGGCGGCCTATTAGGCAACTCAAAGGCAGAGTAGGCAGAACGTGCCTATGGTATTTCAGTGTGTTCTCGCCTACCTGCCTATTCTGCCTACACAATGGCTGCCTATTTCGCCTTTCGCCTTATAGCCCAAGGGGCATGGCTACGCTAGCACCTTTTGCCTTTCGCCTTTTCTCCTATGCTGATTCGTCGTCGCCATAGCTTCTATACCCAAATGGCCTGCCTGGGGTTGCTTATAGGCTGTACCCTGATTGGCTGGGCCGGGACTTCCAACACCATCGCCGTATGGGATGCCGATAAGGCCAATGCCCTAAGGGAATCCCACCGACGCACTCAGCAGCTGCGTCGGGTTGAAACCGACAAGGCGATTTCCGATGCCTACGCCGAGGCCCGTCTGGGCCAAGACGATTGCGGACGCCAGCTGGTCAGCCTGCGCACTGAGCCCGGTAGCCGACGCCAGGACATTCTGGCCTGGGGCCTTAACCTCAACGAGATGCCCTATGCCGGACCTGAGTGGGTGCCCTTATTCGAGGGCGACCGGCTGGTCGGAGCTGCCAAGCACGGCCAGCTGGTGACCATTGATGAGCGCCCAGAGCTCAACCGGGTAGACCTATGCACCTACAACACTATTACCGACTGAGGGTCAAACCATGACTGCGAATACGCCCAAAAACTACTACCGCACCTATCTCCCCTCCCCTGAAGGGAGCACCCCGGCCACTAAACAATGGGGCAGTCGGGTTAAGCGCCGCCCGATTGGTGCCTATCTGTTTGCCCCCGCCGAGTGGGTGGCCAAGGCCATCGCCTGGACGACAAACCCCTCCGGTGGGGCTAAATATGCCTTATATATTGCCGCTGCCGCCAGTTTTGGTCTCAGCGTTGAATCCCTCTACTCAGTCATGCCCCGCCAAGATGAGCGCCCCGCTGCCGAGATTCGATTTGTGCCCAAACCCGGGGTCGAGGATGGGGCCGACCTCTCCCGCCTGATTCCCAATCCCTTTGGATTACTCGGAGCAGGCATCGATGCGCTGCTGGCCTGGTTGCCCTTCTATGCCAAGCTAGGGCCAGGGTTTGGCCCAGAATTTCTGGTGTGGACTGACCTTAACTTCTACGCCGCCATTCTTTTCAGCGCCGTCATCCAGGGGATTGAGGCCCGAATCATTCGCCGGGTGTCCATCGACCTGCGCAAGCGTCGCCTGGATGCGGTCAAAAACCGAAAAGTGGTAGACCTCTCACCCCAGGCACTTGCGATCGCCAAGGTGCGAGCTAAGGAGTACGAGTATGCCGGACTGGGGGACTATGCCTTTTCTGCGATGGCGATTCTCTCGACGTATCTAATCGAAGGCGGTGTCTTCTTTCGCACCCTTTACACCGTCCCCGGCATCAGCTCAGCCGCCCTGCTTATCTACGGTGTGCTAAACGTCTTTGGCTTTGAAGTTTTCTGGGCACTGGCCTCGGCCCCAGACAATGAAGAGTTGGTAGGAGCGTAAGGACGATGGAAAGTGTTGTTCATCAGCAGGTGCTGAGCGCCTTTCACGACCATGTGGATTTCTTGCGAGGTGAAGCGGAGCAGAATCGCATCTTTGGGGGGCTCAAGAAAGCCATTGGGCTGACTTCGATGATCCTGGGTGGGTTCTCCCTGGTCACTGTGCCAGGGTTTGCCTTAATCCCGTTGTTTGGTGGTGCCGCAGGCTACCTGGGAACGGTCACGGGTCAAGCTCGCCGCACCGGGCGAATCATGCTGTTTCCCTTTCTGGAAGTGGGGCTAGAGAGCTTCCTGGGGAAAGTCGCTAAAGAGGCGCTGCCGGTGGAGGTAGATCTCAGCGACTACCAGTACATGAGCGCCAAGCAAAAGGCCGAGTATGCCCTCATCCTCAACTGTGGTGACCGGATTGCCCTGGCCCTGGCGCAGTTGCCCACCGACAACCACCGAGCCTTTGTGTGGGAGAGCTGCCTGAGGCGGTTTCAAGAGGCGTATCTGCCCCATATAAAAGACTCTCCCGAACTGCTGATGCGCGTCGATGGGTCTGAGCTGGCCGATTTTGTCCTAGCTGGGGAAGATGAGATGAGATCCCTTCGGCAGGCGATTGGGGGTGTGGACAATGAGACACATGAGACCGTAGGCGAGAACACTCAACTCAATGCCATTCCAGTGAGGGCTGAGGATGTCCCTGTCCCACCCGAGCCCGTAGAAGACATCGAGATACCCGAACATCTGGAGCAACTATTTGCCAATCGGGACATCAATCCCCAGTTCCTGGCACAGCCGGTGGAGTACCGAGCGGCCTACCTGCTGAAGGCGCTCACCCAAGACGGTTTAGACATTAACCGCTACCTGTCCCGCCCCACCTTTGGGGCAGCCGGTGGCCAGCGCAGCGGCAAGACCACCTTAATCATGCTCATGGCTATTTTGGAGAAGGCCCTCTACGGACGCGACATTTACTACATCACCCGCGATGATGATGTCTATCCGATTGCTTTTTCGGGTGTGGTCAGCGGCAGCGAGGCTGCAGCCCTCTCAGGCTATCGCTTGCTAATTGAGCGCATTGCCAAAGCCGGGATGCATGGCCTCAAGAACCAGTGCTGGGTGCTCGATGAACTGAGTCGGCTTCTGAGTCAGCTAGCTGACTCAGAAGCCGATCAGCTGTGGTCGCTGACCCTGACGGGCTTTGCGAAACTCAGCGGCTATGCCCGAATTATCCTACACGGCAAGACCGCCAAGGCTAACGGGGTACCCGATGGCTGGGCTGAGACCTTTAAGAATGAAGTTGCGATCGCCTGGACAGAGCGAAATGAGCAGGTAGGTGTGGGGTATCTCCCTTCCGGTAAGTATGAGGTACTGCGGGGCGAGGGCAACAGCTACCGAGCTACCGGAGAGACTTTCAGCATCCCCGAGTGGTTGCTGTTTGATATCAATCCCCATTGGAACCATGCCCCTTGCCCGGTGAGATCTCTCCTACGATTTTTCCCGGAATTCGACACCCGTCAGCAGGGGGCAAAACCGCCCAGTTTGATCACCCAAAATCAGCCTCCTAGCATTCAAGTCATACCGCTGTTGGAGCACTTGGGCCAGGAACCGGAGGCCGTCGAAGAAATCTATGAAGCCCAGGAATCTAGCTCTGTTTCACCTGTAACTTTGGCGGATCTAATCGCCAAACCTGCCCACGAGACTTATCCGACTATACCGGGGACGCCCTACACCACCCGAGATGCGGTTGAGCGGATTGCTAAGTACATGGCCCGCTATCCCGGCAAGTCTTTTTTGGCGCGGAGTCTCGACCAGGCGTTCACCTCAGGTCATCGTGCGGCACTGCGACCTTACTTGTCGGGGTTAGCTCGGTCGCTGGTCGAGTCTTGCCCCACTGAATATGTGTCACAGCTAGATGAGGCGCAACAACGCCGGTTTGTCTATCACGGGGGTATCCATGCCTGAATACATCCTAGGAAACCCACAACAGAGCGTGATTCGAGTGCGGCGTAACTCGGTTTTCTTCCTCTGTCGCTTTCAACTGCCTGAGTCTGTTAAAGAACAAATGGCCTATGCCGATATTTGCCAGGTCGGGGGCGACTACGTGTTGGCTTTCTACTGTGACCCGATACCAGGAGACCGAGTGACATGGGGTGGCTATGAGTGGCATCTAGTGAGGCGTCACCATACACCGGTTAAACGCAAGTCGAGGCAAAAAAAGCAAGTTACCACACTGATTTTTGAATGGGAGGGAAGTTCATGGCTATTCGAGAGCACTCCGGCAGCTTCGACGTGAGCGGCTATATCCGCATCATGCGGACCCATAATACGTTCTTTCTTTTGGCGTATAGCCCCCGCATGCCCTCTGAGATTGTTCACCTGCGCGGCCAAATTTGCTGTTCCGGTATCAGCGGGCTGAAATTCGTCTGGATTGACATCAGAGCAAACTGCCCTCGATTAGAGTTCCTGCAGCAAGTCGTCAACCGGATCTGTGGTCCCTTCTCTGGTTGGCGGCTAAGCGCCCTCGAAGACGCTAGCGATCCCAATTTTTAGGCCCCCGATTTTTGAATAAACCCCCTGGTCAGACCGTTGCTGTTGTCTGGCCTACTTTGCCCTTTAAAAAAAAGTAGAGGACATCCCATGACTCGAGAATCTTGCATCCCCCACCGTGCCAAACAAGTCTTAGCCATTGTCCGCCAGGACTACTATGACCTGCTGGACCGCGATGCCTGTGGTGCGGCCCTGTTAAATATTTTTGAATACTGGGCTAATGCCGCGATGGTCCACGATCCAGACATTGAACGCCCCTGGGTGGGGGCCAGGCCCATTCGCGAGTTTGAGCAGCTGTTGCTGGGCATTGCCACCGATAAGCAAATCCGCAAGCGTCTAGCCTTGTTAGAGCAGCGAGGCTTTATCCAAACAAAGGCCCCTGCTAAGCGAGGAGCTGCCAAAGAATATCAGGTGAGAGTACCCGAGATTCAAGCGGCCCTTGTCGGTTATTTGACCGATGATGCTGTGCTTCGTCGGTCAAATGACCAGAGAAGTATCGGTCAAATAACCGACGACATGACACCCCATTGGTCAAATGACTCATGCCTCGTCGGTCAAACGACCAGAGGAGCGTCGGTCAAACAACCGATGCCCTGTCGGTCAAATGACCGAGCTTTAAAGAAGAAATTACAAGAACTAGAAAAAGAAGTTCTTAGGGAAGGAAATTTTGTTTTGACTGGTTCAGCCTTGGGAGCAGAAGCCAATGCTCGGCCCAAGACGATCCAAATCGGTGTGGTGAAGTACTCTCAGCCCCCCGAGACGATTGACCTATCGGACCTGTGGGCGAGTAATCCAGGTATGGCAAAATCAAAGCTGCGGTTTATGGCCCCTCGGCATAAGCGGCTAGAAATGGTGGCCCATGGCGTAGGGGAATGGTGGATCGGCCCTGGGCGTAATGATTTTGACCCTTGGCTCATCAAGGCGTGTCAGGCCCGTAAACGAAAGCTGGAACAGCCAGCCGAGTCAGGGGATGCCAAGACCTACCTGAACAACCTGCTTAAACAGGAGGATTGGGCCAATCTAGAGCTGCGATGTGAGGAGGCCAGAAACCTACGCGAGCGGGCGACAGTGCGGCCACCAGATGTTCAGACCGTTGAGGCTCAGCCTGCCTGCCAAAACCCATCGGGGTGGTCTGCCGAAGCGCAGCGCGATTCAGTCCTGGGTTTAGCGCGGTTTAAGGTGTCCCAGGGGCAGATCGAGCAAGCCACTAAGGTTGCAGAGCGCTATGGGATCTCCCAAGCTGAGATTGGGTTAGCCGTTGACAATCAGGGCTTGGTTGCCCAGTCGATACCCTAGCAAACAATTCTTGAAACGCCTCAGGGCTTGATCTATAGGCATTTGAAGCGTATCCTACCGATCAATTAAAAAAGCAATAAAGGAGGTGATGTTACATGAAAGTCCTATAAGACGCCAAAATCGCTTAAGACGCCAAAATCGCTACGGGATGGCGGTCCCACAGCGATCGCAAAGGCGTATTGAAAATGCTCAACCAAAATTTAGCACCGAGCGGCAGCGATTGCAATCGTTCACAGGTTTTTTTGTGCTTTTTCAGACCCTTTGCTAATTCTGATTGTGACTAGGAAGTAAACTCTTTTCCCCAAAAGGCTTGATCTATGACCGTTTCAAGCGTATTGTTCGGATCAATCTGAAGGAGGTGATGCTATTTTCAAAGCCCTTTAAAACGCCAAATCGCGAGACTGCGCCAACAGTTCCCGCGACCACAAAGGCGTATTGGAAAATAAGTTAATTAAAAACTACCACCGAGTGGCTGCGATCGCAACAGCTCATAGGGGTTTTTGTACTTTTCTTGGTTGCCTTGGAAAGTGAACTTGTTCCTGGGAAAAGATCGCTTCCTAAAAACTGACTCTGCATGAGTTTCAAACGCAAGCTACCGATCCCAAAAGGAGGTGATGCCATCTTGAAAGCTCGTTAAAATCTCATGTGCGTTGATTCGGACATAAGCAATCTGGAGAGGTAGTGATTTATATGCGGGTACGTTATTTCTGAACCTTCTACACAGCGCTTTTGCTTAAAGGTCTGTAATAAGTTAGTTCAAATGAACTATGATTTCATGACAATCCATTTTCTCGCAGGTAGACCCTCACTAACTCTTTATAAGCCAATGGTTCAGCCAGATCAAAGTTTGAATTTGTTATGCAATGAATTCATGGACTAATCCTTGATTTTCCAGATCTTTGAGCGGATGGGGTTGCGAGTTTGGTATGTACTCTGTATGATGCAACGTGATCAGAACTCTCATCCTAAATCTATGGCGACACAGCGTAGAACACGGAAATCCACCGTTGGACGTTCTTCAAACTATGAAGGCGAAACCAAGACTCGTGTGACTTTATCTGTCACAGAAACTGGCATTGAAGGCTTGGACGCTTGGGCTTCGTTTTTCAAATGCTCACGTAGTGAGCTGGTTGAAAAAATTGGCCGAGGGCTGATTCCCCTTGGTGTGCCTAAGCCGCCACAGATTCAACCGATGGCTGAACGAGCTGCTAGCTAAAGATGAGAATCAATGATCATCCCTTGTCGTTTCGTAAAGGACGCAATCGCTTATGGCCTATGAATAATTAAAACCCTCACTGCGCGAACAGCAAGGGTTTTAGTTGAAATATGAAATTGTGGGACGCAAGCCACACTAACCAGATTGCTTTGGCGGGCAAAAGTTAGGTGACTTAGATGCGTTGTCTCTATTTAACCACGGAATAGTGGTTTCAGCAAGTTGTGCTTATTGTAGGCATGCTTGTGGTTGTTTGGCGTGCAATTTTTTCTATATTTAGTGTCATCTCTGACATTGAATTGTATTTCACGCTATATCTGTCCATCTGGGCTAAGGTTCAGGCTGCTTTACACATCGAAAAAATAGAGCGCAGTCGCATGACGAGCGTTCCACAGCACTTTGTCGTGTTGTTGGAAATCAGAAATCATGCTGCTCCAGATGCAACTTCCCGTCTCGGTCATCGAGTCGGATGATCCCGTTTTATCCCTTTTCCCACACCGCTTTGACTTTCTACATGCACCGATCCCCGCACCTGGGGATCACCCGCTGTGGCAAACTGAAAGCCGTTATCCTTTGTCTGATCGGATGGTCTTGCAAAACGACATGCTTTATGGTGTGCGCTTTGGTAAAACCACAAACTATGTTCTGATAGATATAGATAAGGAATCCCCTTACCACCTTGCCCAAGATCCGTTCGCTGTCTCTCACATCATCGATGCCTTGGAGCCTTTGGGGCTAGTGCGTGGGCTTATGTGCCAGAGCAGTTATTCCAAAGGTTTGCATTTGTATTTTCCATGGCTTGGCACAGCCCTCAAGTCATGGGAAGTAGGTCGCGCAGTTACAGCCCTACTGGGTGCAGCAGGGTTTAAGACAGCATCAGGCGTTCTGGAAGTTTTTCCAAACCCCAGAACCTATCATGCAGGCAGCAAACCCAGTCTCTACAGCGGCCATCGCTTACCGTTGCAGGATGGGTTCTATTTGCTCAATGAAAGCTTCCAAGCCCTATTGACAAACAAGGACCTGTTTGCAAACGCTTGGCGAACAGCAGCCACCCAAAATGATATTGATGAACCACAGTTAAAGACAGTTCTGAGACAATACCAACACAAACGCTACTGCATCACCGAAAAGGCTGAAAAGTTTCTCAATGATCTCAATACTGAGATTGAAAAAGGCTGGACGGACTATCACCAGACTAATGATCTACTTGGGCGCATTACTATGCGAAGTTATATCTTTGGTCATGTACTTTATGCTGAAGAATCCCTAACCGGCGAGGCATTGATAAAAGACATCATACAAATTGCCACAGAACTACCTGGCTACCAGGACTATTGCCGACATCAAGAAGAAATTGAACAACGTGCTAAGGACTGGGTACGCTGCATTGAGGCTAGTGCCTATTACCCCTACGGCACTCGAGCTAAGTCTCCAATATCCCCTTCAACCTGGCACCAAGATCAGTCCTTACAAGCAAAAGAGCGTATCAGAAAAGCTATTGCTCACTTACTTGAGGAAGAGCGGTTCCCTGCCACTGCTGGACAACGATTTAAAGTTATCACCCAAGAATTCAAAATTAGCGGTAGCACCCTCTATAAATACCGAGATTTATGGCATCCAGAATATATCCAGCCCATTGATTCCCCCCCAGACCCCCCAGCTGAAAAAAGTGTTCCGGTGGGGCAAGGCAGGTTTGAGCCTGCCAGCCCCACTCGTTACACAAACTTATTAGGGCAAGAGTCCTGTAACACTTTGCCACAAGCGGAGTTGAAAGGTGAAGATCTAGATTCTGAGAGGTGTAATATTGCTGACTTGGTTTCCCCAGATCTTGAACAACTCAAGTTGCAGATTCAAGAAGCGATCGCAATCTCCAGAGCTGCTAATGTGTCGAAAACACAGCAGGGTCTCCAACATAGGCACCAACAGGCACAGGTAGCCTACGTTGATAGACTCAGGAGTTGGCTGGTCTCTGGCGATCCGATCCTGGAGAAAGAAGCACTTCAGGTGCTGCGTTCGATGGACCTGGCACCTTGACAGGAATGTTGGGTTACTTCTGGCCGCAGTGATATTTCGATTTTGGCTCATTAAGGCGTGTCAGGCATGTAAACGTAAGCTGGAGCAAGTCAGCCGAGTCGGGTGATGCGAATACGTACCTTGATAATCTGCTCAAGCATTTGGACTGGGCCAATCTAGGGCTGCGGATGAGGAAGTTAGGGCCATGCGTGAGCGGGGCACAGGGCTGTCGGATGTTCAGACTGATGCGACTCAAGTTACCGATCCTAGCCCATCGGATTGTCTATCCAGGTAACGGATAAGGGGTAAGGCTTCCCGTCGAAGGAGCTTAATTCAAAGATTGTGGTTGGAGTACTGCGACGAATCCTTGGTAGGCTGAAGTTTCTGCGGTTTCAGCGATTTTTCAAGCGAAGCAGACTATGGATTACGAGCGTCTTATTACCGGAATCGGTCGTGTTAACTGGGCGACGCAAACCGTTGTTACCCGCACGGTTAATCATGCATTATCGGTGCGCAATTGGCTGATTGGCGCTTATATTATTGAGTACGAGCAAAATGGCCTGGATCGGGCGCGTTATGGGGACCAGTTGCTTGAGCGCGTAGCTGGCGACTTGCGTCGTTTTCGCATCAAGGGTTTTTCTAGAACGAACCTCAAGAATTGCCGCACGTTTGCCATAGGATACCCGGCGCTGGCCAACCCTGCGACCTCGGCACAACTGCTCAAGGCTCTGAACCTTGAATATCAAGCAATTGCAATTGGTCAGACAGCGTCTGACCAATTGCAAATCACTGATTTACGCTTGTCACAGGGCGACATGGAAGCCTTTCAGTTGCCCATTAGTGATCTTACTAATCCATTTCCTTCGCTCAACCAGAAAAATGAAGAGGCGCAGCCTCTGGCCTGGCAAAACGATGCTTACTATTTGCAGTTATTTTTAACGCTACCCTGGTCATCTCTGCTGATTCTGACCCGGCTGAATGATCCGCTGAAGCGCGCATTCTATGAATTGGAGAGCATGAAAGGCGGCTGGTCGTCCCGGGAATTGAAGCGGCAGATCGACAGTATGCTCTATGAGCGCGTTGGGTTTTCGCAGGATAAACATAGGGTGATGGCGCTTGCGAATGAAGGGCGGTTGGTGACACGTCCGGAGACCATCCTTCGAGATCCCTATGTGTTGGAATTCTTGGGTCTGGAAGAACGAGCCAGTTATTCCGAATCGGATTTAGAGCAAGCGTTGATTGACCATCTTCAGAGTTTCATGTTGGAACTTGGTCGGGATTTTTGTTTTGTTGACCGCCAGTTCCGCATGCCCATCAGTGGACGTCACTATTATCTAGACCTATTGTTTTTTCACCGTTCACTGCGCTGTCTCGTGGCGGTGGATTTGAAAATCGGTAGCTTCCGACCGGAGTATGCCGGGCAAATGAACTTCTATCTCAATTACCTTAAAGAGGAAGTGGCGCTGCCGGATGAAAATCCGCCAGTGGGGATTTTGCTGTGCTCTGAAAAAAATGTCGATGAGGTGCGATTTGCAACCGCCGGTCTTGATGCCCAGTTGTTTGTGTCGCGTTACTTAGTGAAGCTGCCATCAGAAGAACAATTGAAGGAATGGCTGCGCTTAGAGCGAGCTCGAATTGAGGTTCAGATCGAATCAGATGAGTCTGTTGGTGAGGATCGCTGAGGGAAGCTTAAATAGTTAATTTAGAGCGTTTGAAGTTGAGATCAAACTACAATTTTTCAACTTAATAAATCTTCAAGAGAAGCCGGTTCTTTCCACAGGTATTCCACAGTTTCGCCGATCTTTTCCACAGGTTTGTTACCTTGCTGTTGGCTTCTAGAGCATTTTTGTGGAAAACGGTTGCGTGGCCAAGGTCATTGGGGCGACTGATTTATGTTAAGTAACGTAATGAAAATTGCCGTCCAGCTCGCTTGACTTCGTGAAGTGAAAGATTTTCTGAAATGCGATACCGTTTGACCCGACATTGCAAATTGGGGGGGCTTGCCCCACAATGACATCCACTGCTCAAACATCCCCCATTTAACGACGTCTGTTGAACGCTACAAAGCCAGAGGGGGGAGAGTTTTGCAGTGTCTTGGCGTAGTTATAGGCAACTAACATGGAAGTAGGTACAGCATCTCGAAAGGTGAGCTTGATGGTTGAGATCCCAGAAGAATTACTTGACTCACTTCAAGAGTTTCTGGGGACTCATACGGGTTGGGATCAAGACCGTGTAGTTTGTGCGGCCATGGCATTGTTTCTGATGCAGAATGGCATGAACCAGCGGCAGGTAAGCCGCTTTTATCTCGACAGTTTGTTTGGGTATGCTACGTAAGAGGGGGAATGATTATCTTTGTCGTCAGCACACCTTTGCAACCCTTATCGGCTATTGCTTTCTATCAGAGCACTGGGCAAATCAGGGATCTCTTGTCAGCTCAATTCCTAGTCGTGCGGCTTGAGTGTGAATTGACGAGACCTTTTGCTTGAGTTTTTCAATTTGTTTTTCTATTCGTGAGAGAAATTTACCACGAGAGATCTCAGTTTCATAGCGTTCAATCTGATTCAGCGAAACATACTGGGATTTCTTGCCATTAGGTAGCAACTTTCCTTTACCTGCTCTTAACCGGGCATATTTACACTCCGATTTGGCGTTGATTGAAGCGGTTCCACCCGCTGGGCTCTTTTCAAGCCGAACGCCTTGGAGGTAATCGCCTTGTTGGCGAATTGCCATGGCTTGCGCTTCTAGAGAAGCGAGTTCGGATTGAAGTTGTGCCAAGGAGATCATTGTTCGTGTCACTTTTCATAGCTTTGATTTAGAGTAACACGAATAAGTAACAGCGGCTTTTTGAAGGACCGTAAACCTAAAAATGCGCTATTTTCAGATCAAGCCAGTGTGATCGCCCTGTTAACTGCAAACCCTACAGCGAATAACATTACATCTCTCTATGCAGTTGTTTTGCTATGCTCAATTACGCTGTTCGGGTGGGACTGTATCTACCTGATTAAATATTGCTGGGACTGTACGCTCAGCTATCTATCCCATATCTAGAAATTGATCTTTTTTCGCTGCTCAAGGGCAGTGAAACAGCCGTGCGGCCCAACAGGTCATGCGGCTATATATGCAATGTGGTCCTGTAAACGGTTGCGATCGCAACCGTTTACAGAATTTTTGTGGAGTGCTTTAAAGATCTTCCCGAAGTATCCAAAGGGGAAAATATGCGCTAATTTTGGATCAATGTGTTTCCTGAAGTTAAAAGCGCACCTCTTACCTGTTGCAGACAACATAAGAAGTGCTTCAGGGCGTGTTTACCATTGACTTTTAGCCCGTTCGGGCATGTTTACCAAATAAAGCGAAAGGCCGTACAGCTAGCCACTGCACGGCCCCCTAGTAAACCCTGCGTATAAAACCTTAACTCTCGTCTAAAACCAACAGCGCGAGTTTGAGGTGATTACGACAGGATCAAAACCCCGTTACCAGCGGGGCAATTTCATGTTAGCTAAAAATACCTCAGTTGCGCCAGGAAGCGCAATAGGTGGGCTAGCGCAAAATTTTATACAGCCCCCCTCTCACCTTGAACCTGCTCATTGGAAAGAACTCACCCTTGGCAGCGCCATCGCCCCTGAAATCGCCGCTGCTAACTTCCAGAGCCTGGCAGGCGACGACGTCTTAGAACGCCTGGCAGATCATGCCCTGGATGCTTTGGGCGGTCATTCGGCTCAGTACGCGACCGGGCCAGTAAGACGGATTCAGAAAACCTATGAATCGGTCACTGAAGGCGGCTGGTGGTGTTCTGGGCTGGACCCGCTCAACGACTGGGCACCTATGGAGTGGGGACAATTCAAGCCAGACTATCCCCGCGAAGGCTGGCAGGAGGGGGCCGATGGCAAGTGGCACCCAACCGGCAAGCTGATCAAGTATGAGGCTCCGAGAGGGGTGTCTCAGCGAGCCCACTTTTTAGTCGGGGGGGTGGACTGGGCCAGCGTCCTGAACGATCCCACTCGCCCCATTGCGCTAACTGAAGGAAGCAAGAAAGGGGGGGGATTACTCTCATTAGGCGTAGCCGCGATCTCATTAACCGGCGTGGACGGCTGGAGTCTGCGCAAAGATGAGCACGGGCACCGGGCGCTGTTGAGCGAGCTGGCGATATTCTGCAATCCCCAACGCGCTGCACGGCAGTGGCTTTGGTGTCCGCGTCAAACACCAACGTTATAGGGCGTTGGG
>JBCBQD010000086.1:0-20100 GCA_039820425.1 Cyanobacteria bacterium J06635_1
ACCCTTGGGAGTTACCCCGTCCAGAGTGGGCGGTAGAGGTTAAGCTCGGTGGCCATACTGAGGCCTATCTAGATGCTGACAATCACTATCGAGTGCGCTGGGTGCCCTATCAGGTGATCAAAGGTGTCCCCTACGATACGCCGATTTTGGGCTACCAAACCAATACGTGTAATACCCTACGGCTGTGGTCCGCTGAGGCCCCTGAGTCGTTTGACTTTGAGGCCTTTAACTCAGGGGACTATCTGGGGGCGGTTGAGGCCAAAATGACCTCTGAGACCCTGTCGAAGGTGCTCTACCCTAATGACAATGTGTCCCAGGGTAAGCAGCTGCGTCTGGCCCAGCAGATTTTCTTTGTCTCCTGCTCCCTACAGGACATGATTCGCATTCTCAAGACCCAAAAGCTGCCGATTGAGCAGTTCCATGAGAAGTTTACGATCCAGCTCAACGATACCCACCCTGCGATCGCAGTGGCCGAGCTGATGCGGTTGCTGCTCGATGAGCACGCCATGACCTGGGATCAAGCCTGGACCATCACCCAAAAGAGCTTTGCTTACACCAATCACACCCTCATGCCAGAGGCCTTAGAGCGCTGGCCCATGGAGTTGTTTGGCAAAATGCTGCCGCGTCACCTCGAAATCATCTGTGAGATCAACCATCACTTCTTGGATGACGTTCGCGCTAAATTTCCCCATGAGGACGACCGCATTGCGCGCATGTCTTTGATTGATGAATCCGGGGAGCGCTATGTGCGGATGGCTCATTTGGCCTGTGTGGGCAGCTTTGCCATTAACGGGGTTGCTGCCTTACATACTCAGCTGCTCAAGCAGGATGTGCTGAGAGATTTCTACGAGATGTATCCCGAGAAGTTTCGAAATATGACCAATGGGGTCACCCCTCGGCGCTTTATGATCCTCAGCAATCCCAGGCTGGCCAGCTTACTCGACCGCAGCATTGGCGACGAGTGGGGTCGCCACCTCGATCAGCTGAAAAAGCTGGAAACCCTGGCGGACGATACCGGGTTTCAGCACGACTGGTGGGAGATTAAACACGCCAACAAGCGTCAGCTTGCCAAATACATCGAGCAAAACAATGGCATCATTGTGAACCCTAACTCGATGTTTGACATTCAAGTCAAGCGGATGCACGAGTATAAGCGTCAGCACCTGGACGTGCTGCACATCATTTCGCTCTACCATCGTCTGAAAGCAAATCCTAATCTAGACATCCCCCCCAGGACTTTCCTGTTTGGCGGCAAAGCCGCACCGGGGTACCACATGGCCAAGCTGATGATCAAACTGATCACGTCGGTAGCTGAGGTGGTCAACAACGACCCAGCGGTGAATGATCGGATGAAGGTGGTTTTCCTCAAAAACTTCAACGTCAAGCTGGCCCAGCAAATTTACCCAGCAGCTGATCTGTCTGAACAGGTTTCGATGGCGGGCAAGGAGGCATCCGGCACCGGCAACATGAAGTTTGCGATGAATGGCGCACTCACCATCGGTACCCTGGATGGGGCCAACGTTGAAATTCGTGAAGAGGTTGGGGCTGAGAATTTCTTCCTGTTTGGTCTGACGGCCCATGAGGTGTATGACCTCAAAGCGTCTGGCTATAATCCTCGTCACTACTACGATACTAATCCTGACCTGCGGTTGGTCATTGATAGCATTGCCAAAGGTGATTTCTCCTGGGGTAAGGGCGATTTGTTTAAGCCGTTGATTGATTCTCTAATGAATCATGACACCTACTTGCTATTCGCCGACTATCAGTCCTATATCGATTGCCAGCAAACGGTGAGCGACGCCTATCGCGATCGCACTCGCTGGACCAAGATGTCAATTCTGAATGCGGCTCGCATGGGCAAGTTTTCTTCGGATCGGTCGATTCAAGACTACTGTGACGGCATTTGGAACGTGAAGCCAGTCGAGATTGACCTCACCGATAATGTTTACCTCAACGGTGAACCTGTCAAGGAGCCGATGTTTAAGTAGGCTGCAACGGTGGGTTGTTCGATTCTCAATTTTGAGTTGTTGCCTATGCAACTTCTCTATCTCCCCCTTTTTTCAAGGGGGTTGGGGGGATTCTCAATCGCTAAAGCAACTGATAGATCCCCCTCAGTTCTAACCCGTAATCTTATTCCCCAAAGTTTGCTAAAGTGGGTCTTGCCCATTGGCAGGAGTGCTCCAGGTTATGGCAATTTTGGATTCAAAAGGACGGCTATTTGGCAAAATTAGCGTGCTTGATATTGGTGCAGCGATGTTGATTTTGGCAGTTGTCGTGGGGATTTTCTTCTTCCCAGGCACGTCTGGCTCAGTCGCTCAGGTGGGAGGTACTTCCAAAAATATTGAGGTTGACTTGATGGCTCGTGGGTTAACCGTGCTCAACCCAGAACAGTTTCTAGCGGATATGAAGGCTGAAGGCAAAACCAGCATCATCATTCGTAACCAACCCTATGGTGAAGTTGACCTCAAGGATGTTAAACCTCTGCCTCGAAGCACTGCGGTTCCACAACCCGATGGTAGCGTTAAGTCTTTCCCAGATCCACGACCTGAGCTAGGGTATACCGCCGATATGCTAATCACCATTGGCGGTGAAGCGCAAATTACGCCCAATGGCCCAGTCTTAGGTAATAACAAAATCAAAGTGGGGACGCCAATTGAGCTGGAGGGCTTGATTTATAACTTTAAGGCCAGTGCTGTTGCGGTTCGTATATTAGACGAATAGAGTCAGGTCCTTAGCTCTAGAACTTTGCTCCCCGGCTTCTTGCTCCCCGGCTTCTTGCTCCCCGGTTTCCTGGTGAATCGTTCTCAGTAGCGGTTGACATCTGGCAAGAAGCCGGGGAGCCTTTGTAAAAATTAGGTTGATTGGAGTTAAATCCGATGGGGCGTCTGCTCCGTAATGGCTATTAAGGGATTTCCTGTTTTTTTAAGCTTTATGAGCTGATGTCACCTGTGATGCAGAATGAGGGCAACTATAGAAAGCCAATGGGGGCAAACAGCAATCGGTTTGCGCAGCGACTGTCAGACCACTCAGGTTGAGGTTATGGGTCTCGATTCCTCTCACCAGGAATATGCCGTGGCGGTGGATGCTACGGATGATGATTTGATAGAAGCCATTAAGGCTCGGCGAGTGGGGGCGCTCAAAGCGGTTTATCGGCGCTATGCCGGTTTGGTCTACACTCTCGCTCTGCGGATTTTGAATAATGCAGAAGAAGCCGAAGATATGACCCAAGACATTTTTTTGACGCTCTGGCATCAGTGTCGTTATGACCCTAGCCGAGGCTCTTTAAAGCGATTTTTGGTGATGATGACGCGATCTCGCTCGATTGACCGGGTGCGATCGCGTAAATCGCGTCATCGGCTTTTACAGCGCTTTCGTACCACCGTTGATCACCCCACAGCCAATGCGCCTCTGGAGCACGCGACCCAGGGTGAAGCGGCGCAAAAAGTTCGTCATGCCCTATCTGCACTCTCCCAGGCTGAGCGGGAAGTGCTGGAAATTGCCTACTATGAAGGGCTGAGCCAATCAGAGATTGCCACCCGTTTAAGCATCCCCCTGGGTACGGTGAAAACGCGCTCCCGTCAGGGACTTAAAAAACTTCGCCGTGCCCTTGATGACCAAATTGCCCCTGGCCGATGATCAACCGTCCTGACCGTTCTGATTCTAATCTGCCTGATTCTGATCTGCCCGAGCAATGGCAAGATTTGCTCGCCGGACATGCCCTCGGCGACCTGAGCGCTGATGAAAAAACGGAGTTAGATCGCTTATTGACCGAGCAACCTGTCCTCTGGGCAGAACTCTTGGCCTATGAGAAAACCTTAGACACATTGCCCACGGCTCTGCCGTTGCAACCGCCCCCCCCAGGCCTGGAGGCAACGGTGCTGGAGGCAGTGGCGACTCAGCCATCACCTCAGTCGATTGCGCCCTGGTCAGTCTCGTTGACTCGCTGGGGTTTGGGCGCGATCGCAGCCTTAGCACTACTGGCCCTCGGGGTTGACAACTGGCGACTTAGACAGGCTCTGGTTGACCGTCAACAGGCGCTAACGGTGGCCCAAAACACGATTCAACAGCTTCAGCAAGATCTTGAGCAGGCCGATACGGTGCTCGCGACCCTGCGACAGCCCACCCGTCAGGTCTATGCCCTTGAGGGCACGGGCAGTTTGGTGGAGACCTCCGGCAGTCTGATTGTGGTGCCCGGCCATAGTGAAGTTGCCCTGGTGGCGAATAACCTCCCGGCTTTGCCCGACGAGCAGACCTATCGACTCTGGGCCATTGCGGATAGTCAGTCTGAGCCGCTTTTTTGCGGTCAGTTTAATGCGAATGAGGCGGGGGCTGTGCAATGGTCAGTGCCGGATTCCGTCTGCGTGGCTAGTCCTGCGAAAATGCTAATCACGATTGATCCCCTGGATGCGCCACCGCTCCCTAACGGTGAACTGGTCTTGAAAAGTTCAGCCTCTTAAACCGTGTCACCGAGTACTGCGTCAACCTTAAAATTTTGGATAGAAGAGGACGCGGAGAAGGGGAGACACGGCGACGCGGAAAACCTCAGCAATAAGCGATCTCCGCGTCGCCCTATCCCCGCATCACCGTGTCGAACCTACCCATAAATTTAAGTTTGATAGCCCACTGGGCAGCAACACCGTAAAGACCGCGCCAGTGGGATAATTGTCCACAACTTCAATAGTTCCGCCGTGGGCTTCTACAGCCATTTTGCAAAAGGCCAGGCCCAGGCCAATTTGGGCGACATTTTTTTGCAGGGTACCAATCTCATAGCGCTCAAAAATGCTTTGTCGCAGGGTCTCAGTGACCCCTGGCCCGTTATCCGCCACCTGAATTTTGACCCCATCGCTATCGGAGGGGGCAGCACTCAGACGGATACAGCTGTGCTCAGGTGCAAACTTGATTGCATTGGAGAGCAAATTTTCGAGCACCCGGTGCAGCAGTTTGCCATCGGCTGCAAATTCAACGTCGTCAGGGCAGAGATGATCGACGAGCTGAATTTTTTTGGGGGCTGCGATCGCACCAAAATCCTCTAGCACGGACTGACACAAGTCTCTTAGCCTGATCGGTTGCAAATCCAGCATAAATTTGCCTGATTCTAGCTTGGCCATCATCAGCATGCTGTCGATTTGGGTATTGAGTCGCCGCCCCGAGCGCAGAATTTCTTCCACCTTTTGATTTTTACGCTCGGGGCTGAGGTTAGGATGCTGTAGCAGGTTGGCGGCCAGCAAAATAATCGCCAGGGGGTTACGCAAATCGTGGGCCAGCATATTGACCCTGTCTTCCCGCAGCGTGAGCAGTGATTGCACCTGATCATAGTGTCGTTTGATGCGTAGCATCGATTGGACCCGTGCCCTTAACTCGGTGCCGCTGACGGGTTTGCTGATAAAGTCATCGGCCCCGGTGGATAGGCAACGGGCCAAATCGGCTTTGGTATTGAGGGCGGTCACCATGACAATGGGCACTGCGCGCCATTGGGGGTCAGCTTTGATGCGGCGACAGACCTCAATACCGTCTAGCTCGGGCATCATCACATCGAGCAAGATGACATCAGGTTCAAAGATATCTAGCTGCGCAAGGGCACCCTGACCGCTAGCAGCGTAGCTGAGGTGATAGCCTTCTCGATGCAATAGAGTCTCGACCACATCGTAGTTGTCGGGCTCATCGTCGATGACCAGAATATTGGGAATGCTCTGGGTGTCTCTGGGCTGGGCGTCTCTGGGCTCGGCGGATACAGGCATGGGTTTGGGAGTAGGGTTGGCAACAATCTTGGGTTTATCTTTCTAAAAGTTGCTGAAGGGTGGTGACAAGTTGCTTTAAGCGCACTGGCTTGGTCATATAGTCCGTGGCCCCTGCGGCCAGACAGCGATCGCGATCGCCGGGCATGGCTAAGGCGGTCAGGGCGATGATGGGTATAGTTGACAGGGCCGGATTTGCGCGGATTTGGCGGGTGGCTTCGAGGCCATCCATGTCCGGCATTTGGATGTCCATCAAAATCAAATCGGGGGTGTGCTCGGCTGCGATCGCACAGGCTTCGCAACCGTTTTGGGCAAACAGCAGGTCATAGTTGTGGCTCTCGAGATAGCTGGCGATGGTAAACACATTGGCTGGATTGTCTTCGGCCAGCAAAATTCGCGGGGTACGCTGAGGGCTGGGCACTGGAGCTTCGTTGTTAGGGGTTCGACTCACTGGCAGTGGCTTTAACACCGACGGTGCCGAGGTCTCCGCATCGGGTAGCCGAACCGTAAAACGGCTCCCCTTGCCGACTGCGCTCTCGACCGTGACCTGTCCGCCGTGCAGTTTTGCAATCCGTTTGACCAGGGCCAGACCCAATCCGGTGCCCATCTGTTGGCGATTCAGGCTGCTGTCAATTTGCACAAACGATTGAAAGAGCTTGTCCATTTCGGCTGGGGCAATGCCAATGCCGGTATCCTGGATGGAGAAAGCAATAGATGCCGGTAGCCTTGTTGCGGAGTCGGTGGGCATGTGACTGACCGCAAGGGTGACGGTGCCCCCCTCCGGTGTGAATTTGACCGCATTGGTTAGTAGGTTAATCAACACCTGCCGCATTCGTCGTTCGTCTACCACCATGTCGCAACGGTCGGCGGCCAACTCAACCTTAAGCTGAATCCGCTTTTGCATTGCCTGCTGTTTTACAAAGGTGAGGCTGGACTGGCAAAGTTGATTAATCGAAACCGATTCAAGATGTAGCTCAAGTTTCCCGGCCTCAATTTTGGCGAGGTCAAGAATATCGTTGATCAGCTCTAACAGGTGGCGACCGCTGCGCTCAATGGTGGTTAGCGATCTGCGTTGAATCAGGCTGAGCTCGCCAAAGGCTCCGTCTTTCAACCCTTCAGAGAGACCCAAAATCGCATTCAGGGGTGTGCGCAACTCATGGCTCATGTTGGCTAGAAACTCGTCTTTTAAGCGCGTGGCGCGGGCCAGTTCAGCATTGGTTTGACGGAGTTTTTCTTCGGCCCGTTTGCGATCGCTGATATCTTTGACCACAATCACGTTGTAGTCGGGGGTGCCATCGGCGCGACACACCATCGACACCGTGGCATGGGCCCATACCCGGGAGCCGTCTTTGCGCACGTAGCGCTTTTCTATCGCAAATTCTGATATCTCTCGGGCATAGAGCTGTTTAACCTGGGCCAGGCTGCTGGCAATGTCGTCTGGACAGGTAATTTCGCTGAACGTTTTTTCGAGCAGTTCAGTTTCCGAATAGCCCAGGATGTCGCAGAACTTTTGGTTGACTTTTAGCAGCCGATGGGTGGCTGAATCGACTTGTACAATGCCCACCGCCGCCAGGCTAAAAATGGCCCGCAGTTTCGCTTCGCTCTCTTTTAAGGCCAGCTCTGCCTGCTTGCGATCGGTGATATCTTCGTAGGTGCCCAGCACCCCTATGACATTGCCCTGTCCATCATGCAGCGGCATCTTAGCGGTTCTCAACCAGGCCTGGGAGTGATCCGAACGGAGTTGGACTTCCTCGTCATTGATTTTGATACTCTCGTTTTCCATCACGTCGATATCATCGGCCCGGTATAGCGGTGCTGACGACTCAGCCCAGATCAGCGAAAAGTCGTCTTTCCCAATGATTTGGGTGGGGCTGTCTAAGCCCGCATCTTTGGCAAAGTGTTGATTACAGCCCAGATAGCGAAAGGCACGATCTTTCCAAAAAACACGCTGGGGAATGGTGTCAATGACCAATTGCAGCATTTTCTGAGATTGGCGCAGGTCGGTGGTCCGCTGCTCTACCGTGGTCTCCAGGGTTTGATTGAGCTGCTGTAGCGCGATTTCTGTCAGTTTGCGGTCGGTGACATCGCGAATGATGATCAAGACTTCGTTGTTATCGAGAACGGTAATGCTGACTTCTTCGTAGTGCAACTCCCCCTTGATGTCCAGGGTTTGCTCGTAGGTTTGGATAGTCTGTGTCTCAAGGGCCTTTTGGGTGTAGTGCATGCGTCGCCTGGCGATCTCAGCGGGCAGAATGTCATACACAGACGATTGCTGAATCGCATCCGATGGGTAAAGCACGTTGACGCCGTGACCGTTTACCATGCTGGAATAGTTGCCCTGGGCATCCATGCGAATGAGCAGATCGGGAATGGCTTGGATGATGGCGCGGTTGGTGGCTTCGCTTTCGCGGAGGGCCTGCTGGGCCTGCTGTTGCTGGGCTTCGATCTGTTTGCGATCGCTGATATTGGTCAGCGTCCCGATATAGCCCACAAGGTTGCCCACCTCGTCACGCTCAGCCACTGCCTGACCGTAAACCCAGGTCACCTCGCCATCCGAGCGCTGAAAGCGATATTCCAACTGAAACGGCATGTTGTCTTGGGCGCAGCGGTACCATTCTGCATAAATCAGGTCACGGTCTTCGGGATGTAAACCCCTGACCCAACCCTGGCCAGCGGCCTCGGCTGGGGTCAACCCCGCCACCCGACACCAGCAGTCATTGACATAGAGGCAGTTGCCCTCTGCATCGGTGCGAAAAATCCCGACGGGCGCGGCGTCGGTGAGGGTTGCATAGCGGCTTTCGCTCTGGCGCAGGGCTGCTTCCACCCGTTTACGTTCTTCTAACTCGGCTTTTGCCAAGACCGCTAAAGTTTCGGCCCGTTTGACCTGGGCCTGTAGCTCGGCGGTGCGGGCCTGAACCTGCTGCTCTAACTCGGCATTCCGGATTTCTAGCAGGGCTAAACGGTCTGACTCTAGCTGGTGAACCTTTTGCTGGAGGGTCTCTACGGTCTTAAACATCTCAAACGGGCTCATCAAGCTGAGCAAACTCGTTTGAGTCACTAGACCCAGTAATGCCCCTGCCCCATCGGTGACCACCATTCGCGCTATTCGATGGGTTTGCATCAGCTGACGCACCCGCCAAAGGGAGTCTGTATGCTGCACCGAAATGATGGGGGCACTCATCACTGTCTGCGCTTGAATGTGCTCAAAATCCAGTTCCAGCATCTGAAATTGGACAATATCGCGCTCTGTCACCATGCCAATCGGCATAGGCTTACCTCGGTGCTCGTCTATAATCACCACACAGCTCACCCGATGATCTGCCATCCGTTGCGTCAGCGATAAAATCGACTCGGTGGGCTGGGCGCAAATCACCTCGGTCACCATCACATCCGCCGCCGATCGCAGCTGCAGCAAGTCAACCGGGCGCAGCAGCTGTTGTAAACTCTCATGGGTGAGCAGCCCGGTCACCTGCCCCTGGTCGTCTACGACGGGTAAATGACGAATCCGATGCTTGCACATCAGCTCCATCGGCCACCAAAAATCCTGGAGCTGCGATCGCACTGCCGTAATCACATTCGGGCTCATCACCTCACCCACGACCACCGATTCTAGTGGCTGGCCATTGGCCCGCAAGCGAATCAAATCCCGCTCGGTAAAAATCCCTGAAAGGTGACCGTCCTCAACCACGAGAACACAGCTGGCTCGCCATTCTGATTGCAATACATCAGTTTCAAGCTCCTGATCTTTGAGCAAGCAACTCGATCGAGCTCGCCCCATCAACCCCAGCACCTCTGCAACCCGTGCAGATGGCGAAACCATCACCGGATCATCAATCACCGCATGGGTGACATTAATCTCTAATGCCGACACACCTGATGATGCCTGTCCATGACCGACGGCAGACACATCTAGATTACAAACGGGCAGATTACAAACGGGGCTTACGCTCAGCGTCATCAGTGTAATTTTTATTACAAGGGCTGCTTTTCTTACTTAGAAAGTTCCCAGTCTCACGAGTCAAATCTATTGCTAAACAAGGATTTCAGGGAATTCCGTAGTTATCGCTCTAAGCCTGTCCGTAAAAATAAAGGCTTGATGTTTAGGGGGATATGCGTGTTTTACGGATGGATGAGCGTCCGTAGCGGGTGAAATTGCGATCGCGATTTCACCGCCCTCCAGGGCTCAACATCGCTGCTGTGGCAGCTCAAAGGGTTGCCAAAGGTGATCGGCCTATCGATTGTAGACCCGGTGATTAGCGACCAGGGCTAGAAATTTATGGGCTATCCTGGCTCAATACCCGCCAGTGAGAATGGTGCTGACTATCTCTGGCAGCTTTATGTGAAAGCGTCACTGTCCAAGCTGGCCCCGAGCTTATCGGCGATGCCTTCAATCCAGGCTTCATCTTGTTTGGTATAGCTGCGCGGGGCATTGGCCCCCAAAATCAACACGCCTTTAGCCCCCATGGGCTGACAAATGACACCCTGGGTATTTTCGGGCAGATAGCCAAACTCCACGCGACCGGGATAAAGCTTGAGACTGACCAAATACACGGGCTTTTGCTGCTGGAGGACCCGTTCTAAAATCGGGCCGGGTTTCACCTCCGCCAAAGGTCCTAAAATGCCCCGGCGCATCAGTACAGTGCCGTCGTAATAGGCGACAATAGATCGGGTAACGGTGTTGGTCAGCAATAGATGGGACGCCCAGGCTAGCTCGGTTTTGACCGCATCTGCCAGCTCGTCTTTGAGCTCGAAGCCTTCGTCTCCACTCAGCTCTACTGAGTCTGGCAATTTGGGTTGGAGCTGCTGCCACAGCAGCCCAGTCAAGATCAAAATCGCGCTGAGGAGCACCCCTAAAGCATCTGCCCTGGCCTGAGAATCTGTGACGGCAGTCGTCATCAGGCGATTGACCAGCAGCAAGCTCCCGCCCAAACCCCCGACCACAATCGGTAAGCGCCGTAGGACTTGGTTTTGATCAGGCTTAGCCATGGCAGCTGAGGTCTCAATACACATCACTCCCAGATCTAGTGTATCTTTAGCGGGTAAAACACCTGTTCTGGCAACAAGGGTCACGCAATTATGAACTGGTTATCCCCTTTTAATTTGGCTCTATTCAAACTGGCTCCTTTACAGCTGGCTTTTTTGAGCTTATTGCTGGGGGCCAATGCATCCAAACCCATTCAAAGCTTAGATTTGGCCTCTTTGGAGCTAAAGCCCACCTGGGAGTCACCGTGGCTACAGCAAAAGCTGGTGGCTGACCCGCAGGCGGCTCAAATTGTCAGTCGCTATGTCTCCAACCTATCCAGTGCAGGGTTTTCCAGCGATTTTCAAAGCGTGTGGGTGGGGGTGGGCAGCTACCCCATTGCCAAGTATCAAGAAGCTCAGCGATTGCCAGCGGCGTCCTTGACAAAAATTGCGACGACCCTGGCTGCCCTCGAAACCTGGGGTGTGGATCATCGGTTCGAGACCCTGGTAGGTTGGCGCGGCACCCTCACTGATGGAGTTTTACAGGGGGATTTGATTGTGCGTGGCGGCGGCGATCCGCTGTTTGTGTGGGAAGAAGCGATCGCATTGGGCAATGCCCTGCAACAGCTAGGAATACAGCGGGTCACGGGCAATCTAATCATCGTCGATAACTTTGTGATGAATTTCAAAACAGATCCGCTGGAGGCGGGGAGCCTGCTCAAAGAAGCCCTGAATGCGAATACCTGGGCGGCGGATGTCCAGCGTCAGTATCAGACCATGCCGCCGGGGACCGGGCAGCCCCGCATTCAAATCGATGGCACGGTGCAGGTTGGCTCGCCCCTGGCGACGGTCAATCAGGCCTCGGGCTGGCTGCTGCGCCACCAGTCGCTGCCGCTAGCGGCCATCCTCAAGGCGATGAATATTTACAGCAATAACGTCATGTCGGATTTGGTGGCCCAAACCCTGGGGGGCCCCACTGCCGTCATGCAGGTGGCTAGTCAGGTGGCAGAGGTTAACCCGATCGAGATTAGCCTGATCAATGGCTCCGGCTTGGGGGAAGATAATCAGATTTCGTCTAAGGCGGTGGTGCAGATGCTGCAAATGATTCAGGCCAAGCTGGCGGCCCATCAGCTGACCATTGCCGATTTATTTCCGGTGTCAGGGACCGATACCGGTACCCTGATCGATCGCACCCTGCCCCATCATGCCGCCCTCAAAACTGGCAGCCTGGCGGTGGTCAGTGCCCTGGCGGGGGCCTTTCCCACCGAGAAAAAGGGGGTGGTGTGGTTTGCGATTATCAACTATGGCTCTGGTCTGGATGAGCTGCGCTACCGGCAAGACCGGCTGTTGGCGGACTTAGAACAGCGCTGGGGTAAGGCCAAGGAGATTCCGCCGGAGTTGAAGGCGACAATCCGGTTTAATCAAGGGCCTTATCAGCTTGGGGATCCGGCCCGTAATCAAAAAATGTGACGTGGGTAAATTTGATGTCCGTAGGGGCGGGGTGACCCCGCCCCTACGGGGTGATTTCGGTGATGACGTCGCCGCCGCTGACCACGACGGTTTGTCGGTTGAGGTTGCCGTTTGCCCGTTTGCCGGTTACCGTCGTGGCAGGGTTTTGCTGGCGGTAGGTGACGTTGCCTGTGGCCGCTACGTCCTGGGTTTCGATTTGCCAGGTGAGGCGATCGGCGGTGAGTTGGGAGCTGTCTTTGGCTGCGATCGCACGTACATTACCGATAAAGGTGATCAGCTGCTGTTTGAGAGCCATCTGAGCCTGGGTAGCGGTGACCGTCAGCTGTTGTTTAGGCTGCTGCACCCTGACGGGGGCATTGATGGCGACGGTTTCTGCTTCAAGATTCCATAAGGCAATACTGCTGGTAGTCACCACAGGCTCTTGTTCTAAGAGTTCTAGTTTGACATTTTCTATGATGCGGACGGTTTTTTGAGCGAGCTTGACTTCACCCCGTTTTCCCGTCACCCGATTGATGACCGTCCTATCGTCTTTATCCTTAAATTGCTCTACTTTAAGCCCCTGCTCGGTTTCGATCCGTTCTTGCTCGAGGTGCCAGGTGATCGCAGTGGCCTGTAGGCCAAACCAGGGGGCTTGGGTGGTCGAGGCAATGACACCCTCTTCTAACTCAAGCCGCTGCGCCTGGTTGTAAAGCCGTGCCTTTTGAGCTGTTGCCTGAAGCTGGGGGTGGGTGCCGTTGATGCTATTTTCGACCAGTAATAAATCTTCCTTAGGTCGCCACTCTAGCGTTTCGCCCTTTAGGGTGATTTTGCTTTCAATCCCGGTGGCGACCACATTACCCTCCAGGAAAAACTCACGGCCTGCCTGGTCAATGTTGCCGCGATCTCCCTTGACCTTATAGATGGGCTTATCGTTTTGATAAAACTCGCCCTCAACATCCTGAATATCGGCGATTTTCTGATCGGGACTGTAAGTAACTTCCTTGGCTTTAACCTTCCATAGTAGATTGCCGTTTTCATCGGGCTGCTCAAGGGTGACATTTTGCAGGGTTAGCCCCGACTCCTGGACTTCGACATCCTCTGTTGGCTCAATACTCTCCAGGGTTTGCCGTGAAGCCCGCCAGGTATAAATTGCAACCCCCAAAACGCCAACCACCGCTGCAATGACTGTCAACCGATACCATTTGGTCATGCGTGTAGCCATGGGAGGACAGCAGCCTGTTTGAGAAACGACTGTAGCCCATCCTATCGCTTAAGGCTGCTCGTCATCGCCTTCCATGACGCCAATGGTGGTCAAGGGGCGATAGGTATAACTGCCCTGATGCCGAGGGGTTTTTTTAATGTCGTCCTTAATGCCATCCAAATCGATGTAACGGTCGGACACATTAATCAGGCTGTCGCTGGTCATTGATCTCAAACTGACCACCTCGACGCGCACACCGCGATAGCTAGCGGCATCAACTGCATAGGCCAGATCGCCATCTCCGCTGACTAACACTGCCGTATCGTAACAGCCAACCAGGGCCATCATATCGACGGCGATCTCAACGTCCAAATTGGCTTTCTTAGATCCATCTGGCAGCTGTACCAAATCTTTGGCAATGACTCGATAGCCATTGCGGCGCATCCACAGCAAAAAACCTTGCTGCTTTTCGTTGGTGCGATCGACCCCTGTGTAAAAGAAGGCCCGAAATAGCCGTGAGCCTGATGTGAGGCGGCAAAGCAACTTGGTATAGTCAATCTCGATGCCAAGCTGAAGGGCGGCATAGAAAAGATTTGAGCCGTCAATAAAAATAGCGACTCGACCACGATTTTCTAGAACCTGTTCGGGGGTAAAAACTGTGTCGTGACCAAGAATTTCATGGTGATTCAGCATGACCTATTATTTCTCAACTTTTATAGGGGTGTTCGCGTTTTTATGAAAACCTTGGAAATACATGAAATCAGGACAGCCTTAAACATTGATGACCCGCAAGTAGATGCCATTTTACTCAGGTCTGAATATGGGCTACGAAATTGGCTAGGCTAACCAGTATCCAGGGATGTCTTAGGGTTGAAATTTAACAGCCAGCTATGTGTGAGCACCCTTTGGTGAGAGGAATTTATTTGATTTGCCACACAGACAAGTAGCTAAAAAGCGATATAAGACAAAACTAACTTTGCTCTCATCATACAGTAGAGATTTAGGTAAACAAGGCTTCACAAGCCAAGCTTAATCTCTTCTCAAGAAGTGACTAGGTTAAGGGCTGCATTTTTGTTAAAAATCGGCTTAAGAATTTACGCTTTTTTAAGGTTTTTTACAGGTTTGTGAATCAATTCATACAGATTGTTTCTAGTTCAGTCAAAAACGTCTGATATTTCGATTAATTTCCTAATGATTTCTTTAGATAAAGATCGGGGTTTGGGAATGGGGAATGCAAAGTCAGAAAAGGCATTGATTTTTGGAGGGGTGCCCCAAAACCGGCTATATTGCCTGTGTTCGTTTTACCGCACCTATGGCCTATGGGTATTACCAGACTCTTTTCCCTTGGCGGCGTGGTCATGTGGCCCCTGTTAGGGGCTTCTATTTTGGTAGTGACCCTGATCTTTGAGCGGGTGTTGTTTTGGTTCAAAGTGTCTCGGCAGCAAGATCAGGTCATTCGTCAGAGTCTCAAGATCTATGCCCGTGAGCCCCAAGGTGCGATCGCACAGCTCAAGCAGCATGCCAATCTTCCCCTGGCCCGGATCTTTCTAGCCGCCCTCTCCCTTGATGAAGCCACCCCCGATGAATTTCGGCTGGCCCTCGAGAGCGCGGCCCAGGCTGAGATCCCTTTGCTGAAGCGTTTTAATACCTTATTTGAAACCGTCGTTGGGGTGGCTCCGCTGCTGGGGCTGCTGGGTACCATCCTGGGATTGATTAGCGCGCTATCATCTTTGAATATTGGTGATATTGGCAGTGAGCAGGCCACGGGGGTAACGGCTGGGATTGGGGAAGCTCTCTATTCCACGGCATTTGGTTTGGTTGTCGCCATGTTGACGCTACTATTTGCCAACTTATTCCAGGGACTGTATCGTCGTCAGCGAGCTGCGATTGAGGAATATGCGGGGCGGCTAGAAATTCTTTATAGACGGTCTTATCGACGATACCAGGCCCAGATTCGCGATCGCAGACCCTACGGGTAAAAATCTACGATATTTTGCCAATTGCATCAGTGATAACCGCTTGAGATAATAAAACAAGCGATATTTGAAGCTATATCCAGTTTAACGTCTCAGGGGGTAACCCCAGGACTCTCGGTAAGGCTGAATGTGCCGAGGCTGGATGTGCCAAGGTGTAAACTTAGCGATCAAAATTTATTTAGGCGTTATAGCGGCATGAAAGGGAAGTGGCTGACCTGGTTTGTGAGTGGTGTGTTGGCAGGCATGGTAATGCTGATTGTGGTCACCTCTGGCGCAGCTGAGCGGCCTTTAGCTCAGATTAAATTTGCCGTTGGGCTCCCTGAAGCTGAGTCTTCACAACAAGAAGCATTAGTGGCGAGTCGCGATCGCAATGCCCCCCAAGATTTTATTTACACCGGGGCTGATGCCCTAGCTCAGTCAGGCCCCAATTATCAACCCCGCGAAGAAATTGCCTTCGCGGATCCCACCAACTACGGCAACCGCTACGCCGTCGATGCCTTTGGGCAGCCTGCTAATCATTCGTTCATTGTGGTGTTGCACGAGACCGTAGGTTCAGTGATGAGCGCCATCAACACTTTTCAGACCCCTCACCCCCGCGATGAAGATCAGGTCAGCTACCACACTCTCATTGCCCGCGATGGCACAGTTATCTATGTTGTCCCCCCTGAAAATCGGGCCTTTGGGGCGGGGGATTCTGTGTTCAATGGGGCTAATGGGCCAGAGACCGTCACGACTAATCCGGAATTTTCATCTTCGGTGAATAATTTTGCTTACCACGTTTCGCTGGAGTCTCCTTCAGACGGGCGAGATGCCCGCACCAGTCACAGCGGATACACCGAGGCCCAGTACAAATCACTGGCCTGGCTATTAGCCCGCACTAATATTCCCGACGAACGTATTACAACTCACCTGGCGGTTGATCGGTCCGGTTCCCGTCAAGATCCCCGCAGTTTTAATGCGCCCCAATTTTTTCATTTGCTGCATGAGTACCCTAATCGGCAGACCCTGCCGGGATAGATGGTTTAATCTTCTATAAAAAGGGCTTTCTCCTGGGCGCGCCGCTTGACTAGCCCCGGTAGCACAACGCCGTGGCTGTGCACCCAGCGATCAAACTCGGCCGCAGCGCCCTTGCGATCGCCCTGATTGAGCTTTTGGGCCAGGGTTGATGTTTTCAGTGCCGCAGCCCCTACGTTGTAAGTAAAGCTGGTCAGCGCGTGTAGCTCAGTTGCCCTCAGCGGCACCCTGACGGTTGATTGGACGGCGGCCTGGGCCTGGCTTAAATCATGTTGCAGGTATTGTTCGGCCTGCTGACGGGTGATCGTATCCCCGAGCTGCACCGGATGATTGTCAGGGTATCGGGTGGTTCCCCACCCAATCGTAGGAATGCCAGCTGGGTCCAGGTAGGCCTGGAGTCTCAGGCCCTCGCTGGCCTTAATGCCATTTTCTAATGCTTTGCCCGATAGACTGTAGGGCTTGTGGCCTGTTAATGCCCAAATCAGGTAGCCCTGCTGGGGATGTTCGTGGCTGCCGGTAGCCTGTTTCCGCTGTCTCCAATCCAGGTGGGGGGCACCGAGGCCGCTCTCGCCTGTGCGGGCAATTAAATGACCGGCTGGGTAGTGTCCCGTCTTGCAGTTTTGCAGGTGCAGCGCTTGAAAGCGTAACCCTGGGATTGACTCTGGGGTGATTTCGGCCACCAAGCCCCCGCCGTTAGGGTCTTTCCAGCAGTCAATTTTAGTTTGGGTACCAGGGTCTCCAATCGCATAAACTGGGGTGCCGTTGGGAGTCGCCAGATCAACCCCTCGATGGTTGCTGCTGGCCCCCGCGGGCAGATGGGTGGTGTCGCGCCAACCGTAGCCCGAGGTGACGGTGTAGCCTGCGATGTTTTCGCCCTTTTGCACCGGTTGATTGAGTACAGGTGCGATCGCAGGCTTAAATTTTTCTTTGACGATGCGACCGATAGGCAGCGCGGTCTCAACCACGGTGTTGAGGGCAGGGATCGCAACCGGCATGAGGATACTCGCTGACAGCAACCCACACAGGCCTGCGATGGACCAGTCGCGCCGCTGATGGTGCAACGCGATGCGATAGCGCAAATCCGGGGAGAGTTCTTCGAATTTAGGCTTAACGATTGAGCCTGGCATGATCCACCTGACTCCATTCGTCAAAGGTTATATCCAGGGCGAGCCCCGCCTCCGTCAGCCAGCGATAGGAGCCATCGGCCAGCTGGCAGGCAGGCACCCCCAGCCACTGCACCGCCAACAGCTCTGACTCGCCGACGAGGGCTTTTCTCAGGCTGGTTTGGTGGTCTGTAATCGTGCTGGGATTCAGTATTTCTATACAGGGGCGCAGTCGCTTGTCTGTGGGGAGGACCGTTTCGGCCTGAGCCCAGGCGGTGTCCAGCTGGCTGGCGATTGATTTTAGGTAAAAAATGGGGTTAGCAAAGGTGCCGTAGCCCGGCTCTGCAATATCCATTGCCAAAATCAAAAGGGCGATGGGGAGGACTGCGATCGCGCCGTTTCTAACCTGAGTCCTCCTGGTCGACGTTCTTCTCACCCGACGCCTTTTTATTGGGAGTCTCCTAAACTGGGTTGGGTTCACGGCGATTGCTCTCCATCGACGCGAACGGCCCGAATCACAGGCCGAGTTTCAACCGGGGTTGCGGGCTGTGCCCCCCCCAGCATCACGTCATGGACCCCCCCGGCTAGCCCCTGTGCGGGTGGGGCCAAGATAGCCGCCAGGTTGCATCCCGCCACCACCGGGTTCCAGCCATCCCCGATGCAAGCTTTGACGTCACCGCGGATCAGATTGAGCCCGCCGCTCAACCCGGCAGACCCAAACCAGATCACAACGCCAGTAGTCGCGACCGTTCTGAGGGGGTGATGCCGAAAAGCAGACAGCCAGGCTCTGATGGCAATGAGACTGGCCGCCGCATCGTCGGCGGGCAAAATCGTGAACACGGGATGGCCCTTGCCCGTAGCGTCAAAATACCCACCATCTCCTACATTTGAGTGAGGGTTAGCCCGGTTATGGGCCATGGCTGCCCGCTGAATCGGGACGATAGACGTGTTGAGATCGATGACTTCTGCATCGATGACTTCGTTTTTCTGCTCAATGTCTGACATGGGTTCAGGCTCCAAAAAACTTTGAATGGTTTGCTTTGAGCTGTCGCCACTGCTCCAGTGAGGCATACTCAGAAATGGCATTTTTGAGCAAGTCTGAGACCTCTCGATAAGCTCTCCCTTTGCTGACGCCCCAGTATTCGGAAATCAGTTTTTGGGGGGTTTTGTGAGAGAGCAACAGGTCAATCGCCTCGACCGGGGTGATCGGCTTTTCAGGCGGTTTGGCCGAAAAAACAGACGTTAATGCCGACCCGTCTGCCAGCTCCCACGATTTTTCTAAATCTTCTAAATCGTCAAAGTCTTCTGAGACAGGCAGCTTTCTGGTGCTTTCAGCCGGAGCAGCAGTTGCCTGTTGATAGCTTTTGCGCGCCTCTAGATGAAAGCTGGCTGGCAGCGCCACCAATACTTCGCCCAACACCTCAGGGCTAAACCAGCTGGGGTAAGCCACAGACGACTGGGCGGGTTTGCCGTCTGAGTCAAAGTCAATCCCCATGACAGTTGCCTTGTGACTGATCACGGGCGCACCTGTGAGGGTTCTTGCGCTGTGCAGACTGAGCACAATGTAGTCGTACTTAAAGGGGGGCGACCCTGCTCGGGTGTGGCTGCCGCTGAGGGGGCCTCTGCGCTGGCCGTGGGCCACCAAAATAGGATGCTCACAGGCTTTGCGAGACTCGGTGGTAATGCTGGTAAAAAGTCCATCGGCGGGTTTTGGCCCTTTAGCTGACTGGCGGCTGACTGGCGTGGCTGGCTGTAGGATAAACTCGTCCAGGAGATCGGTCAGCGGGGCTGTATGCGGGGTTAGGGGCCGCTTTTTGGTTTTGAGTTTTTCGAGATAGGCGTTGACCCGGTCTGCGATCGCATCAAGGTCGTGACCGCTTCTAAAAGACTGCCCAGGCCAGCCCGCCTCTTGGTGCCCCAGGGCATTGACATCGCGAATCACATGCTGGCGGATAATCATCCTCAGGTAGGCCAGGGCGACAGCAAAGCGAGTCTTGCCGCTGCCCTGGGGGCCGACGATCAGCAACGTATTACACTCCAGCAGCTTGAGCAGCCAGTGGTAGTCAGGGTTGGTGCGAATGGCATCCGCCACGGCCTGACGAAGACTGATACCCGGGGCAGGGTTTTCAAATCGAGGCGGCGCGAGCGGCTGCATTGGCCGCTGAGCGGGGTCAAAATACCACCAGGCTCCCAGGCCCAACGCCGTCAGTGCCAGGCCAATCACGGGCAGCCGATGGGGGTTACAGGTCTCGTAGGCGACCGTCTCGCCATTGGCAAACCGCTCCAGGTCTGCTGGGGTCAAATTTGAGCACTCAGGCTCTGTAAGCACCAGTGCTGAGGCCATTGCCAGCCCCCCCAGCGCGCCCCACAATCGATAGGCAGATTTCACTGATCAACCTCCCTTAGTTCCTGTGCTTTGGCTTCTGCAGTGACCGCCCGCAGTAGCTGATGGTGCTCTACTAGATCGGTGATGGCAACCTGGGTGAGCGACACTTCGGGTTCAGACATTCTGCCGCCAGACCGGGCCAGCTCAGAGGCTTTGACCCGCATTGTGGCCAGCAGCATCGTCTGCCAGTCGCGGTTGTTTCTGGCCTGCTCGATTTGGGCAACTGCGTCTAACGTAAATTGGTCTAGCGGGCACTCAATCGACTGTCGGTAGC
>JBCBQD010000087.1:0-20052 GCA_039820425.1 Cyanobacteria bacterium J06635_1
GCTTCCCGAGCAGGTAGTGACCCAGATTCAGGAGATGGCCGTGCGCGCCTTTGAAGCCGTCGATGGGGCCGGGCTATCGCGGGTAGACTTTTTCTATCTTGAAGAGACTGGCGAAATCCTGATTAACGAAATCAATACCTTGCCAGGGTTTACCGCAACCAGCATGTACCCAATGCTGTGGAAAGCCACGGGCGTCGAGTTTGACGAGCTGGTTGATCGGCTCATCCAACTCGGATTGGAGAGGACTGACCAGGGCTAAAAGATTCCATATTTTCTGGAAAAACCCTGGGTTCTAGCGCAGACCTGAACTGTCTTGGGTAAAGGTGTTGAGACCCAGCTAGGCAACATCCAGAGTTCTCTGAGAAACCTATGATCTCTGCTAAGCCATGGTCAAGGTTATCAAACCTATCGGATATCCGTACTGGGCGAAGCCATTGAAAACTCGGCACGATCTTTCTATTTCCTCCTCACCATAGAACTATGAAAGTCACGCCTCAGTTGATTTCAGACTTCGATCAGACCCAGACCCCACAGCAGCCCGAGAGGGGTCAGGACAATTCCGATGAGGCATTACTGGATGCCTACTCACGGGCCGTCATCCACGTAGTCGAAACCGTTAGCCCCGCCGTCGTCAACATTGAGGTGCGTCGCCTGCGCCTGCGGGCCGATATGCGGCGTCCTTTAGAAGTGGCGGGCAGTGGGTCCGGCTTCTTATTTACGCCGGATGGCTACATCCTCACCAACAGCCATGTGGTGAATAACACCGATGTTATTGAGGTCACACTGGCTGACGGACAGCAGTATAAAGCCGATCTGATTGGCGATGATCCAGATACTGACCTGGCGATTATTCGCATTCCCGGTTCCGGGTTCCCCCATGCAGCCCTGGGTAATTCTGAATCTCTGAAAGCGGGGCAGCTGGTAATTGCCATTGGTAATCCGCTCGGGTTTCAATGCACGGTCACGGCTGGCGTAGTCAGCGCCCTGGGGCGGTCGTTTCGCTCGAAATCGGGGCGGTTGATTGACAGTGTGATTCAAACCGATGCGGCGCTCAATCCGGGCAACTCCGGTGGGCCACTGGTTAACTCCCACGGACAGATCGTTGGGGTGAATACAGCCATCATTCAAGCGGCCCAGGGCATCTGCTTTGCGACACCGATTAATACCGCTAAGCGGGTGATTGGCCCCCTCATGCAAATGGGGCGAGTGCGTCGTGGGCGAATTGGGGTGGGCGGTCAAACCGTGCCACTGCCGCAGCGATTGGTCAGAGAGCATGATTTAACAGCTGATAGTGGGGTCCTGGTAACCTGGCTAGAATCCGGCAGCCCAGCCCAGGCTGCGGGGCTGCGCGATCGCGACCTGATTGTGGCCTTTAATGGCGAGCCCATCAGCAACGTTGATGATCTCCATCGGCTCTTGACTGAGCAAACGATTGGGGTGCGATCGCAGATCACCCTCCTGCGTCGAGGTCAGCGCCTGGACCTCACCGTGGTGCCTAAGGAATCTTTGCCCACCTTGCAGCAATAGAACACATGAACTATAATCTTGAAGTCACACATGGCATCAAGTTATGGCGATTCGTAAACCCCACCAGGCGGTTCTAACCTTTATCGAGTCTTACTGGCGCGACTACAGGAGCAGTCCGACGGTGCGCGAAATTACCCAGGGGCTCAAGCGCTCAAATGGGAGTGTGCAAAACAGTCTGAAATGGCTGGAGAAAAACAGCTATATCAGACGCCTTAAGCGGAAAGCACGCGGCATTAGACTGATCAGGTTTGGATTGCCAATTACTAGCTACACCGACCCCTCGATACCCGTTCCCCAGGGATTACCGATTCGTGGCGAGATTGCTGCCGGTTATTGCCACGATCCAGTCACCCACGATCCCTTCGCGGAAGATATCGACTATCTCAACATCGAATATAGCGGTCGTAAGCCCTCTGACTATGTCCTTAAGATTTCAGGGGACAGTATGATTGGGGCGGGTATTCCAAACGGAGCCTACGTCGGTATGCGCTCTGTGCCAGATAACTATAAACCCAGGCCCGGTGAAATCGTAGCCGTCTGGGTAGAGGGGCAAGGCACAACCCTGAAGCACTTCTTTCAAAAAGACGCCGTTGTCGTTTTAGAGGCGGCTAACCCCAAGTATGAGCCCATGATTTTTGACCTGGAGACCTGCCAACTCAAGGTTCAAGCGACCCACATTTTTACCCATTGGCAGTCGGCGGCGCTTTAGAGCCTTGCCGCGCGATCGCATTGGTTCGTGCCCAAAAGGCATCGATCATAGGTTTACCGCCCTTCATCAACATATTGACGAGGGCCTCCCCCGCAGTATCTGGTGTCCCCGCGTTAAAAGGCGGAGCGGGGGTATATTCCATGAAGAGTTGAGTCAGTTTTGCCATATCTTCACCGCACAGCAAACCCAGCAGGGTCAACCCAAAATCTATGCCAGAGGTCACCCCTGCCCCGGTGACCCGATTGCGGTCAATCACCACCCGGTCTGGAATGACGTCAACTCCTAACTTAGCTAACTGCTCCCGAAAAGCCCAATGGCAGGTGGCTTTATAGCCATCGAGTAACCCCGCTGCCGCTAAAATCATCGAGCCAGTGCAAACGCTAGTAACATACTGGGCGGTTTCGCCCTGCTTTTTCAAGAAATCCAGGATGTCAGCATCGGTCATGGCATCAAGTTGCCCCATGCCGCCACCAGGGACACAAATGACGTCCAGCTTCGGACACTCTGTCAGCGTGATCGTTGGCACCAACATTAACCCTTCATTACTGGTCAAGGGCTCTACCGTTTTCCCAATCAAATGCACTTGAATATTGGGGGGAAAGGCCAGAACCTGATAAGCTCCCATGACGTCGAGTTGAACAACGCCTGGATAGATTAAAAAGCCGATCTGTAGCTGAGTCATTTGAGTTGCCTCAAGTTTCTTACCTGTGGAACGATCGTAGGCAGGGGCTGTCCTGACGGATAGACCTCAGGTGGGTACACTTTTTATGGGTTTGGCAAATTTTATGGTGACGTCTCTGCAGTCTTTGTTTGATGCGATCGCAACGGCATCCACTGAACAGGCGCTGCGATCGCACTTCATGGATCACATCAGCCACCATTTTGATGTACAGCGCTGGGGCATTTATCTACTAGATAACCAAAACTGCCTGGCCAGCGTTGATGTCAAAGGTGTCTCCGATCAGTTTATTGAGCGCTACCAAAAATTGGGCAAGGCGGTCGATCCCGTTCTCAAATATGTGGTCCAGTACCATGCCCCTGCCCACGAAGCGTTAGTGCTGCCCAGGGGCACCTGGAAGCAAAGTGAGCTCTACCAAAGATGCTGCGCTGAGGGCGATCATGAGCACATTATGACCGGCCCTATGGTGGGCCGAGGGCAGTTAGTGGGGACCGTTCACTTGGCCCGAGTCGGTGACACCCCCGAGTTTAATCAGCTTGATTTAGCCAGACTCGGGGCGATCTGCACCCACTTTTCCACTCGCCTAGCGGAACTCAGGCAAATCGCCTTAAAGGAACCTAACCCAAACCTGGCAAGACTCACCCCTAGAGAAATCCAGATTGCAAACCTGGTTGCCCAAGGGATCACCAATGCAGACATTGGTAAAGAACTTTGGATTACACAGAATTCCGTCAAACAAGCCTTGAAACGAATGTTTCGCAAACTAAACGTCTCTGCACGGACAGAAATGGTGGCCAAGCTACGCGATAGCCTTTGACCTAAAAGTTCATTCTAAAGCAATAGAAAAACTCAATCACAACAAAAACCCCTTTACGCTTCAAGCTTCAGCCGATTCAAAATCTTGAGCACATCCCAAAGCTCATTACGTCTGCGATTCAAAGAAAAATCATCTGAGAAAGCATATTGTCCTTGATTCAGTTTGACGAAGATCGAGTATTCACCGTTACTCACTAGCCCAAACTTTGGTCCCTCCTGGGGACTAGACGCCATATAGGCAAGGGCTTGGGGCAGTGCTGTAGTCATGTTGAACGAAGTTCGCTTTGACTCCACCAACACAATCCAAAGGTTTTGCCTAACCACTAAAGCATCTATTCGGCCTTGATACACCTTCTGGTTTTCATCCTCAAACTCAAACTGCACCGAAACTTCTGACCTTAACAAAAATGGGGGATCATAAAGCCCAGCCATTTCCAACAGTGGCGAGATCACCAGAAAATTGACGGCGTTTTCTAACAAATGACCATGTTGACGATGATATAAATAGCGACGCTTGATCAGTGCTAGCCGGTCTTGATCTGCCTTTTTCAGATCTTCGAATGGATCACCCCATTCGGAAAAGAAGTTGGGATTTGTACTTGCCGTAACCCTATATACTCGCTCAACCTCGGCAAGGCTGGAGATGTAATCAGTTACAGCGAGTAGTTGAACCATGAGGAGCTAAAAGAAGGGATAACTTAGAATTTTATGAGCCATCGGATAAATAGCCATACTTCTAAAATCTATTCTTTAGTTATAGCTTTGACACGCACGACCAGCGCATATGGTGTATCAAGAACAGATTCAACTCTCCACGAAAGGTCATGGTCAGATGCACGACCTGACGGCCCAAATCGCGCAAATCGTCAGACAGTCTGGAATCCAGGCGGGATTAGTGAACGTTTTCAATATTGGCAGCACTGGGGCGATTGGGGCAATTGAGTTTGAACCCGGTTTACAAAAGGATTTACCCAATATCCTCAATCGCTTAATCCCACCCAGTAGGGAGTATGGTCACGAGCAAACCTGGCACGATGGCAACGGCCATTCCCATTTGCAGGCAACCTGGTTAGGGCCATCGTTAACAGTGCCCGTGCAGGGGGGCAAGCCCGTGTTAGGCACCTGGCAGCAAATTTTTCACATCGATTGCGACAATAAAGCCCGTCATCGCCAGATCATGGTGACCGTCTATGGTGAGTGATCGTTTCTTGCCCTTTCCCCTTCCCCTTTCCCCCTTCGCCGATCACCATCTGGTCTGAGTCCAACTCCAGCACTAATAGATCACCATAACCCAAACCACCGATGAACGCGGTCAGCACCTCCAGCGTGCCAGGGTCCTGAAAATGTTCGGGTTTGGTCTCGGGATGGGGATAGTAGATCAGGCCAGGGTGGGGAATGCCATTGCGCAATCTCAACCGACAGTCAAAAAAAGAAAAATCCTCAGCCGGTCTATCCACAGCCCATTGAACCTGCCGAAAAGTGTATTTCGACTGCTTTAACTCGTAGTGATAGGGATCAATCGAGACGTTAATAGTCCCGAGAAAATAGTCATCCAGGCACAGCCCTAACTTCTCAAAAACAGGTTTTTGCATCTGCAGCGTTCCCCCCGGAAATCGAGGATCGTCCGCCTGACCAGAGGCAACGCCATGACCTTTAATCACCACACCTGGCACCCGTATCCAGTTACTCATAAGCAAGCATCAGATGAATATCAGGTTTCTGCCTCAGGGGCTAATCTGAGGGTAATGCTCACACTATGAAGATCTGGATTAGGGTGCTGCTGCATGTACTGATTAACGCAAGTCTGGCATGCCTCTAGATAATTAAAGGCGGCTACTAATTGCGGCCAGCGGGGTGACTTACTGAAAGTAATACCAGCTTGCTTAGCCGCTTTTCGACAGGCATTGTAGGGACCGTAACGATTGATCAAATCAGCTTGGGTGAGCTGCAATGGCGCTACGGGAAGAATATTTCGCTCTTTACTAAGCCCCTGTTCTATCTGGTCTAAATGGTTAACAGCACCTTGCGCCACGGTAAAGATAGCTGCTGCATTCTGAATATCCTGACTTTGGTTGTTCTGCAGTTGAGCTAACAGCCGATCAATTTTTTGCTTACCCATAGTGGTTTATCCAATGCTATCCCTAGCGATCTAGCAGAGAACGATTAATAGAGGCTTGATCAGTGTACATCTGTGGGCGATCACGTTTATCCTGCTCGTCTACCTCGGCACCCATCCCCTCACTGGACAATGCAGGCGGAGACCCATTATTGAGAGCATTATTATCCAGAGAAGTATGGTCATCGTCTTGTCGCTTCCACCATTGCATCAGGGCTTTGACGGCCTTAATCAATCGCATAAAGCGACTAGGAAATGACACATATCCCCAGTGTTGCTTAACCATCACCTCTGGATCACCCACCGCATCAAACGCTTCAGACAGCGTATCTAGCTGAGAACCCATTTCTGCCATCTCAGTTGCCAACTGGGTAATGAGAACTTCCTTTTCTTGGAGTTGGGCTTGTTTCTGGTTTTGCAATTGATCAATGAGGCTTTGAAAATGCTTGATGCGCGATCGCAGCTGTAACGTCGTGTCCTTATGTTCAGCATTTCTGCGAATGAGCTGGGCTCGACTGCGATTTGTAAAGATCAAGCAGTCTCGCATTTCCTCATACAAGTTATCTGCTCGCTCACGCTCTAGACTCTGAATGCTTTTAGGAAACTCAGTTGCAGAACGAAATCGAGCCGTATTATGTGCTGAAGAGGCCATCGCCTATACATTGCCGAAGTTACTTCTCTATAGTGGCACGACTCTCTAGAAATCCTATGGGAAAAATAACGGATCCAACTGAGCTTGATACATCATTCGCACCAGCTTCACCCCACAGACTCAGTTTTCGCGGGGGTTCTGGTATTAGGTAGGAAAGCTGCTCCCTGCTATCAACGACGAAAGCTGGCTTGCAGCACTGCAGCTGTCTCAGGATTATTTACCAGCATTGTGGCTAATGCAAATGGGCGATTGGCAATGTCATTGTCTATCTTTTGCTTGAGGTCGTCAGGGCTGTTGCCATAAAAAACAACCCCGCGATTATGGGCAATCCAACGCCCCGGCAGGGTGGGATCGGTTTGGAGGGTGAGCCCTCGATAAGAGTGAGACTGCATGGTGAGAATTCTAAGCTATGAACGAAGATCAGGACTGGGGTGACCAGGTTGCTGTTAATGGCTACACCTCAGTCGGTTTACATTTCGTTCACCAACCTCACTTTTCTTACTCTCCTGAGAAAATTTCATCCCGACTCAAGCATTGTCTGCTCAGCTGTCAGCAGCTGGTCATCGCCTGCTCAGCATTTTTCCAGTGAGGCGCGAAACCGTTTTCTGAACTGTCGCACAACCGTTCGCTGGCCTTGAGTTTTACTCGCCTCAATGAAGTCTGGCATTGAGGCTACCGGCAAATCTGGAAACGCCAGGCTTTTATCGGTTGTTTGATAAAGACCCGTTTGCAAATGATTGAAAGGTTCTGTATGACGTAACCTGAACAATATGAACAAGCAGCACAGTTGGTTTTGGCAAATCGAGGAGATAGGGAACGGGCCAGACTATTTTTTCTGCGCAACATTTGATAAATCCGATGCTGAACGTCTTGCAGTTCTGGTGCGTCATCACTTGCCCTCTATCTACGTTCATAACGCAGAACGGGTTTTTCCTGGCAATGCCCATTTCAGCAGTTGTGTGGTTTATGAGCGTTATTGCGATCAACACACTTATGACCGGGCGCTGCAGATGAAGAAATCCGGCATACAAGAGAGCATTTATTACTACGCTGAGATTCAAGTGTGTGACCATCAACTATGCATCGACCATGTCTTGTCGGGCGGCATGTATGACGACACAGCGTTAGTTATTGCCCTCGCCCAATCACCAGATCTCACCTTGAATGAGTGGAAGGTAGGCTACAACGGCTACTCCTGGGGTGAAGTAGCTCGTGGCACAAGTTCGGTATCGCTATTAGCCTATCTGCAATCGTCTGATACACATGCTCCGTAGAGCTTGCACCATCCTTGGTAAGGATTGTCGAATTTTTTTAAGATTCAGCATCTGTCAATGGAGCCTTGAGGGCGCTTGCAAGATTACCAATTGCCTGAGCATGACGTTGCTGACTGGCCGAAATTTGAGATAAAAACTGCTTCTCATCCATTGCGGGTTCCAGGCAAGACAGTCCTTGACAGACCATGCCGACAACGCCCTCTGGCAGCTCAGACGCCTGTTTCACGACGGCGGTGGGCAGAGATTGCTTCAAGATCCCAGGGATTCGCGCTGCCGAGGTGCGAATCGAGGTGGCATTCCGGAACCAATCCAGCGCTTGAAACAGACTGGGGCAGGCGCGGGTGGCTTTGTCCATCACCACCGCGAACGACTTGAGGGTCTTTTCAGCCTTATCCAAATACTTTAGCTCTTCGGTGAGCAAAAACAGGCGGACCAGATTGCTTGCAGCGACGCCGTTGGCAGCGGGAGTGGCGCTGTCTTGATAGCTGCGTTCTCTGACAATCAGGCTATCGTCTACCACGGCATTGTAGTAACCGCTGGCGGCTTCGCTCCAGAGCAAAGCGTCAAATTCGGTCTGGAGGCCAACGGCTTTTTCGAGCCAGAAGGTAGCCGATTCTAAAGTCGGTGCCCCATCTGGCCCCTGCAAATCAGGGGGAAATGCCTGTCTGGCCTGTTGTAAGTCCAGGAGTGCCTTGATAAACAGGGCGTAGTCTTCTGATTGGGCCGGGACTGCGGGTTTGCTTTCATAGTTCAAACGGTGAAAGCGGCCCTCAACCCACTGGTTTTGCAAGATGAACTGGGCAGCTTTTGCCGCCATGGTGAGGTAGTCAGCTTGCCCAAAGGCAGACGCAGCGCGGGCCAGGCCAGAAATCATCAGACTATTCCAGGCGACGATCATCTTGGTGTCGGTCACGGGGGGGATGCGCCCAGGCCAGGTGATTGTCTTGGCGGCGTCGGCATCGATCGCTGGGGTAAAGGTGGCCACCTGCTCCGGACGATCGCCATAGCGGGCGACAAATAGCTTGCTTAATGCCTCTGCCACAATGGAACCCGGATCCTCTAGTTCCAGCCGTTGTAGCACGTTGGCCCCTTCAAAGTTGCCGTCGAGGGTCACCGTAAAATACAGCTTCAGTTCCGCTAGCTCCAGCTCGCTCAGCAGATTCTGGAGCTCTGCAGTGTGCCAGACATAAAATGCACCTTCTTCTGGCTCAGCATCCTCGGATGAAACAAAACTATCTGCATCTTGAGCGGCGTAAAAATAGCCCTTGGCGTCGCACATTTCACGCTTGAGCCAGTCAACGGTACCCGCCACCGCCTGCTCAAAAATAGCTTCCTGCTCACCCAGGCTCCAGATATCGGCCAAAAATTCCATAATCAGACCGTTGTCATAGAGCATTTTCTCAAAGTGGGGCACGGTCCAGGTGGGGTCTACGGTGTAGCGATGCCAACCGCCACCCACGTGGTCATAAATACCGCCCAGGGCCAGATCCAGAGCACGCTGTCGACAAATTTGGCGGGCGTCTAAATCATCGGCGGTGTCTAACCATCGGACACCGTGCAGCGCTGCCATGGCATAGGGCATCATCGGAAAACTTGTACCTTGGCCAGAGGGAATCAGAATTTTAGCGCTGGCAGTGAGCCCCCGTTGCAGCAATTCGTCACTGAGGTTATCTGAGACAGGTAAGCGCGCCGACTGCTGAAGCCCCTCTGCAATCTGAGCTTTGACCGAACCCATGCGTTCTTTGTCGGTGTCGTAGAGATTGCGCAGGGTTTGTAAAATCTGCAAGAACCCAGGTCGACCATAGCGGGGCTCAACCGGGAAATAGGTGCCGCCGTAAAAGGGGACGAGATCCTCGGGGGCGAGAAACACGTTTAAGGGCCAGCCGCCCTGACCCACCATCATTTGCAGAGCTTGCATGTAGATGCTGTCGAGGTCGGGGCGTTCTTCGCGATCAACTTTGATAGGTAGAAAATTGGCGTTCATGTAGGCTGCGATCGCACTATCCGAAAACGCCTCACCCTCCATCACTGTGCACCAGTGGCAGCTAGAGTAGCCGATCGACAGGAAAATCGGTTTGTTATCTTGCCGTGCGGTAGCTAATGCTTCATCACACCAGGGCCACCAGTCGATGGGGTTCTCCGCATGCTTGCGGAGATAGAGGCTCTGACTTTGGGCCAAACGATTTGTCATGGGGGCTTCGTAAATTTTGCAAACGATTAAAGTCTATCGCAGCCCCTCACTTAGCATGTCCAGGGTTGAGCCTATCGTCACCATGGGCGCATGTTTTGAGGAGAGCCACGACTTTTTTGGTAAGTGAGTGCGCTGCGCTGGTGAGTCGTGAAGACCCCCTCACCACTTCACTACCTCGCCTCAGCTGCCCGAAACTTTAAGCGTGACGCACTACTAGGAACACCCTTCTAACCAGGTAACCGCAGGGAATTGACCCGCTCGATACTGGGTGACGATGCCATTCGCATCAGTCTCAAATACCAATCGATAGAGATTACGCCTATCACTGGGGGAGGTAAACGTGAAGTATTTACCCAGGGTATAGTCATGGGGCGCTTCCTCAAGTTGCTCTGGATAGCTGGCCCGGATCTCGGCTTCAGTCGAGCCGATCCCAATGCCGCTCAGGGTTTTAACCAGGCTCCCAGGCCATACATCAAAGCGAATCACCTTACCGTCAATTACCATCAATCCCAGTCCTGTGATCGCCTCATCGGCGGGTTGGTAATACTGACAGACCATTTGCGGGCCTGGCATGGGCAAAAATTCTACCCCCGTTGCCTGGCTGGCTGCTTCAATTGTCATGCCCACCCGGATAGCCCCAAATCCATTGATAGAAATCTGCTCTTTTTCCAGTGGATGTAGACTGCGCTGCGTCGGGGGCGTTGTTTCAACCAGCAGACTATTGATACTGCCGGACTCATCAGATGTGCTCTGATCTAATGTAGGGGGATCTGACGCGATCTCGTCAGACGAGAGCGGATCTGACATATCGTCGTTAGACATTAAAACACCCTCAGGGGTCCCTGGGCGGCAACTTACAACCCCAAAGCCTAATCCCAGTACTGCCAAACTCGTCAGTGTCAACCCAAAAGATCGATAGCTATAACGCATTGCGCGACTATGAAGAAATGAGATTAATCAGGAATGATTGCGAAATGTGGTAGAAACGCCTAAATTCTCTAAGTAATGTTTTATCGTTAGAGAGACAAATTACACCGCATTCACTTTAAACAAGGATATCAGGAGCTAGTCGTGTCCCAAGGCCCCCTTGATCAAAACCCTGAACCCCGACGTCGCCGGTTGCTCACCTCTGATGAGTTGATTGCTTTATTTGTCGCATTTACAACTTTAGGCAGTGTCCTGTTTTGGGGGCTCACCCGGGAGGGCGTCAATATCCTGAGTCAGGATTCCCAAGTTTTTGCGGAGCTGGACTCCGCCCAGAGATCTGGGGCAAGGGCTGACGGCCTATTGGAGCGAGGAACGATTGGGCTGGATAGCTCGGATGGCAACAGTGAGCCACAGGTAGACGCTCTGGGCCAGATTGGGCCAGCGACACCGACTCCAGAAGATGAGTCTCGTACGGGTCAGACACGCGATCGCACAAGCGGTGACTTGTCAGTTCGCAGAGCCCAGCGTGACAGCGCAGCTCGCCCGCCAAATATCATTGCCCCCAACGGCTCAGCGGCAGTGCCGCCTCTAAATACCAATCTCCCACGTCAGCAAGCCGCACAACCCACTGAGATCGAAGCCCCTGCACTCGAAACCGTTCGTGAGGCCCTTGTCTTTCAAGATGTGCCCGACGGATATTGGGCTAAGCCCTATGTTGACGCCCTCAGTGCTCGAGGATTAATCGAAGGGCTCGAGGAAGGGGCCTTTAAACCGGATGATCCGGTCACCCGTGCCCAGTTAGCCCGGTTCTTAACCCAGTCTTTTGCCCTTACCCCTGAGACCGAGCCCCTGGATTTTAACGACGTATCTACTGATTACTGGGCCTCCGAATCTATCCAGGATGCGGTCACGGGCGGATTTATGGTGGGCTTCCCAGATGACAGCTTCCGCCCAGAAGAGCAGGTGCCTCGAGCACAGGTCCTCACCGCCCTGGTCACCGGGCTAGATACCCAGGCTGCCGGGGATGTCAAAGTTGCTGTCGAGCGTTATGCCGATGCTGACAAAATTCCTGCCTGGGCAGAGGGCAAGATGGCAGCAGCAACCCAGGCTGGCATTGTGGTCAATCATCCTGATATCAATCAACTCGCCCCCAATCAACCGGCCACACGGGGAGAGGTGGCGGCTATGCTCTACCAGGCCCTTGTCTATCAGCAGCGTCTAGAGCCCATTGAGTCTGAATATGTGGTGAAACCTTAACTATCTTTTAGGAGATGGGTGTGCCCCAAACGCCAAATCGTCTGCCAAATCGTGCCGGTGAATGGTCGTGGCCGTTTTGGCCGCTGTTGCCCCTTTATCCTTATGGCAAACGCCGAACGTTGCGGAAAGAGGTCGTTCCCGATACGATTTGGACCTTTGACCAACTCCAGGGCATTTTGTATGTAGTCGTACCGGTGCGGATGACGGTGGTGAAACTCGCTGCCGGGGGGCTGCTAATCTATGCACCAATCGCCCCTACGCCAGAGTGTATCCGCCTGGTCAATGAGCTAGAGGCTGAGCACGGTCAGGTGCAGTACATCATATTGCCGACGGTCACCGGGCTGGAGCATAAGGTGTTTGTCGGCCCGTTCGCTCGTAAGTTTCCCAAGGCACAGGTGTTTGTCGCACCGGGGCAGTGGAGTTTCCCATTAAACTTGCCGCTGAGCTGGCTCGGCTTCCCCATAGGGCGGACCCAAACCCTACCGTCCAATAGTGTAGAAGCGCCCTTCTCCGATGAGTTTGACTATGAGATTTTGGAGCCGTTGGAGTTAGGTCTGGGTCCTTTTTCTGAGGTGGCGATGGTGCATACGCGATCGCAAACCCTCCTGGTCACCGATTCGGTGGTGTCGATTCCGGCGGAGCCGCCCCCCATTGTGCAGCTCGACAGTACTGCATTGCTCTTTCATGCCAAAGACAGCACCTTTGACCAACCCGCCGATACGGTCGAAACCCGCCGCAGGGGTTGGCAACGGATTGCGTTATTCGCCTTTTACTTTCGCCCCAACGCCCTGAGAGATCCCCAGTGGGGCAAAGTGCTGCGCGAGGCCATCAAAGCCCCAGATAAGTCAAAAAAGAATTATTTTGGCCTCTTTCCCTTTGATTGGGAGCCCTTTTGGCAGCAGTCGTTTGAGCGCCTGCGAGGCAACGGTCGGCTGCTGGTAGCCCCCGTGCTGCAATCACTGATTTTTAATCGTGGCCCCCAGGCAGTGGTAACTTGGGCTGACAAAATTTCGAAGTGGAATTTTGAGCGGATTATTCCCTGTCATTTAGATGCGCCCATCCGAGCCACAGGTCATGATTTTCGCCAGGCATTTGAGTTTTTGTGCGAGGGCAAAGATATCACCGAAGGCGGTCAGCCCGGCGGGGCATTGCCGTCCGAAGATTTTGCACTGCTCAAGCAAATCAATCTGAGTTTAAAGAAACTCGGGATCATACCGTCCTCAAAGGGGTGAGGCTTTTAGGAATCGCAGCGCACTCTAGAGATGAAAAGCGGGATCCCAGTTACTCGGGGCGCGGCGATCAATCTCTAGATTGGGGTTAATGTAGGGCAGCAAGTCGATAAACTCCAAAGCGCCCTGACCAAAATGTTTGAAGTCCGAGTCGAGGGGGCTCGTAACCGCCGCGCTGATGTGCTGCAACAGCGCATTCCAACGAATCCGAGTCGTGCGCTGGATCAGGTCGCTGGGGCTATCGGGCAGCAGGGCAACACTTTTCTGGAATTCATAGGTGCGATCGCACAGTCTCAGCACAATTTTCCGACCGTGCACATGTAGATCGAGCACTTGGGCATAGTCCTGGGTTTGCTCCTTGCGCATCGGCTTACCCCACGGACCAATATCTGCAACCTGCTCAAAAATGGGAAGCTGACCGCTGACTCGCTGGGTCACCTCCGACCAGTCAAACTGAATGGTGCCCAGCTGGCCTTGGCTGCTCTGACAAACCATGGTGGCTTTAGGAGTAAGCGCCTTAAAGTGCTTAATTTGAAACGTTTGCACTTGCTTAACCGCGTCAACCCTGGCCCAGTAGGTAGGCATGCCGACTTTTTGTAAAGCCTCCCCAAAATATTGCAGTTCGCCAATGGGGCCAATCCGCTGCAAACGCAGGCCGCCCTGGCTCGGCAACTGTAGTCGGGCTGTGTAAGGGTCAATTTTCAAAATCTCAGCCACACTTTGGGCCGCCCGCTGGCGATCGGCGGGAGGCTCAAATAAAAGCACCCCCGGATCATCACTGCCCAACAGCGCCTTCGACTCCTCTAACGCCTGCTCACGACTCGCCTCTCGGGCTTTTTGTACCCGCCGCAGCCCCTCCCGCGCCTGGCCCATGAGCTTAGGGTTATTGACCAGCTTTAGAAATTTGAGATAGGTCTGCTCCGCCGCATCAAACTGCAGCGTGCCTTCTTGCAGCTTGGCGATATACAGCAGCGTCAGCGGATCTTTAGGCGACACCTTACGCCACTTTTTAATCAACTGCGCCGCCCGTTGAAAGTCTTGATGTTCGATTGCTGAGGCTACCAGTTCATGCATGATATTGGCTTACAACGTCTCGTTCTCATGCTCCGCCTGACTGTTCGCATGATCTGCTAGCCAATTGACTAAATCATCAAGTTGTTTAAAGTCCAGCAAGGCTTCTCCTAGAGCCTCCAATTGTACCGGAGGCAAAGCCTCAACCTGTGTTCGGTAGTTTTCAGGCAGCTTGCCAACTTTGTGACTAAGCTGCCGCAGCACCAACTGCCGTTCTTTTTGAATACCCTGCTGAATACCCTGCTGAATACCCTGCTGAATACCCTGCTGAATACCCTCAGCGATGATGCTTTGATAAATCACCGATTCTTGCATAAGCTCTTTCCTCAAAATTCGCTGAATCAGCTCTTCTTCCAATACTAACCCGGATAATATTGCGGTTGCTGCTGCCACATTGCTTTGCTCGCATTGATTTGGGAGGGCTTTGATCTGCTCAGCTATCTGCTGTAGAGCGGCTTCGGGGTTATCAACTTAGCTCAAAACTGTAAATGGGAGTAGTCCGGGGGCATTCAAAAACGCTTCGAGCGGTTGTTCCCAAAGTCGAATCACTTCAAACCGATGGTGAGTCGTGTCGGTATCGAACGTGGTCTGGTGAACTAGCGGTGATCGACTCTTTTGCAGGTAGATGACAATTTGACGCATTTCCTTTTCGGGAAACTTACGAAAGCCACGCACCCAGTAGTCAAGCATTCTGAAGGGGACAATTGGCCGGGTCTGAAACTCAATGTGCAGCAGTTGGTTCGTTGACTGGAGTAGTAGCAAGGCGTCAGCACGGATGGGTTCTAGAGAGAGCTCTGTCGGGCTCAGCTCAGTTAGCTCAACTGGCTCACCCAACAGCCAGGTCGCAAAGTCGGTTGAGAAGGTTTCGACGAGAAATTTACAAACAGTATCGAACATGCCTGAACTCAAATCCCCCGTCGAACATAGTTTTTCCCTCTAAAGCAACCGCAATTGCCTCATGTCATCATCTGATAATTCTGACGGGTTTTCGGCAGTGATTGCCTGCTCCACCAGGGTATCTAAAAGCGTATCGGACTCCTGACTCAGCAACCCCTGGGCGGCTTCGAGCAGTTCGTCAGCCAAGTCAGCCAGATCCTCTCGGTTCGCCAGATAGGCTTGCAGGGCGGCCAGGGGTTCTAAACTACTATCTGCGCCCAGCTCTGGCAGACGAGGACGGGCCAGTTGGCTAACTAGCTCAGGGTGAATCGTGTAGGTATGGGCCGGGCTGAGGGCGTCATGCAACGCGGTGGCATCAATTAAATCAATTTGATCGGCCCTGAGCTTATAGACCAGGCGCACAACCGCATCTTGAATCGCTTTGGGCCTAATCGCCTGAATCAAAGCCGCTTGAGGATCTTCTGCATCCGCGATATTCACCTTCAAAGTTTTGAAAGGACGCACCGGCAGCGAGCAAAATTCGATCTGGGTTTGCGCCTTGGCAAGATCTACCAGTACATAGCCTTTGTCTTCTTTCTCTTCGCTAAAATCAACCCGCTCGATGCTGCCGGGGTAGACCACCGGGGGATGATCACACAGCACCTGATGCTTATGCACATGCCCCAGGGCCACATAGTCAAAACAGGACCGTGTCAGCAATGCCATCGGTACCGTAAAGCCTTTGCCTGCTGCCAAGAAACGTTCCGCCCCATAGCAGGCCGTATCGGTCATCAGATGCCCCAGCAAGATGGTCGGCAGCTCAGAGTCCAGACGGCGGATCTCGCCTTCTAAAGCAACCCTCAATCGATCAATCAGCAACTCGTTGACGTCGATGATGGATAACCCTTCGGTCTCTGGACGGGTGAGTAGGGTCGAGCGGGTCAGCCAAGGCAGGGTAATCACCTGCACCGGCCCATTACGGGTTTGGATGCGGTGGGTTTCGAGGCGATCGCCCACGATAAAGCCGGGGACGCCCAGGGTGCGATAGATACACAGACTGGCCCCACCCATGCCCTGGGCGTGCTGGTCATGATTGCCTACTAGCAACACAGTGGGGATTTTGGCATCGACCAGGCGACGAAATTGGCCAGCAAAGGCTTGTTGCACCAGCGGCGGCGGGGTGGCATCAGGAAAGGCATCACCGCCAAAAAGCACGAGATCAACGGGGGTTGAGATCGCACGATCAATACAATGCTCGAGGGTTGCGACAAAATCCTCCAACCGAGTGTTCAATCCGGTCGCGGGGTTAATGCGCCCGTGGCTAAACCCGCTGCCCATATGGATATCGGAAAGGTGGAGAATTTTTAGCATGGGAGGTTGGGAGAATTGCTATTAAGTATGTTTGTTCTATAAAAATTCGTCAATGCTCTGGGAGCCTCGGTATACCGTCAGTAAATCTGATGGAGATATGGCGACAATATCCGCTCTTTACAGACCGGATCGGTGATCTCTCAAGGGTACATATAGAATTCAATCAATCCCTTTCTACGCATGAGCTTCAGTCAATTAGCGTAGGCTTCTCCGCAACATTCATTAAAAACGGTACGAGTTTAGTAATTTTTGTCGGATCGGTGAGTCGTTGGACGTAGGTGTGATCATAAATATCAAATCAATTAAACCTATGGCGATCTTTAAAACCGCTTCACGCCAACCCGCTGCACTTTGGGGCGCTGCTAAAGAAGAAACCACCCCCGACAGCTTCGGCACCGAGCTATTTCAAGCCAGTGGCGAGGTTTACTTTTATCACCCCGGCGACGGCTGCGATGTGATTGATAACAGCGCCGACCTACTGTGGCTAGAACAAATCCATCTCGACGAGATCACCGTCAACCCTACCCGTAACGGAAAAGTTCAGGTCAGCTACCAGGGCCAGCCCATCCTACGGATGCGCGGAGTCGAGTTAATTCGCACCGAAGAAGGCTGCTTTTCCCTGGACTATTGGCTGGGTTAATGGGGGGGAGCAGGGGAGCAGGGGGGCAGGGGAGGAAAAAACATACTCATCAGCGCAGCGCGCTCACGCTTTCTCCAGCCCCCCCTCGATTTCAAATCCCGCATCTCGAATCATCGCGTAGTCTTTTTGAGCGACCTGACCGGGGGTGGTCAGATAATCACCGACGAAGATAGAATTCGCAGGGTAGAGGCCCAGGGGCTGTAGCGATCGCAAATGCACTTCACGCCCCCCCGCGATCCGAATTTCTTGAGATGGCAGCAAAAATCGAAACAGGCAGAGAATCCGCAGACACCGCTGAGGCGTCAAGTCTTGCTGATGCTCAAACGGGGTCCCTGGAATCGGAATCAAGAAATTCACCGGCACACTGGTGACGTTTAGCTCCCGTAGAGAAAGCGCCAGATCAATAATGTCATCATCCGCTTCGCCCATCCCCAAAATCCCCCCCGAGCAGGTCGTTAGCCCCGCCGCCTGCACCGCTTTCACCGTGCTCAGACGATCTTGAAAAGTATGGGTGGTACAAATGTCATCGTGGTGCGCCTCAGCCGTATTCAGATTGTGATTGATCCGATCGACGCCAGCCGCCTTGAGCTGATGCGCCTGGTTTTCATCCAACAGCCCGAGGGTGGTACACACCCGCATCGGGTACTTTGCCTTGACCGCACGCACGGCGTCTAAAATATTATCAAATGTCTTTGCTGAGGGCGTCCGCCCCGAAATCGCCATGCAGAAAGTCCCCGCCTTGAGCTGATGGGCTCGCTCTGCGGCAACCAAGATTTTTTCCTGGCTCATCAGCGGATATTTCTCAATCTCAGCAGATGAAATCTTAGATTGGGAACAATAATGACAGTCTTCAGGACATAAGCCACTTTGCGCGTTGAGCAAGAAATGTAATCTCACCCGATTGCCCCAATAGTGGTGACGCACCCGATAGGCCGCCGCAACTTGCTCTAAAACCACCGTATCGGGCGCGCGCAAAACCGCCCGAGCCTCTTCACGGGTCAAGGGCTCGCCAGCCAGGGCCTGATCAGCCAAACGATTCCAATTGACTGAAGCTATTACGGTTTGCATCATAAAATCGTCGCTTGTGGTGTGTGCCAAGTTATACGCTAATACGAGACGGACCCCAAATGATCACCCAATCTGCATCCTCGATCACCTTAATTCGCCACGGTCCCCCCGCAGTCTCGCTCCGCACCCGCATCCGAGGCAGCGAGTTTCGGCACTTTGTCGAACGCTATGAAGCCGCCAAAATTAATCGTCACGCTGCGCCCCCTCAGTCAGTGAAGCAGGTGATGCAGCATGCTCAACTGGTGTTTGCCAGCCATCGACCTCGAGCTTTACACACCGCCGAGTTGCTAGAAGCCCCCCTCACCCCCATCGTGGATCCGCGATTTCGCGAAATTGAATTCCCAGTAGATTTTCCGGGGCACGTGCGGCTATCGGCGATGATTTGGACCGCCCTGGCCGTCATCCTCTGGCGACTCGGCTACAGCCCAAACTGCGAACCCCTGGGCCTAGCGCGCCAAAGGGCCAGAACCATGGCCGAGTTGCTAATCTCTAAAGCAGAAAATACTGGCCCAGTGGTGCTAGTCGCCCATGGAGGAATCAATCGACTGATCGCCAAAGAGCTCAGGCAACGAGGCTGGCAAGGCCCCAGAATGCCTCGTAGTCGCCACTGGGGCTGTACGACTTATCAAGCTTAAGCTCCTTTTAACCAGCGGTGAGTGGCTTCGGCAATGCGCTGACCGTAGAGTTTGGCTGATTTGACATCGCCTGAGTTCATCTCGACGTCACCACCACTCATGTCCAATTCGCTAAACCCCATGACCCCCATAAAGGAGCCCAGTCGATTGACCTCATCATCTTTGCCAACATATTGACTGGGCATATCGGCTGCCCCAACCCAAATCATGCCATGCTGGGCAGCGTTGATCGCTAGATAGAGCAACGCCCCTTGCTTATCACCACTGGGAGAAGCAGAGTGGGTAAACCCACCGGCAATTTTATTTTTCCAGCCGAGTTGAAACCAGACTTCGCTAGCGGCATCCAGGAAGCACTTAAACTGCCCGGCAACCCCGCCCATATAGGTGGGAGAACCAAACACAATGGCATCGGCCTGGTTGAGTTGCGCTATAACGGCATCGTCTTTCCAGCGACCATTCTGGATTTGCTCACCGGCAATGCGAAAAACCTGGGTTGCGGTATCTGCAACACTCTGCGCACCTTCTGCAACCCCATCGGCCATGGCCTGGGTATGGCCCTGCCCTGAGAAATAAACCACTGCAACAGTCACCATAGAAAATCCTCGATATCAAAATCAAACATTAGTTCGAAAAAGTTGAACACAAGAAGAATAACGCACTTGACGATAAGCAGTCAGAAATTTTGGATTTTTATCAATTTTCTAAGGTTTAGACCCGACATTCCGCACTTCCAACTGGCACACTCAGGCATTAAATTTGAAACCTTCTCTAGACAAGGCTTTGACCGCAACTTAGTTCAGACAAACTATTTTTTGGTGATTCTCAATAGATTTAGTTTATTGAGAATTAAACACCTCTTAGGATGCTGTGATCTACTGGCCTCGTCATTAATGTTTTGATGTGCCAGTTAAAGGGCGGAATGTGGGTTATAGGGGTTTTATCCAGAAAGTTTCTGGATAACTTCAGCCTGTGGGGTGTTATCCAGAAACTTTCCGTATACATAGTAGTTAGACC
>JBCBQD010000088.1:0-19941 GCA_039820425.1 Cyanobacteria bacterium J06635_1
GGCAACCTAAAAACTTGGATGGGGCTGTTTATCGCGGACACTCGCAAAAAATTTGACAGTCATTCTGACTGTTCGTTAGGAGGTTTCTACCATGATATTTAAAGGGAAGACGGCTCTGATTACCGGAGCCTCACGCGGCATTGGACGTGCGATCACAATCGAGCTGGCTAAACAGGGCATTCAAAAGTTGTTGTTGATTGCCCGCAATGCAGACAGACTCAATGCAGTTGCCCACGAGATTCGCTCTTTTGGAGCAGAGGTGGTTTGTTTTCCCCTCGATTTGACCGATACGATCGCAGTGAATGTAGCCGTTGCCCATGCCTGGCAGCGCCATGGACCAATTCATTTACTGGTTAACTGCGCTGGGGTAGCCCACCAGGCATCGTTTTTGCGATCGCAGCTGCCCCAGGTGCAGTCTGAGTTAGCCACCAACCTGGTGGGGCTCTATACCATTACCCGACACATTGCCCGACGCATGGCTGCCAATCGCCAGGGGCACATTGTCAATGTCTCTAGTCTAATGGGCAAAGTAGCCGCCCCCACCATGTCAACTTACTCAGCCACTAAATTTGCCATTGTGGGCTTTACCCAGGCGCTGCGTAGCGAGTTGGCCGAGTACAACGTGCAGGTGAGCGCGCTGTTGCCATCGCTGACCGACACCGACATGGTGCGCCATTTTGACTGGTTTCGCTGGGTGCAGCCCGCCACTCCAGAGCAGGTGGCCCAGGCGCTGATCCGGGGGCTTAAAAGACAATCGCCCGAGATTTTGGTCGGTTGGCAGAGTCACCTGGCAGTATTGGGCAGTCGGCTCTCTCCTGGCCTGGTAGAGAGAGTGGTGAGGCTGGCGTCGCCAAAGTCTCGGCCCATTCCCTTCTCTCGCTATGCGATGCAATCTCGATAGGCATCGATTTCCCCTGTAGATTCCTCGGCAGTGACCGTAGCCGATAGGGAGGCACAGAAATTGGGCTCCCTATCGGCGCTCTGATGGGGAGGTTTAAATCCGAACCAAACCCCGCTCCAAAACCCAGGGGCGCGGGGCTCCTCGTCCTCCGACCTCGGTAGAGAACAACCTGGCTTTCTGATCAGCCCCCTATCCTGCTCAACAACCTGGAATCAAGAATCACCATTGTGTCGGATTTTGAGGATGCAACCCATCACCTTGCCACCGACGAGAAAGGTTTGCGGGAGGGCAGACACGTGGGTCGGCCCCTACGACGGTGTCGGCGGTGATGATAACAATGCCGTGGAAATGGTTTGTCGATGCTGCACACAGAATGTCAAAAAGTAAGCACCGGGAGAGGCATAATCATAACCTCGCAGGCGAATTGAGCGGCGGTGGTGTTTGTCTGGGTCAAATTTCATGTCAACATAGGCCTGGGTAAGAGTACCCCCTTTCCTAAAATGCCCAGACTATTCAAGCAAGGTCGTAGAAACTTGAATGTATTAAATTATTCGTTTATAGCTTTACCGCCGTCCCCGTCGCCGTAATTAGCATCAATACGCCAGTTTCATCCAGATTGATCGTATCTGTCTTCATGTGAATCCCAATCACCGCATCTGCGCCAAGGCGCTGGGCACGTTCCTGTAGCTCCCTGAGCGCGTCTTGGTGCCCTTTTTCAAAAATTCGCTCGTAGGAGCCCGTTCGACCGCCCCAAAAGTCGCGAATACCCGCAAAAAAGTCGCGCAGTACATTGCTGCCATAGACCACCTCTGCAGTGACAATTCCCAAATATCCCTGAATATTTTGCCCTTGGATGGAATCAGTAGTTGATAAAATCATAAACTGGATAATTCCACGCGTATTCATGGTCATACATTTCTATGGTCGTACAGGGCGTCCTAGGGCGCAAGGTACACCCCAGAAGCAAGACCAGGGTTTCATTTGGAGGTGATTAGGCCGTGACCAGACACTTAACAATTGCTGCGCTGACGGGGGGATGGCTCCTGGCGTTGACATGGACAGTACAGGCTGCACAGCAAATAGACGTAGGCGCTGTATCCGTTCATCAGGCTGGTTTTGTGTCCAAACACCGCTTTCTCGCTCAAAGTAGCGAACTGATCGGTGGTGAGCTATCGTCGGCTGATCAAGAGCGCCTGGATGAGCTACTGCGTCAGGCCCAAGAAAGTATTGATGAGCGGGATTTTGCCGGGGCGATTTCATATTATAGACAGGCCATCGAAATCGACGAGGACAATGCCAAACTCTACTCAGGCATCGGCTACTTGCAGTTACAGCAGGGTGACTATCCACTCGCCGTAGAATACTATCGCCAGGCCATAGATCGCGATTCGCGAAATCTGCCCTTTCGCTATGGGCTGGCCCATAGCCTATTTGAAGCAGAGCGCTACGAAGAATCTGCCGATGTCTACCGCGAAATTCTCCGCATGGCTCCTCAGGAAGCCAATGCCCACCTGGGGCTCGGGGGGATTTTATTGCGCCTTGAGGACTTTGAGGGGGCTCGGGATGCTTACGAAGAATTGGTGCGGGTTTCCCCCGATAATGCCCAAGCCCATGAAGCCATCGGCATGCTATATGTGGCACAAGGGAACTATAATGAAGCGCTCAGACCGTTACAACGGGCCTTACAACTTGATCCCAACCGTAGCAGCGTACACACCAACCTGGCGGAAATATGGCTTGAGCAGGGCAATCAATCCAGGGCCGAAGAAGCCTTAAGACAGTCGATTCGGATTAATCCTCGCGATGCTCGGGCACAATTTCAACTGGCCAGAATTTTTGAAGCGCGGGGCGATCGAGATCGCGCTTTTATCCATTACGAAGAAGCCGTTGACGCTGATCCTAGCCTGGTGTCTGCCCAGGCGGCCCTGGGCGAAATGCTGTTAGAACGCCAGCAGTACATTCGGGCGGTGATTGCCTATCGGTATCTCACCCAGCGGCTGCCAGAGGATGCCGGGGCGCAATATAACCTGGGGTTGGCGCTTTGGGGCCAGGGCCAGCAAGATTCAGCCGCGCAGGCAATTCGCCGTGCCCTCAGACTGTATGAAGGCCAGGACGATGAGGCAGGTATGGAACGGGCTAAAGCCCTTTTAGACTCATGGGGGTTTGAGGAGTAAAACCTTTCGGTTAAACCAAGATCTGCCTAAACAATCAACTTAGGGTTAACATAGGGCCAACCGATGACAGGTTAGGGGTAAAAATCAAAACTTGTTTTTTGCTAAGAACGCCGTTTGAACGTAGTTGTTTTTGGATATTGCTGAAGGGCTTTTATGGATAAAGCAACGCCAACGTCTCAGTCTGCTCCAAATGATAAATTGACGGCAGCTTCGCCAAATGTCAATCTTTCGACAGAAGCACCTGATGAAGCCCTTGATTTAGAGTTTCTCTACACTCGTGATATTGAGTTTCGCCAGGAAACGATTTACTTTATTGTGGTTGATCGGTTCCATGATGGTGACCCAGACAACAGTGTTGGGGGTAATGCTGAGCTATATGACCCCACGCGCCAGGACTGGGGCAAATACTGGGGGGGCGATCTCCAGGGCATTATTGACAAACTTGACTACCTAAAAGAGATGGGTGTAACGGCGGTTTGGCTAACGCCGCTGTTTGAACAGGTGGAAGGGTTGTTTATTGAGAGTGCCGCAATTCATGGCTATTGGACGCGAGATTTTAAGCGGCTCAATCCTCGCTTTATTGGCAAGGATGAAGACCCCTCCCTCAATAACACGCAAGACGAACGCAACACGACCTTTGATCGGCTGATTGAAGAGCTACACCAGCGTAAGATGAAGCTGGTGCTAGACGTAGTGTGCAACCACAGCAACCCAGACATTGATGGCGTTAAAGGCGAACTCTATGACGACGGGGTCAAGATTGCCGACTTTAACAACGATACTGAACACTGGTATCACCACTATGGTGAGGTGACCGATTGGGAAGATGAGTGGCAAGTGCAAAACTGTGAGCTGGCCGGACTGGCCACCTTTAATGAGAACAACATTAAGTATCGCAGCTATATCAAATCAGCCATCAAGCAATGGCTAGACCGGGGCGTTGATGCGTTGCGGGTAGACACAGTTAAACATATGCCAATTTGGTTTTGGCAGGAGTTTAACGCCGATATCCAACGGCACAAGCCGGATGTCTTTATCATGGGTGAATGGATCTATAGCCATCCTACAGACGATCGCTCAGTGGAGTTTGCCAATCGTTCGGGCATGAGTATCCTTGATTTTGGTCTCTGTGTGGCGATTCGAGAGGGGCTAGCCCAAGAGGACGAGAAGGGTTTTTATTTGATCCAAGCGGTTTTAGATCTTGACTACCGCTATAACGGCGCGACCGAGTTGATTACCTTTATTGATAATCATGATATGCCTCGGTTTCAGTCCCTTAATCCTGACCCTGAGATATTGCGGGTTGCGATCGCACTGATCATGACTTCCCGCGGTATCCCTTGTGTTTACTACGGCACCGAGCAATACTTGCACGACGATACTGAGGGCGGCAACGACCCCTATAATCGCCCTATGATGACTAGCTGGGAGCCGTATACCGATATTTATTGGTGTGTGCGCCGGCTGTCAGGGCTGCGACGACTTAACCCAGCGGTGTCGGTGGGTAGCCAATGGCAACGCTTTATCACCCCCGATGTTTACTGCTATGTGCGGCTATATGGTGAATGCGTCTGTTTTGTCGCGATGAATCGCGACGAGGCCACCACCGTTGAAGAAGTCGCCACCGGCCTGCCTGATGGCGAACATACCTGCATCTTGACCCGACGCAAGCTAGAGGTTAAAGAGGGTCTTTTGCAAGATCTTGCCCTCGACCGCTGCGAAGTCATTGTGCTCAGCCACGTGGGTAGCCGCGCCTCGGGTACCGTCCTGGTGCGTGCCCAGCTCAATGGCGTCAATACTGAACCCGGTGAACGCATCGCCGTTATTGGGGACTGTCCAGAGTTGGGTAGCTGGGATCTGGCTAAAGCCTATCCCCTGGAATATATCAACGCCAACACCTGGTTTGCCGAGATTCCGTTTGAGGAGAGCATCGGCAAGATTATCAGCTACAAATACATCATGCTGCGCGACGGGCAGTCTCCGCTCAGAGAGAACTTGGTCGCTCGCCATTGGCTGGTAGCTGAGACCGGTGATGTTAAGTGGCGAGACATTTGGGCAAGTTAGGCAACAGAAATTAGGCGTCAGGCGTCAGGAGAACGTCTTGAGGTGGAGTGAGTGGCTGTGGAGTGAGTGGCTACTGAGAAAGCCCCAAAAACCGGTGACGCCTAAAAGCTATCAAACTCTTGCCGAAACTGTTTTAGCATTTTGCGAGTCCCAATCTTTTTAGATTGTTGTACAAAACGAGGGATCATTTGGCTAATCGGTAAATCAGGAAAGGTAGGACTTTGGGATGAAAGGCAATACTCACCCTTTTTGAAGACTTGGATAGTGAGTCCCTTATCGGCGATGATGTGATTGGGGCGCTCGTGGATAGCTATGGCAAAAAATGGATTACGGTAGCCTGAAACTGGCAACCCGAACAGTTAGTTGACCCTGGTTGGGATCGTGGTCAAACACAAAACTGCCGCGCTTGCGTTCATTGGCACTGAGAAAATCAATGTCTTGGGCACCGGTTTCATCAGGGGCATCATCCAGGCGGAGTTCAGCACTGACCTGTACGGTTCTGGCCACCTGCCCACCGGTATTCTTAATCACAAACGGGACATAGTAGTGATTTTCGATGGCCTGGGCTGAGGCAAACTCAATCTGAAATAAGGGGGGACGGTTTTGGTTAATTTGCCAATCGTAGAGCACTAACCCCACCAACCCGATCAAAATTGCTGTAGAAATCGCTAAGGTAAGCCATTCAGCAACTGATCGCCGAGCAGGTACTGCCTTTGTCATCTGCTCGGCCATGGCAGGCTTTGCGGGTTCCGGATTTTCGGTGGGGTTCATCCTCTAGTTTGCTCATATCAATATGCGTCCAGCGGCTCCGCCAATGGCGGCGGGCAATCCTAACACTAAGGCATCTCCTAACCATTCTGACCAAGGATCTTGCAGGGTTAGCTGCTGAAAAAACACCAGCATCAGCACCGAAGCTAGCAGTGCCATCAAATAAGCCACCAGGGTTTCACTGATGGGGCTCAGCAATAAGCCGCGCTGCCGTCGCTCGCTGCGGTCAGTAAACCCAGAGGCAAACACAATTGTATAGGACAACAACAGCGAAGCCCCCATAATCAACAATAGCCACAGCGGCGGCAGGGCCGAGACCAAAATTGGGATTTCTTCGGTGGGGGCGATACTAAAGGCGATCAGCAGTGCCCCCAGCAGGGTGGCGTCAAGGTCCACCAGGGTGTCACGCAGACTGGACAATGTGGGATTTTCCAGCGTGGGGATTTCCAGATCAGGCATCGAGCCTGAGGACCGCGTCAGGGTTCGTCGGGGGCGGCTGCGGTTACTACTGAGGGTAGTGCGGGCCAGGGTTACCCCCAGGGAAAAGGGAACACCTTCAAAAATGAGTTTGCCAAGGGTCTCAGAGAGCGGCGTCGCTAGGGTAACGCGGCGCAGCAAAACCAGTGCGATCGCAGCACACACCAACCCAATCCCTAACGCCTCGATGCCTTCTAGCAAGGCCTCCAGAGGGTTTAATGACAAGGTGCGGCGAAACCCTTCAATCTGTGTCAATAGCAGCACCACCACAAATGTGACACCAAGCACCACCAGCAAAAATAGAGAATCAGCTGCAGTGCCAATGGTCCAAACTTCAACGGTGTATAGCAAAGGAATGCCAAATAAAAAGCCGCCCGCTGCCCCCCTCAGGATCGCCTGTAGCTCTGCTTGCCATATATTAGAGGGTGCCTGCACAGGTTTGCGTTGCCTAGCCGTTTATTCTGTTCATTATGCCACCCTGCTAAAATACCACCCTATTAAAGGTGACGAAAGCCGCGTCCAGCTTAAGAACTTGAGTTTTTCTCCAGGGTTAGATGATGGGTCTGGATGTGTCAAGATTTAACTTAATCTCTCGTCAAACATTAAGTCCAGTAGGATGGTATGAATTCTGGGTGATCTGAGGTAATACATGACGATTAGACGTTTCGTTCTAATGAGTGCCTTTCGGCTGAGCATGATTTGGGATCTGCTCACCACGTTTTTAGGAACCTTGATTTTGCTCAACAGCATCAGCTTTATTTCCCTGGGAATTAGCCTGGTGGGCACCCTCACGGTGGGGGCCTTTAACTTTGCGACCAAGTCAATCTGGCAAGCCCGCAATGCTCGCGGCATGGAGCTGATCTTGCTAAAGTCAGCCTGGATACTTGCGATCGCATTCGATTTTTGGACCTCTCTCACCTGCAATGCCACCTATGTTGCCCTGGGGCGCTTTGAGATTGGGGGGGTGTTTGACTTTGGCGCACTATTCGCCACGCTGAATATCAGTCAGATTTTGATCGTGGTGTTTGTGACCATCATTGCGACACTGGGGCCGATGCTGGTGGGCTATATTCGCGATCGCGATCTGGATTTTTTGGCGTAAGCAGCACCTGAATGCCTTACCTGGACAAGGTGGGCGGTGCCTACCCTACGTCTCTAACTCCGAATATTCCTGCATTGGGCGCACGTCATGACGCCCCTACCTGTCCCTCAACGCCTTACCTTCCCCACCTTCGCGATCTCCCCACCGCTTTCATGAAACTCTACTTCCCCCTCCTCCCCTTGGCGCTCCTCTCCACCAGTTGTCTATCCGAACCGTCTACGAATGACGGCGAGCCTGAAACCGTCACCATCCTGGGCTCCCTCACCGGGGTGGGACAAGAAATCATTGAAGAGGCCGTCGCCCCGTTCACAGAGGAAACCGGCATTGAGGTGATTTACGAAGGCACAGATGCCTTTGCTACTGTCCTACCGATCCGAGTGGAGGGGGGTGACAAGCCCGACATTGCCCTCTTTCCCCAACCGGGGCTGATGGCTGACCTGGCCCAGGAGGGCGCACTGGTCCCCCTGGATGAGTTTATTGCGCCAGATACGCTGGCCTATCCCTCTGCCTGGATTGAGCTGGGCAGCGTCGAAGATACACTCTACGGCATTTGGATGCGGGCCGACCCTAAAAGCCTGGTCTGGTACAACCCCCAGGCTTTTGAAGCAGCAGGCTATGAAATCCCCCAGACGTGGGCGGCGCTGATCGCCCTCTCAGACCAGATCGTTGCCGATGGCAAAACGCCCTGGTGCTTGGGCATAGAGAGCGGCGACGCCACTGGCTGGGTCGGCACCGACTGGATTGAGAATATTTTGCTCAGTACCGCAGGCACCGAGATCTACGACCAGTGGGTAGCCCATGAAATCCCGTTTAATGCACCACCGGTCAAGCAAGCCGCAGCAACCTTTGGCGAAATTGCCCTCAACCCAGATTACGTAGTCGGCGGAACCACAGGCATTGTAAGCATCCCGTTTGGGGACTCGCCTGCGCCTTTATTTGAAGATCCACCGGGCTGCTACCTTCATCGACAGGCTAGCTTTATCACCGATTTTCTACCCGAGGGGCTCACCCCCGGCGAAAACGTCAGCGTGTTTTTGCTACCCAGCGTCAACCCTGAAATCGATACCCCGCTGTTGACGGGTGGGATTGTCTTCGGACAGCTCAATGACACCCCCGCCGCCCGAGATCTGATGACGTATCTGGCTTCAGCAACGCCCCACGAAATTTGGGCAGCACGGGGGTATATTTCCCCCCACAAGGAAGTTGACCTTGGGAGCTACCCCAATGACCTGGTGCGGCAGCAGGCTGAAATTTTAGCCAACGCCCAAACCATTCGCTTTGATGGCTCTGACCTGATGCCCGCCGTTGTCGGGACCGGTACCTTTTGGATCGGCATGGTGGACTACATAGGGGGCGAAGATTTAGATAGTGTGCTGCAAAAGATTGAGGACAGTTGGCCGTAGGCTTCGACTTGGCTCAACCGAACGGAATATGGGGGACGGGGAGAGTTGAGGACGCGGAGACGCGGGGATTCTAAGCAATTAGCAATCTCCGTGTCACCCCATCCCCCCGTCTCCGCGTCAGGCTTGCCCAAAGATTAAGATTGACAGACGCCTAAGCTATCCGAAATTGTTTTGGCGAAAGCAGTAGAAGATCTGCGTAGAGCTGTCCTGATGTACTCAAGGGGCGAATTTTTACCAAAGGGGACCTATGCGCGGTTGCTTAACAGGAATTCTGTCCGGTTTAAGTTTGGGTACGATCATCTGTGTGACGGCCATTAGCCTGTTTACAACCCGCTACGGCTGGAAACTTTATTTTGAAATTTTTTCCCACTTTCAGCTGCAGTATTTACTGATTTGCTTGCTGTTAACCGGGGTCTTAGCCTTACTCAGGCAAGGGCGTTTACTGCTGGTGGCGCTATTTTGCAGTGCATTAGTCTCAGCCCAAATCATGCCCTGGTATTGGCCTCCCCACTTTATGTACCGCTCTGGTGGCAATGCCAACCTGCGTGTGCTGGTGGCCAACTTAAACACCCAAAATACTGACTATGGGAAAATCCTGGCCATCGCTCGGGCAGAGCAGCCTGACCTCGCGGTGTTTATGGAAGTCGATAAGCCCTGGGTTGACCAGCTCAATACCCTCAGCGATATCCTGCCCTATTCATCGGGGCAGGCCAATCCCTATCATGTCGGCATCATGCTCTACAGTCGGCAACCGCTGATTGACCCTGAGATTAATTTTTTTGGAACTGAGATATATGCCAGTGTTGTCTCACAGGTCAGGTTTCATGAGCAGATCCTGTCTGTGGTGGCTGCCCACCCACCGCCGCCAGTCAAGTCGTCGTTTTTTCATACCCGCAATCGACAGCTTGACCAGGTGGGCCAATATCTGCAAACCGTTGATAACCCGGCCCTACTACTGGGGGATTTTAATCTCAGCATGTGGTCTCCCTACTACCGGCGGCTAGAGCAGCAAGCGGGGCTACACAATGCTCGCAAAGGGTTTGGCATTGTGCCCTCCTGGCCGACTCGGGGCACTTATCACCAGATTCCCGATTGGGCATCCCCCTTGTTTTCGCTCCCCATCGATCACTGCTTACTCAGCCCGTCAATCCAGGTCATGGATGTGCGCACGGGCCCTGAAACCGGATCAGACCATCTCCCGTTGATTGTTGATTTGCGGGTTTGAAGATTAAAACAGAGATGCCGCGATCGCAACTACAGCATAATCAACCCCTGACGTAGCCCCAGGGCAACAGCCTCGGTGCGGCTGGTGGCATTGAGTTTACCAAATAGGGCACTGAGGTGAAATTTAACGGTGTGCTCTGAGATATTCAGCCGCTTGGCAATGGCTTTATTGCTGAGTCCTTGGGCCAGTTGATCTAACACTTCGATTTCACGGGGGGTCAGAGGTTCAATCAGATCAGCTTCATCGTCAAGCAGAGTGGGTAAATGGGTGAAGAGGATCTCTGTAAAATCGGGGTGTATTACGCTCAGACCATGGGTAACGGTTGCGATCGCACTCCTCAAGCCCACCGCCGATATCGAAGCTGGCAAGAGCCCCAATACCCCTAGCGATAGTGCCTGAGATAAGCCGCGCCGCTCAACCGGCTCATCCACAAGCAAGATTATCCTAAATTGACCTGCCGTATCCATTAGCTCAGCGAGCAATTGCAGCAGCCCGTCATTTAGCTCAGCCACCAGCAGTAGTGCATCAACGGAGCCGAGCCCCTGACTCACGTCAGTCAGCTGTGCCACACTCTCCAAAATGTGAACGTTTGGGTGAGTGTCTGGACTTGCTACCATGCTGTCTAGACCGGCCCGTGTGATCGGATTATCGGCACAGATCACCAGTCGGATCATGATTTATCGCTCACCCACCGTGACGGTGATGTCTCGCAACTGCCCAGCCCGCAACACTGTCAGCACGAGCGACTGGCCCACCCGCTGTGGGTCAAGAAAGGTTTGAATATCTCTCAAATCGCCCACCGACTTTGCCTCTATCGCCACAATAATATCCCCCAGCAATATTCCTGCCTGATCGGCCGCAGCTCCCGCATCCAGACTAACGACCATGATGCCGGTTTGGTTTGACAGATTGAGCGACTGCCCCACTGACTCAGGCAGTTGCACCCGCTGCATACCCAGTCCTAGATAGCCCCGAGCGATCTTGCCCCGTTCTTGGAGCTGCTGGATCACCCGCTCCACATTCGACGCCGGAATCGCCAACACGCTACGTCGGGGGCCAAAGGTGTTAAATCCAATTACCCGACCGCTTGCATCTATCAACGGGCTGCCTGCTCCGCCTCGCCCGAGCTTAAGATCTACCTCAATAAACTGATCAATCTGACCGCCGCCGAGGCTGCGCCAGGGGCCATCGACACTGCTAATCAGGCCCAGGCTAGACCTCAGTCGAGTCACCCGATTGCGCCCTGACCGATAGGCCACCGTCATCACCAAACTCCCTATCGCTGGTGGGTCGGTGGTCACCTCAGCCACCGGCAGCTCACCCCCCTCGGGCAAGGCCAAAACCGCCACATCCGTCGTTGGGTCAGCGCCCAATAGCTCCGCCTCAGTCGTCTCACTGACCGAGTTTGATTTAATCGTTAGCGTATCTTGAGGATGCAGCGCCTCACAGGAAGTCACCACCAAACCTGCCCGCCAATGAATGCCGGTAGCGACAGAGCGGGCCCCACGAATGGCCACCACCGCTGGACTCACCCGCTCGATCAGTGACGCCATAGCTTGCGATAGGCCTGGCAAAAAAGTGTCTGTAGACATGGTAATCAAGATTCCATCACGACAACTTCTCTATGGTCTGCCGTCAGCCTGGTTTTGCCATCCACAGTTTGACCAGGCAACCCCTCCCTATTTGGCTAGGTCATCCTGGCAGATTCATCACCGCTTTAATCAGCATGAACCCTTGTTTAACAAACATAAGCCTGTCCTGAAATGGCAGAATCCCTGCGGATAAGTTTGATTAATGCCATATTCATCGAATTATGTCGCTTAATTTCAAACGCCTGTCTGCTACCACCATTGGATTGTGTCTTTTACTAGGCATCACCGGATGTCGCACCAATACCCCTACCAGCAAAGGAACCGTCATCCGCTCCGCCTACGGCACTTTAGAAGAGCTATTCCAAACTGAAGTGGTCAACATCGGCCTTGAGCAGCTGGGCTATACCCCTGTGTCTGGCTCCGAACTCGAATACGACGTGATCCACCAGGCCATTTCTAGAAATTATCTGGACTACACTGCGGTTCATTGGAACCCCTTGCATGGCAAATTTTATTCTGACAACGACGGCGGGCGAAGCATGCAGCAAGTTGGTCCCGTTGTGGAAAATGCTTTGCAGGGATACCTGATCGATCAAGCCACAGCTACTGAGTATGGCATTACTAATGTTGCCCAGCTGCAAGACCCCGACATTGCCAAGCTATTTGACAGCGACGGCGACGGTACAGCTAATCTAGTGGGTTGCCCGTCCGGGTGGGGCTGTCGAGACGTCATCGAGCACCACCTTAATGCTTACAAACTGCGTGATACGGTTGAGCACGACAATGATAATTACTTTGCTCTGATCGAGACCACCATTCAAAAACAGCAGCAAGGGCAACCGATCCTTTACTACACTTGGACACCGCTATGGGTCAGCAGCGTCTTAACCCCCGACGAAAATGTGGTGTGGCTAGAAGTGCCCAGAACCACACTACCCGACGGTCAATCTGGAGAAACCATTGTCGATGACAAAAACCTGGGCTTCCCCATCAACCAAATTGAGATCCTCGCCAACCAAAGATTTTTAAACAACAATCCAACCGCCAAGCGATGGTTCGAAGTGGTGCAAATCCCTATCAACGATGTCAGCTTGCAAAATCAACGTATGCGCGATGGCGCGAATACGCCTGACGATATACGACGCCATGCCGAAGAATGGATCCAAAACAACCAGGGCACCTTTGATAACTGGCTAGCAGAGGCTAAAAAGGCGAGATGAGATATCTCTTTAAGTCGTCTAACTTGATAGATAATGGCCATCCGTCGCCAGGCGACAATGCTTTAGTCAGGGATAGCTCCGCGGAGGGGAAAATCTGAAATGTGGCTATCTCGCCGCTGCGCGCTGCGCTAACGAGAGATTTAACTCCTGAAACGCAGGGGACTCTGCATCAAACTCGATCTGTTGCGGTTGCGCTGACTCACCGTTGATCAGCAGCTCATACTGCCCCTGACTCAATCCTTCCAAAAAGAACACCCCCGCCCGGTTCGTTACCGACGAGGGTCGAATCCCTCCCTGAGGTGATACCGCTTCGACCGTCGCACCCGCAATCGGTTCATTCTCCCCATCAGTGATCACCCCAGCCACTGCATAAGACCGTGTCAGCGGGATGGTCACCACCGTATGTCCTCCGGCAGCCACCTCAACGGCATAGGCTCTCTGTGTGGGTCGCCAATCAAGTGGATAGCCTGCTGGGTCCAAATCAACTCGATGCACCCCAGGATCAGTTTGAATGAACAAACCTTCTGAAGTAATGGCAGGACGAAAGCGATTTGTATTTTGATTGTCCAATAACACTAGTAAATCTAAATCTTCAGTATGGATCTGTTCTCCTATGTCCCAAACGCCATTGCCGTTGGTGTCTAAAAAGGGTTTTACCAACAAGCTCCCTTCGCCTCTTAAATCTTCAGGCGAGGTATCACTGAGGGTTAAAGTGGGTTGCACACTCAGGGTAGGTGACAGCTCAACTCTAAATGTGGTCTGCTCCGACAAGGTTGAAATCTCCTCATAGCTTGCCCGTAGAGCCATTCCAGGAATAACGGTTGTAGAGGCAGCGGCAATAATACCGCTACCTTGGGAGCCCACGCCATAGCCTAAATCAAACTGCCACAGGTTAAGCCCTCGGGCATTTCTCTCCTGAGAGCGATAGCGCCAGCCCGCCTGTAATAAATTCTCGTAGTTATCGTTAATCTCGCGGGTATCGTAGGCCAAAAAAGCAGTATGCCCCACCGACGGTCGCCTTGAAAACGAATAGGTCAGATCTGTGTCGGTGGTCAGTTCATTCCCTCGATGGGTGAGTTGTAACTTATCCCACCGAGAGTTCAGGCTCCACCGCAGATTGCCGTTGGTGTCGATATCACCACTGCCAGACAGGTAAAAATCTTTACTGTTGAGTGAGACGCTTGCCCCCACTGACAACGCATCTTCGCGGGTGTTGCCACTGGCCCTGAGACTCAGTCCTCGCCCCACCCGCCAGTTAGCTCGAAACCGTTGCGATAGCTCATCGCTGCTCAGGGTCAGATTAAACTCAGGCGAGGGGTTGTAGAACAGATTGGCGTTATAATCTATCCCGTCATCCCCTGCCAGGGCAGACACCGCCACCCGCAGCGGCAGATTGGCAGGCTGATAAAACAACTCTCCAAAGCCTAGCAGCGACTCGTCATAGACAGCCCCTCCCCCTAGGGTTAAATCTTCTGTCGCGCCCCAGCGATAGGCCACTCCACCTGTGGCCTCTTGAAAGGGCCCCAAAAAGTCTTCATTGTTCGCCTGTCGTCCCCCAGCTGACACTACCAGGGCCGAAGTCCCTACCGATAGCTGCCCCGGCAGCGCCAAAAACTCTGCATCCCGAATCTCAGGTTCCGCCGTCAGCTGACCATTGGCGTAAAGAAACACCTGAAAATAACGACTGCCGGTGGTAGACACCGCCTCAAAGCGATAGATCCCAGATGAGTCAACCAGTACCTCATCAATAATGAAGTTATCGAGCCCGGCCACCAATTGCACCAAGGTGCCTGGCTCCGCCTCGCCAGCAATGGTACGCCCCACGTCATCGCTTTGCAAACGCCTTTGGGGTGAGAACCCACCACTGCCTGGATTCGTAGGCTCAAACCCAAAGCGCTGCACCGTGGTCACACCCCAGTAACTGCCGCTCCCCTGCCCCGGCCAAAAGGTAGGCTGAGACCCCACCACATAGTCAGCAGCGTCGGTTTGCCTCAGATATTGGGCTTCGCTGAGTCGCCAGGTGGCGCTGTTGGTCAGGTCAGCCTGGTTGACCCGCACATACCAGCTGCCCCCCAAGGCCGTGCCAGTGGCGCTGAGATCGCCTTGGGTGTTGATGCGATCGCGATTCCCATTCGACAGGGTTGTCCGCTGCCGCACCGCTGACACACTAAAGTCCGGTGCCGCCACCGTCGGGAGCCCGTCCACAATCACCGGCACCTCTGCCTGCCGCCGCGATCGTCCCCGCTGGTTGAGCCACGGGGGCGCAAGCACCAGCGCATACTCCACCATGTCAAAGCTGACCGGCACCCCCAGCAGGGTTTCGATCTCTTGCACCGACATCACCCGCCCCAGCTCCGGGTCCACGGTGAAACTGTCAGGCTTAACTCGCGTCACCAACGCCGGTGAAATCAGCTCTAACTGCCCATCTTCTAACGGATTAGCAGTAATGTTCAGCGCTTCGAAGACCTCGCTGACCGGCACCTGCCAGGCGGATAAATCAACCGCTTGCGTATCATCCGTCAACCCACGAACAAAGACCGACGGCAGCACATTGCGCCTCTCTAAGTTAATCCCCACTGGAAAAACCTCTTGAGAGGGCTCTGATACAGGTATTGAGAAAAAGCTAGGTGTGGGCGACTCAACTAAATCAGGTGTCGTCGCCTGAATGGTTTCTGTCCTGTGCTCAAGTACGCTACTGGTCTGAACATTCTCTATATGATCAGAATGATCAGACCCCTGGATCAAAAACGGCTGCGCAGTCTCCTCCGACTCTGCTTTAGCAGTCAACGTCGGCAATCCCTGGCTAATTAAGGCAAAGACAATCGGGTTGACAAGCCGCCTCGCCAACTTTCCTTGATAAATTGTCTTCGATTGGGGCATTGCTCCACGCCACAGCTAAAACTACCAAACAAATTTGGTAATGCACCTTTTAAGAATTCAAAACTCAAAATTCAAAAAAATTTAATTGCCCACCGGGATTTGCAACTCAACCTCAAACGACTGAGTTTGCTCATCGTCTGAGCCATCGCGCCAGACAAATTCACCGCTCAGTTCATAGGTGCCAGAGGGCAGGATAGGAACCTCTTGAGTGCTGTAGTCAAGCAAAAAGTTTCGCTTACTTTCGGGCATAATCGCGGTTGGACAGCTTTGCCCCAAGGCAATAATCATATCGCCTTGGCGCAATGTCCACTGAGCCACCGGACGCACTGAGGCCTCCCCCACGTTGTCAACCACCATCTGTACTTGCTGAGCCTCTCGATCCCAAAGTGCAGATCCTACAACAATCTCGGGGCTCAAGTCTCCATTGCGGACATATAGTGTTGCGGCCACACGGGTAATCACATTCACTCCAGGTGTACCGTCTTCCGGTGAAGTAGCCCGCAACGGCTCCGTAAAAATCACAGCTCGGTATTCACCCGGTTCCGCACTGGGGGGAAACTGGGTAATCATTCGGATACGGCGCTCTGAGTTGGGGGGCACCACCAACTCAGTTGGGCTAAAAAATAAGTAAGGCGTCAGATCGCCAGAGCTTCCAGGTTCAAGGGTTGTAAACCCGTCTGCTTGGGTGTAGGTAAAGGGTTCTGCTGTAATCCGGGCACGAAAGGGTTGATCAGATGTATTGGCTACATTAATGACCGCTCTGGCCTGTCCCCGTTCGGTTTCTTCTTGGAGCACCAGAGGATACAGGTTGACTTGAGCGTGAGCAGGGCGTTGTGACAGTAAAATTTCGGTTGTCACCAACAAGCTGAGGCTACTGGCAAAAAGAGTTGCGATCTTAAATCGCGATTTCCAGATAGCTGATTTTTTCCTCAGGTCAACCATAAAATTAAAAATAAAAGAAAGCCTGCATAGTTAAAGTACCCTTGATGGATCGCCAACTCACAAACACGATACCGATGGATTTAAAGTAGAAGGCAGGAGCCAGTTTCTAGCCCCCGCCCCGAAGTATTGTGTCAATTAAGGTCAAGGATTACCGAAAAATTATGGTACCCAGGTCAGAGTGATCGCGTAAGTATGTGTACCTGCATCTAAGGCACCCGCATCACGGCTTACTTCAAACACAATCTCACCATCCTCATCAACACCAGCGATAGGAGGTGTGTTACTACGGCCATCGACATCATCAATAGTTGTAAAGTTGCCCGTGCCTACACAGTCAGCAACGTCTGTCAAAGTTCCCGGTGTTACAGCGCCATCGGCGACCAATGCAAGACTACAGGTTGTCTCGGCAGCAGCTGTAGGGCTTGCTGTAATAGCAACATCATAATTAATCTGTGTGATATCAGCATTACAGTTTACTGTAAAGCCAGGACGAGTATTACCCTCAGTTGTTAACTTGTCATTGCTGAAGTCATACCCCATCGTACCGGCGGCCACATTTGAAATGGTGCAAAGATCAGCAACATCTCCACTAACTGTGAAAGCTTGAGAAGTTGTACCAGCGTTGGCGTCTTGAATACTACCTACAAGAACTGTACCGCTAACCGCAGCCGCTAATGCGCCCAAACGAGCGAGGGAGGAAAGTTTGTTCATCGTGAGAAATAACCTATAGAGATAAAAGTCTGATGGCTGTTGCAGGTAGTGAAACTTAAATGACCTTTGCTCACCTAAAGTTTCAATATGCACCTAACCTTGGTCAAATAGCCTATTACTAAGCAACAACAGGCAGTTTCATCCCTAATATCGCCTACACAAGATGAGATTGTGATGGTAAGAAATACGTAATTAGGACCAGTATGTCAAAAAAAATGTGCGTACTAAGGCTGATATCATTGTCATCTAATAGGCTATATTCCAACCTCAAAAACCAAAAAAACGGCGCAGTCTTGAAACTACGCCGCTGAAGCTATTCTTGTAGTTGATTAGAGTGCTGGGACAAAGCTGAAAGCATCTGAACCCAAGCTCAGTGAACTTACGTCAGTAACAACACCTAGCAGTTCTTCTTGGGGGCCTACAGTCCGATAGATTGCAGTCCCCTCCAGGGCTGCCCCCAGGCGATAGTCTGATGCATCCCCATACAACTGAATAATGTCTTCGCCCATCACAAAGTTATTGATCAAGGCATAGTCATCGACACCACTTACACCATACAGGGCTCCTGAGATATCCCCCAGTGCAAACGTGTTTTCGACACCAGCACCACCCGTTAAGATATCACTCGGTGTAGTGCCTGCTTGCACATCAAAAGTCTTTTTGAGACTGTTACTATTAGCCCCTGCCTGGTCATAGGTTCTGGCCCACAGAGTATAGGTTCCTGTTAACCCGCCGGTAATGAGTAAGTCATACTCAAACTCAGCCAGGTTGCTGTTATCTGTGGCTGCTGTAAACGCTTCAGCATCAGGTAGATTTAGCCACTGGTTATTGGGGCCTTTTAACCAGAAGTCTACCTTGTTAATATCCCCAGCGCCGTCTACATCAAGCACTTGGGCATTGCTCAGCATCAGCGTTTCGCCGCTGTTATAGCTGGGCTGTGCAACTTCAAACTGTAGGTTAGTGGGTGCAGCATTAGCAGCAGTCACCTCAAAAGTTTGCTGAGTCACATTGCTAGAGGCCCCTGCCTGGTCGTAAGCTTTTGCCCACAGGGTATAGGTGCCCTGGGCATAGCCAGTCAAATCAACGCTGTAGTCAAAGCTGCCGTCTGTATTGAAGTCTAAGTTGACAACATCATCAATGTTTTCCCAGGCACCATTTGCTGTCTTGAGCCAAAAGTCTACCCGGTCTAAGTTGTTATCAACATCTGTCACCTGTGCCCCTGTTAGTGACAGTGTTTCACCTGCCTTATAGCTGGGCTTATCGAAGCCAAACTGTAGGTCAGTCGGGGCTGAGTTAACATTGACTGCGGTTACCTCAAAAGCCTTCTGCACGCTATTGCTTGTAGCGCCTTCCTGGTCATAAGCTCTGGCCCACAGGGTATAATTACCCGCTGCAAAATCAGTCAGATCCAGATCAAAACTAAAACCACCGTCAGGGCTAAAGCTAGTGGCATCGCTAATGTCTTCCCAACTACCATCCGCTGTTTTAAGCCAGAAGTCTACCCGCTCGAGATTGCCCTCTGCATCGGTGACCTGTGCCCCGGTTAGAGAAAGCATCTCTCCCGCTTCATAGCTGGGTTTGTTAACCCCGAACTGTAGCCCCGTGGGTGCAGTATTAGCTGCCGTCACCTCAAAGCTCTGCTCAAATGAATTGCTAAAGGCTCCTTTCTGGTCATAGGCTCTAGCCCACAGGGTGTAGCTACCCACTGCGAAGTCAGTCAAATCGAGGCTATAGCCAAATCCACCGTTTGGGTTAAAGCTAGTGACATCGCTGATATCTTCCCAGGTTCTATCAGCTTTCTCAAGCCACAGATCCACTTTCTGTAAATCTGCAATCCCATTTTCATCAAAGACCTGCCCATTTGTGATGGCTAAGGTTTCTCCTTGCTTATAGCTAGCCTTATCAAGACCAAACTGTAAATCTGTTGGAGCTATATTAGAGGCCTCAACAATGATCTCCTGGGTTTGGACAAAGGTATCACCATCATCATCGGTGGCAGTGACCGTGACGGTGTAAATGCCATCCTGGTTATAGACATATCCTGGATTCGGCATCGGCACTGGATTAACCGGGTCATATCCCTGATAAAACTCAGTTGGGCTGCCATCGCCCCAGTCAATTTCATAGGTGATGCCCTCATACTCTTGACCCATGTTGTAGATGTTCAAATCGAACCACTGGTCTTCGACGAGGAGGTTGGAATAGTCGAAGCCATTGTAGACATCTAGCTCAAAGTTGGGGAGCAGTGCCTCAACAATAATCTCCTGAGTCTGGACGAAGGTATCGCCATCGTCATCAGTGGCTGTCACCGTGACGGTATAAATGCCATCCTGATTGTAGACATATCCTGGATTCGGCATCGGCACTGGATTGGCCGGGTCGTATCCCTGATAAAACTCAGTTGGGCTGCCATCGCCCCAGTCAATTTCATAGGTGATGCCCTCATACTCTTGACCAACGTTGTAGATGTTCAGATCGAACC